>JBHWQC010000101.1:0-55042 GCA_043425375.1 Atopostipes sp.
TCAACTGTTGCTCCTATGCCAGGAGTTGTTTGGGCGCGAGAAGTCTAGGGAAGAAATAAAACACAAATGGAGGAATTTTACATGGCAGTCGTAACAATGAAACAATTATTAGAATCTGGTGTTCATTTCGGTCACCAAACACGTCGTTGGAACCCTAAAATGAAACCTTATATCTTTACAGAAAGAAATGGGATTTACATTATTGATCTGCAGCAAACTGTACGCGCAATTGAAAAAGCGTATGAAGTTGTTCGTGAAATTGGAGAAAATAATGGACATGTTCTTTTTGTAGGAACAAAAAAACAAGCAGACGAGTCAATTAAAGACGAAGCTGAACGTGCAGGCGTACATTACATCAACCATCGTTGGTTAGGTGGAACAATGACGAACTGGGATACAATTAGCAAACGTATTGACTACTTAAAAGAATTAGAAGCAATGGAAGAAGATGGAACATTTGATGTTCTCCCTAAAAACGAAGTCAGCTTGCTCATGAAAGAACGCGAAAAATTAAACCGTACGTTAGGCGGAATTAAAGATATGCCTGGTCTTCCAGATGCATTATTCGTCGTTGACCCGCGCAAAGAATACATCGCGGTGAATGAAGCAAATAAATTAGGAATCCCAGTGATCGCAATGGTGGATACAAACACAGATCCAGACAACATTGACTATGTCATTCCAGCAAACGATGACGCAATCCGTGCAATTAAATTGATTACTTCAGTGATGGCAGATGCGTATATCGAAGGAAACCAAGGCGAATCACAAGCGGCAGAAGATGAAAAATCACAATCAATCGAAGAGATGGTTGAAGCTGTCGAAGGCGACAACGAGTAATTTTTTACACAGTGATTTTTATTTCATTTAAAAAATTCTAAATCAAATTTTTGAACTATACAGGAGGAATTATCTTGGCACAAATTAAAGCAGCACAAGTTAAAGAACTTCGTGATAAAACTGGCGTCGGAATGATGGACGCTAAAAAAGCATTAGTTTCAGCGGAAGGCGATATGGATAAAGCGGTCGATATTTTACGTGAAAAAGGCGTAGCGACTGCAGCTAAAAAAGCAGACCGTATTTCAGCTGAAGGCTTATCTTATATTCATGTCGATGGCAACACAGCAGCAGTTGTCGAAGTCAACAGTGAAACAGACTACGTAGCTAAAAATGAGCAATTCCAACAATTAGTAAAAGACATTGCACAAGCGATTGTTAATGAAAAGCCAGCTTCAGTAGAAGAAGCACAAGAGGTTAAACTTGCATCAGGCGACACGATTGCAGAGGCTATTACAGCTGCAATTACAACAATTGGTGAAAACATTACCCTTCGTCGTTTCGAATTAGTCGAAAAAGAAGACAACGAAGCGTTTGGTGCTTACGAGCATATGGGCGGTAGCATTTCAGTGCTTACAGTCATTGAAGGAGCAGATGAAACGGTAGCAAGAGACGTTGCTATGCACGTTGCTGCTCTTAACCCGCAGTATTTAAACCGAGACGAAGTACCTCAAGAGGTACGCGACCACGAATTAAATATCTTGTCTGAGCAAGCGAAAAACGAAGGCAAACCAGAACATATCGTTGAAAAAATGGTTGAAGGCCGTTTAAATAAATGGTTAGGTGAAATTTCACTTGTTGACCAACCATTTGTTAAAGATGGTGACAAATCCGTTTCAGAATATCTAAACGATCAAGGTTCTTCCGTTAAATCGTTTATTCGCTACGAAGTAGGCGAAGGTATTGAAAAACGAGAAGAAGACTTCGCGGAAGAAGTTAGAAACCAAATGAACCAATAAGATGAAGATTTAGACAGGGGCGTCTATCGTTCCTGTCTTTTTTATAGGCAAAATCAGTGAGCCATAAAATAAGTGACGCATACGCAAAATTATGCTACTATTAAGTTGTTAATCTAGGAGGACAAAAGATGGCAGAGCCAATATATCAAAGAATTGTTTTGAAAATTAGTGGGGAAGCAATTGCCGGCGATAAAGGATTCGGCATTGATCCTGAAACAATTCAAGTAATTGCTCAAGAGATTAAAGATGCACATGATTTAGGTGTAGAGCTTGCAATTGTTGTAGGTGGCGGGAATATTTGGCGAGGAAAAACGGGTGAAGTCATGGGGATGGATCGCGCACAAGCCGATTATATTGGCATGTTGGCCACCGTCATGAACGGCTTAGCGCTTCAAGATGGCCTAGAGAATTTAGGTGTACCGACTCGGGTCCAAACAGCAATTAGTATGAGTGAAGTAGCGGAACCGTATATCCGCCGCCGTGCAATTCGTCATTTAGAAAAAGGGCGGGTTGTCATTTTTACAGGTGGAACAGGGAGCCCTTATTTCTCTACCGATACAACGGCTGCACTGAGAGCGGCTGAAATCAATGCAGATGTGATTATGATGGCTAAAAATAATGTAGACGGGGTCTACTCATCGGATCCAAATGTGGACAAAACAGCGACGAAATACGATGAGCTGACTTATCTAGACGTGATCAATAAATCACTGCAAGTGATGGACACAACGGCTTCATCTCTCAGTATGGACAATGAAATTCCTTTAGTCGTCTTTAAGTTTAATGAAAAAGGAAATATTAAACGTGTGATCCTTGGTGAAAAGATAGGAACAAATATTAGGGGGAAATTGGATGAGTAAGCAAGTCTTAATTCAAACAGAACAAAACATGGCAAATGCCGAAATGGCTTTGTCACGAGATTTAGCGAGTATCCGAGCTGGGCGGGCAAATGCCAGCTTACTAGAAGGTATTCAAGTGTCTTACTACGGCGCAATGACGCCACTAAACCAATTAGCGCAAATTTCTGTACCAGAAGCACGTATGCTAATGATTACGCCTTATGACAAGAATGTCATCGGCGACATTGAAAAAGCAATCAATCAATCAAATTTAGGTATTACTCCATCAAATGATGGAAATGTAATTCGATTAGTTGTACCGCAATTAACGGAAGAACGCCGCCAACAAATTGCCAAACAAGTCGGCGAATATGCTGAAAATGCGAAAGTGGCGGTACGTAATATTCGTCGCGAGGGAATTGATCAGCTTAGAAAAATGGAAAAAGCTGGCGATTTGACAGAAGATGAATTACGTCGTTTAGAACAAGATGTTCAAAAGCTGACTGATGCATCGGTTAAAAATATTGATGCACTTGCAGCTGAAAAAGAAAGAGAAATCATGGAAGACTAAGTCACTTTTCTTCTTTTCTGATTGCTCGAAATAAAACAAATCCGCTAGAACATATTTGTTTTAGCGGTTTTTTTAATGTGTTAGACGCGTAAATCTTCTTTTTAAAAAAGTATTTCCCGCTAGTTATGGTAGTTTGCGCTTATTTTTAATATAATAGAGGACGTAGCAAATGAAGCAAGGAGAGGTTAGATGAGTCATTCAACAGAATCTACCCAAGAGATAAATCAAGAACCCATTCCAGAACATGTCGCGATTATCATGGATGGGAATGGTCGCTGGGCGCAAGAAAAAGGTTTAGATCGTTCAGCAGGCCATGCACAGGGTGTAGAAGCTATCCGAAGAGTCACAATCAGTGCCAATTCTTTAGGGATCAAAGTGCTTACTTTATATGCCTTTTCAACGGAAAACTGGAAGCGTCCATTTAAAGAAGTTCAGTATCTTATGGGCTTGCCAAGTCAATTTTTTGATCGTTTTGTCCCTGAACTGATGGAGGAGAATGTAAGAGTGGTCGTGACAGGCTTTGAACAAAAAATACCTGATTTTACGAAGCGATCCATTTTAAAAGCTGTGGAAAAGACAAAAAAGAATACAGGAATGATTTTAAACTTTGCTTTTAATTACGGTGGACGTGCGGAAATCGTTGAAGCAACGAAAACAATCGCTCAAGAAGTACTGGCGGGCAATCTCCATACCAATCAAATCGACGAAGAGCTCTTTTCAACCTTTTTGTTAACGGCACAATTAAGAGAATATCAAGATGTTGATTTTCTTATTCGTTCAAGTGGAGAAGAAAGACTCAGTAATTTTTTATTGTGGCAAAATGCTTATAGTGAATTTTATTTCACCGATGCGCTTTGGCCAGATTTTGATGCAGAGTTATTCCAAAAAGCAATTGTTGAATATCAAGCACGTAATCGAAGATATGGTGGTGTCTAAATTGAAGAAACAAAAGACAGTTAGAACAGGAGGCCTACCTTGCGTACACGAATTATCACTTCTATTGTATTAGTTGTTGTTTTAGTACCCGCTGTCATCTATGGTGGGTGGCCTTTTAATGTGTTAATAGGCTTAATCGCTTTATTGGGCAGTATGGAACTCATTCACATGGCAAAAATTAGCCGTCGAATTATTCCTTCATTTATTACGTATATTGGCGCCTTCTCAGTTGTTTTTTATGAGGTGATGGCAGAATTTTTACCTGATCATTTGATGAATGGGATTATTCCTATCTTATCCATCCTCTTTTTATTGATTTGTACCGTTGTTGTAAAAGGATATGATTTCACAAAAGCGGGAATCTCTGCTTTAACTGTTTTTTATTTAGGTTTTGGCGGTTACTCCGCGGTGGCTGTGCGGTCGGCTGATTTATATTTATTTTTATTTATTTTATTAGTGGCGGTTAGTACAGATGTGGGGGCATATTTTGTTGGCTCTTTGATGGGGAAGAGAAAATTGGCGCCTACCATTTCACCTAATAAAACTTGGGAAGGATCGGTGGGTGGTGTCTTAATTGCGGTGATTGTCGCTGCTATCTATTTACGTTTCTTTGAATTTACATATAGTTATGGGACAATGCTCATTATGTCGATTATTTTATCCGTGACCGGTCAATTTGGCGATCTCATTGAATCCGCCTTTAAAAGACATTTTGGCGTCAAGGATTCAGGCCATCTCATCCCTGGGCACGGTGGGATATTAGATCGTTTTGATAATGTGTTATTTAGTCTCATGATGGCGGTATTGCTTGGAATTGTGTAATCGACGAATTGGTAGATTGGAGTGGTAACCTATGCAAACATTACTTGCATTTATTTTAGTTTTTGGAATCATTGTACTCGTCCATGAATTTGGTCATTTTTATTTTGCAAAGAGAGCTGGAATCCTCGTTCGGGAATTTTCCATTGGGATGGGGCCAAAACTCTTTCAAACGCATAAAAATGAAACCTCTTATACCCTTCGTGTGTTGCCATTAGGTGGTTATGTTTTAATGGCGGGATATGAAGAGGAAGAAGATCTTCGCTTAGGGATGCCTGTTGTTTTAAATATAGATGAAAAAGAGCGAGTCACAGAGATTGATTTAAGTGACGGGCGGATGCAAACAACGGGGGTTCCAATCGATGTATTGGACTATGATTTTGAAAATGACCTCTATATTCAAGGAAGTGTCGGAGGAAATCCTGACGATATTCAAACCTTTCAGGTCAATGAAAATGCGGTGATTCTGAATGAGGACGGCACCAAACTTCAAATCGCACCTGCCCATCGACAAGTCCAAAATGCTTCCTTATTTCATCGCATCCTGACAAATTTTGGGGGGCCACTGAATAACTTTATCCTCTCGATTCTTGCCTTTATGGCATTGGCCTTTATTCAAGGAGGCGTCGTTTCAAACGAACCAATTATCGGCGAAGTCCAACCAGACTCGCCTGTCCTTGAATCACAACTAGAAGAAGGCGATCGCGTGCTCTCTATTAATGGAGAAGAAGTTTCAACTTGGACGGACTTGGTGTTGACGGTTCAGCAAAATCCAGAAGAAGCCCTTCTTTTTGAAGCGGAGAAGCCGGATGGCGAAAAAATCCAAGAAACCATCACCCCTGGCTTAGCCACAGCAGCAGACGGCACAAAAGTCGGTCAAATTGGTGTGATGGTCCATATGGAAGAAGGCTTTTTAAATAAAATTGCCTATGGTTTCACACAAACGTGGCAGACATTAACGGCAGTATTCACCAGCCTGGTTATGCTAGTTACTGGCCAGCTCTCAATGGATGCTTTAGGCGGTCCGGTAGCTATTTTTGAAATCACAGGTGAAGTCACTCGAACGGGCGGTTTGCTTGGAATCATTAGTTTTATTGGTTTTTTAAGTGCGAATTTAGGATTGATGAATTTACTCCCGATTCCGGCTTTAGATGGCGGCAAGTTAGTGTTAAATGTGGTGGAAGCGGTGCGCGGAAAGCCAATCAAAGAAGAACATGAAGCTATGATAAATTTAGTTGGTGTTGTATTATTATTACTACTCATGGTTGTTGTTACATGGAATGATATTCAACGATTCTTCTTTAATTAAAATAGACAAAATAAAAGGAGTTTTGATACAAAATGAAACAATCTCAAATTTTTGTCCCTACTTTAAGGGAAAACCCAAGTGATGCTGAGGCAATCAGTCATCAACTCATGTTACGTGCGGGTTATATTCGACAGATTTCATCCGGCGTGTATTCGTACTTGCCGCTTGCATGGCGAGTGATTCAAAAAATCGAACACATTATTCGGGAAGAATTAAATGCCATTGGCGGTACAGAAATGATGCTGCCGACGTTAGTTCCCGCTGATTTATGGGAAGAATCTGGGCGTTATGATACGTACGGACCAGAATTAATGAAATTGAAAGACCGACATCATCGCGATTTTATCCTAGGTCCGACGCATGAAGAGACCTTTACCAGCCTAATCCGCGATGATATCAAGTCTTATAAAAAATTGCCACTTCATTTGTATCAAATCCAAACAAAATATCGCGATGAAAAAAGACCGCGTTTCGGTTTGCTTCGAGGCCGGGAATTTTTAATGAAGGATTCATATACTTTCCACGATTCTAACGAAAGCTTGGACGAAGCGTACAGTGAAATTTGGGAAGCTTATGAGAAAATATTTACACGTTTAGGCCTAGACTACCGCTCCATTATTGCGGATGCTGGGGCCATGGGCGGCCGTGAGTCGATTGAATTTATTGCGCCTTCTGAGATTGGTGAAGACACAATTGCTTATTCAACAGAAGGGGATTATGCCGCCAATATAGAAATGGCGACCTCAAAATTCAACGAGCGGAAAAATACAGACGTCCAGTTGCAAAAAGAACTAGTAGACACACCGAATACGACCACAATAGATGAGCTCGCGTCTTCTCTCAAAGTGCCTCATACTCGGATTATGAAGAGTGTCCTTTTGGTCGCCGATGATGAACAACCGATTTTGGCGATTGTGCGTGGCGATCATGAAGTGAATGAGATTAAAGTCAGAATCGCTGTCGGTGCTGAAACAATTGAACCAGCATCAGAGGACGAAATTGTTGAGTTATTTGGTAATATCCCTGCGGGTTATGTGGGGCCAATTGATTTACCAGAAGAAGTAGAGATTATTGCGGATCTGCATGTTGAAAATATGGTCAATAGTGTGACAGGGGCAAATATCTTTGAAAAACATTATATGAATGTCAATGCGGATCGGGATTTCAAACCGGCGCAATACGTAGATATTCGTATGGTTCAGGAAGGGGATCTTTCGCCAGATGGCAAAGGGAAACTTCAATTTACTACAGGCATTGAAATTGGACATATTTTCAAATTAGGAACACGTTTTAGTGAAACAATGGACGCGACAGTGCTTGATCAAAACGGACGTCCGGTACCGGTTATTATGGGCAGTTACGGTATTGGAATCAGTCGATTGCTTACAGCAATTGCCGAGCAAACAGCGGATGAGAAAGGTTTAAACTGGCCAGCCTCTATTGCGCCATTTGATGTCCATATTGTGCCAATTAATTACAGCAACGAAGATCAAAAAGCATTGACCGATGAATTGATAGCAGTCTTTAAAGAGGAAGGCTATGAAGTATTAGTGGATGATCGTAATGAAAGAGCGGGTGTTAAATTTACGGATGCAGAATTAATTGGTATCCCTATCCGCGTCACGGTCGGAAAGAAAGCGGCTGATGGTATCGTTGAAGTGACGATTCGTCAAACCGATGAAATGGTGGAAGCGAAAAAAGAAGATATCATTGATACGATTTCTATTCTTTCATCTACGCAAGAATAAGACAGATTCACCTATAAACGAGCGAAAAAGGAGACAGATCAGCTGGCTCCTTTTCTCTGCTTAATGGATGAAAATATGAGAAGCAAGGAAGGGTAATAATGGACCAAGATTCTCAAGCAATGTTTCAAACATTACTAGAACACATTCAAATGAAACCGACAGAAGAGGAGAAGGGGTTTCTTCAAAATGGAGAAGTGACTTCCGTAAAAGTACGGCGATCAAAGAAACGTTGGCACTTTCAGTTAACCTTTGATCACATCCTGCCTTTTCATTTCTATCAAAAATTTGAAGCCGCACTGAAGGTGGCTTTTTCAAAAATCGCTACGGTTGATTTAACGATTGAGACAAGACAACCTGAACTGACTCAAGAGCTCGTCACAGACTATTGGCTGCATGTCTGCCAAAAAAGTGGGGTAGACTCACCTATTTGCAATCAGTTGTTCAGCAGTGGCGCCCCCCAATTAAAAGAAGACAAAGTGTTTTTCTATATTGAACATGAAATCACGTTGTCTAAATTTACGAATGAATTTTTCCCACCAATTATCGAACAATATAATAAAGTGGGTTTTCCTAAAAACTTAAAAATCATCCCAGTGGTGGATGAAAAAGCAGCGGAACAGGTCACAAAAGCCGTCACAGAAAGAAATGAAGAAGAAACGGCATTGCTCACGAAACAATTAACAGAACGACACCAACAAAACGAAAGAAATAATGGGAATAGCGGTACTTTTGACGGCCCCATCAAATTGGGACGAAACATTGCTCAAAACGCGCCTGTTCTTCGGATGGAAGATATTTATGACGAGGAACGCAGTGTAGTGGTTGAAGGGTATGTGTTTGATGTCGAAATCCGTAAATTACGTTCTGAACGAGAATTGATGATTATTAAAATGACCGATTATTCTTCTTCGTTAACAGTGAAAAAATTCTCGAACAATGAAACGGATGAAGCCATCTTTGCGAGCATAAAAGAAGGTATGTGGCTGAAAGCGCAAGGATCGATTCAAGAAGATAACTACACGCATGAATTAACGATGATGGCTCAAAGTATGCAAGAAGTGTTCTATGAGGGACGCAAAGATGCAGCGCCAGAAGGAGAAAAGCGTGTAGAATTGCATGCCCATACAAACATGAGTCAGATGGATGCCACGCTAAGTGCTAAAGATTTAATTTACAAAGCGGCTGAATGGGGCCATGAAGCAGTAGCTATCACTGATCATGGTGGGGTCTATTCTTACCCGGAAGCGTATCAAGCCAGTTTAGACAAAAATATCCAAGTCATTTATGGTCTCGAAGCGGATCTTGTAAACGACGGGGTGTTGAATGCTTGGAATTTAAAAGATTTAGACTTAAATGAAGCGTCTTATGTCGTCTTTGACGTGGAGACCACCGGTTTATCAGCTGTGTACGATTCAATTATTGAGTTGGCCGGGGTAAAAATGTATAAAGGCAATGTGATTGAGGAGTTTCAAGAATTTATCGACCCAGGCGAAAGGCTCTCCGCTTTTACAACGCAATTAACAGGCATTACAAATGAAATGGTAAAGGGCTCAAAACCAGAAAAACAAGTGCTCGAAGAATTTAAAGCTTTTACAAAAGGGACCATTCTCGTCGCGCACAACGCGAAATTTGACATGGGCTTTATTAATAAAGGCTACACAAAACACGGACTGCCTGTGGCTGATGAGCCGGTGATTGATACCTTGGAACTCGCACGCTTTTTATATCCTGAATTCAAAAGTTTTGGCTTAAGTGCTTTGGCCAAACGGTTTGAAGTCACTTTAGAACAACATCACCGGGCCATTTATGATGCTGAGACAACTGGAAGGCTATTAGATATTTTCTTAAAAGAGCTTGAAGAAGCGCATGAAATTACGAATTTGTTGAATATTAACGACAAAATAGGGGAGGGTAATGCCTATAAACAGTCTCGCCCCACCCATGCCACGCTGTTAGTGACTTCTGATGTCGGGTTAAAAAACTTATTTAAACTGGTGTCACAAAGTCTGACCGAATATTTCTACCGAACACCTCGTATTCCACATCGTATTTTAGAAGAATACAAAGAGGGTATTCTAGTGGGAAGCGGCTGTGCGGATGGTGAAGTGTTTACGACCATGCTGCAAACCGGTTACGAAGAAGCAAAAGAATTGGCAAAGAAATATGATTTCTTAGAGATTATGCCTAAGGATGCTTATTTGCATTTAAAGGAACGCGAACTGATTAAGCATGATGCCGACTTAGAAGAAGTGCTGCGAAATATTGTAAAATTAGGCGAGGAGTTAAATATTCCAGTAGTTGCTACAGGAAATGTGCATTATTTAGAACCGGAAGATGCTATTTCCAGAAAAATTATTTTGCAGTCCCTAAATAAAAACAACACAGAAGACACCTTGCATCCTAAAGTGCACTTTCGAACCACGGACGAAATGCTAGAGGCCTTTGCCTTTTTAGGCAGAGAGAAAGCAAAAGAAGTGGTTGTTACGAATACACAGTGGGTGAAAAACCAAGTGGATCCAGAGATTGCACCGATTCGATCCGAATTATATACTCCGAAAATGGAAGGAGCAGAAGAGGAAATTCGTGAAATGACTTACGGAAAAGCGCGCGAAATGTATGGTGAGCGCCTGCCTGAAGTGGTCGAAGCAAGAATTGAACGTGAACTGGACAGTATTATAGGCAATGGTTTTGCGGTCATTTATCTCATCTCCCACAAGCTGGTCGATAAAAGTAACGAAGAAGGCTACTTAGTAGGTTCCAGGGGATCTGTCGGTTCGAGTTTGGTTGCGACCTTGACTGGAATTACAGAAGTCAATCCGTTGGCCCCTCACTACCGTTGTCCATCTTGTCAATACAACCAGTTTTTTGACGATGGATCGGTTGGTTCTGGTTTTGACTTGCCACAAAAAGCGTGCCCAAATTGTGGTGAGCCGCTTATTGCTGATGGTCATGATATTCCTTTTGAGACTTTTTTAGGATTTAAAGGGGATAAGGTGCCGGATATCGATTTAAACTTCTCCGGGGAATATCAAGCCAAAGCCCATGATTATACAAAAGAGCTTTTTGGAACAGAGTATGTCTATCGCGCAGGTACTATTGGAACGATTGCAGAACGAACCGCTTTTGGTTACGTTAAGGGCTACGAAGGGGATATGCAACACAATTATCGCGGGGCAGAAGTCGACCGCTTGGTCAAAGGAATCACTGGTGTACGCCGAACGACGGGGCAGCATCCCGGCGGTATTATTGTTATCCCAGATGATATGGATGTGTATGATTTTACTCCTATCCAATACCCAGCCAACGACCAGAATTCTGAATGGTATACCACGCACTTTGATTTCCATTCGATTGAAGACAATGTCTTGAAACTGGATATTTTAGGACATGATGATCCGACAATGATTAAAATGTTGGAAGACTTGTCAGGTATTCCTGCCGAAGAGATTCCACTCAATGATCCAGATGTCATGTCATTATTTAAAGGACCTGAAATCTTAGGTGTTTCTTCTGAACAAATTTATTCAAAAACGGGCACGTTAGGTGTTCCTGAATTTGGAACTCCCTTTGTCCGTGAAATGTTGGAGCAAACAAAACCAGATACTTTTTCAGAATTACTTCAAATCTCTGGTTTGTCGCATGGGACGGATGTCTGGTTAGGAAATGCACAGGAATTAATCAACAAACATGATATTCCTCTATCGGATGTGATTGGAACCCGTGATGATATTATGGTCTATCTGCAATATAAAGGAGTAGAAGACAGTCTAGCCTTCAATATTATGGAACATGTGCGTAAAGGACGCGGTATTCCCGAGGAGTGGCAAGATGAAATGCGCGCCCATGATGTCCCCGAGTGGTATATTGAATCTTGTTTAAAGATTAAATATATGTTTCCAAAAGCACACGCGGCCGCTTATATTATTATGGCGTTGCGGATTGCATACTTTAAGGTGCACCACCCGTTATATTATTATGCCACCTTTTTCTCTGTACGCGCAAAAGACTTTGACCTAACGGCGATGACGAGTGGGAAAGCAGCCCTTAAAGCAAAAATTGAAGAAATATACAATAAAGGACTAGATGCTACACCAAAAGAAAATACATTGGTGGTGGCCCTTGAAGTCGCGAATGAAATGCTGGAACGTGGTTTTGACATCCAAATGGTCGATTTAAATCAATCGGACGCTGAAAATTTCATTATTGAAGGCGATTCTTTAATCGCACCCTTCCGTGCAGTTCCTTCACTTGGAGGAAACGTTGCTCGACAAATTGTTGAAGCTCGGGAAGAAGGGGATTTTTTATCAAAAGAAGATTTAGCCAAACGCGGGAAAGTGAGTAAAACGGTGATGGAATATCTAGAAACCCATAATGTTGTCAACCATTTGCCGGATGAAAACCAATTGTCTTTGTTCGATTTTTAAAGAAAGACGCTCGGTGCCGGAAATGTTTCCTTGGTCAAAAGCGTAAAGGACTGATAGAATAGAACAAAAGAGATGTGGAAGCCTTATTGGTTCACATCATTGCATTTTCTTTTGATTCGTGGTAATATTTAACAGTGATACTGATTAAAGAAGATGAAGGAGTGAGCCAATTTTTTGGCTCACTCTTTTTGCCGAAAAAACATAGAAGAATCAAAGAGGTGAAAGAATGAACAATATAGTTGAAGTAGTGGCTGAGATTGCAAATCCGATCGCTTTAGAAAAAGGATTTCGCATCGTCGACATTGAGTATATTAAAGAAGGAAAGAATTGGTTTTTGCGGATTTATATTGATAAACCAGGTGGCGTTGATTTAAATGATTGTGCAGAAGTGAATGAACTTGTCAGTCAAAAATTAGATGCCATTGAACCGGACCCTATTCCGTACGCTTATTATTTAGAAGTGTCTTCTCCAGGAGCGGAACGTCCACTAAAAACAGAAGAAGATTTCAAATCAGCAGTCGATCGATATATTCATGTTTCCCTTTTTGATCCTGTAGAGAGAGCCAATGTGTACGATGGTTTTTTACGTGAAGTAACCGATGAAAAAATCGTAATGGAAGTAAAAGAAAAGAATAAGACAAAGAAAGTCGAAATTGACCGCGAGAACGTTTCGAAAGCACGTTTAGCGATTGAATTTTAATATTAGGAGCGAAAAAGAATGAGTAATGCATTAGTTGCTGCTTTTGAATTACTGCAGTCAGAAAAAGGCATCTCGCCAGAAGTGATTCGAGAAGCTCTTGAATCTGCTTTGGTGTCTGCATATAAAAAAGAATATGGAACTTCTCAAAACGTTGAAGTGCAATTTGATACCGAAACGGGAAGTATTAAAGTCTATCAAATTAAAGACGTGGTTGAAGAAGTTGAAAACGAACATACTGAAATATCATTAAGTGAAGCCAAAGAGATTAACTTTGCCTATGAAATTGAGGACAAAATTCGTTTTGAAGTGACACCAAAAAACTTTGGGCGTCTTGCTGCTTCGACAGCTAAACAAGTCGTTACACAGCGTCTACGTGAAGCAGAGCGTTCAGTCATTTCTAAAGAATATATCCAATATGAAGACGATTTAATGACAGGTATTGTTGAACGACAAGATGAAAACTTTGTTTTTATTAACTTAGGAAAAGTGGAAGCGGCAATGTCGACGCGCAATCAAATCGAAGGCGAAGTTTACAAAGCCCATGACCGCATCAAAGTGTATGTGAGCAATGTGGAAGATGCGACGAAAGGCCCACAAGTGTTTGTAAGCCGCACACATCCGAATTTAATTAAACGTCTATTCGAACAAGAAGTGCCTGAAATCTATGATGGTGTCGTTGAAATCAAATCCATTGCTCGTGAAGCCGGAGACCGTTCAAAATTAGCCGTTTACTCACATGATGAAAATATTGATGCAGTGGGTACTTGTGTAGGACCTAAAGGAACGCGGGTTCAGTCCATCGTTAATGAGTTAAATGGCGAGAATATGGATATTGTGGAATGGGATGAAAATCCGGTGGAATTCATCAAAAATGCCTTAAACCCGGCGGATGTCTTGGAGGTTTATTTAGACGAAGAGAACCATGAGTGTGTGGCCGTTGTTCCAGAAATGCAGTTGTCACTTGCGATTGGTCGTCGCGGTCAAAATGTGCGACTAGCTGCCCGCTTAACTGGCTACAAAATTGATATCAAATCAGAAAATGAATTTGACCCAGAAGAGTATGCAGAATGGATTGCAAAAAATGATGTGATCGAGGATGAAGACTTCTCTCTTCTTGAAACAGACATGACAGATGAACCGGTTATTGACGACTCAGAAGAATTCTTTGATGCACTCGAAGAGAAAGCAGAAGAAGTTGACCCAGAGTCTTCAGATGCCTACGAAGATGATATGGACGGCTTCTTCGAGTATTTCGATGATCAAGATGGTGAAGACGTGCCAATGAACACAGAAGCCTTGGATACAGATGAAGATTCCCCAAGAGATGCTTCAGATGTGCTTGATGAATTGGAAGATGAGCGATTAGGCGAAGCAGATTTGGCAGATTTAGATAAAGATACAGAAGAAGAGCCAACCATCGATGAAATTTATGTCCAAGATTCAACGCTAGGTGAAGATTTAGAAGTTGAAGGGATGGATCTGCCAGAAGAACGACCAGAAGCGGATGTAGAAATTACTAGAGAGGTTTCTGAAGAGCTTGAAGAAATTGACGAAGAGCTCGAAGCGAACGAAGAAGACGAACGAATGTGAGGTGGGCGGACATGGCCAAAAGAAAAATCCCCATGCGCAAGTGCGTAGTAACAGGTGAGATGAAACCTAAAAAAGAAATGCTTAGGATTGTAAAGACAAAAGAAAATGAAATTTTTTGGGATGATACAGGTAAAAAGAATGGACGGGGTGCCTATATCTCACTGGATAGCCAAGCCATTGAAGAGGCTAAGAAAAAAGACATTCTAAGTGGAGTGCTTAAAACCAAAGTTTCAGATTCTTTTTACGATGATTTACTTGAGCATGTCAACTATCGCATCGCCAGAATGGAAATTATGAAACAAAATGAACAATAAAAAGAAAGCATTAAACCTATTAGGTCTTGCATTAAGAGCTAGACAACTGGAGAGTGGAGCGCCGACTGTATTAGCAAGCATTCGAAACAATCGTGCGAAGCTGGTAATTATTGCAGAGGATGCTAGTGAGAATACAAAAAAGCAATTTTTAGATAAATGTGATTATTATAAAATACCTTCTTATATCCTTTTTTCCAAAGAAGAGATTTCTCAAGCCCTTGGAAAAGAAAGGACGGTATGTGCATTCACAGATAACGGATTTGCACAATCCTTTAAAAAATTGCTTTAAGAGAATAGAAAGGTGATTGTATGAGCAAAAAACGTGTCTATGAATTTGCTAAAGAGTTAAACGTTGAAAGTAAAACAATATTAAATAAAGCGGAGGATTTAGGGTTCGATTACGGGAGTCACATGTCTTCGATGACCGATGAGGAAATGAGCCGAATCAAGCAAAGCCTGCAAGATGCTAAATCAAATAATGCTCCAAAAGAAAAGAAGGTAAAGCCTACGGAAACAAAACAGAACACAACCAAACAGCAAAACAATAAGCAACAGTCGAATAAAAAATCAAACAATCAAAAACAAAACAACCAGAAAAAGAATAGCAAGAACCAAACAAATAAAAAACAACAGCAAGGACAAAAGAAACAAGCGTCCGACAAGCCTAAAGTTGCAAAGCGCACCACCAATGAGCAAGAACGGTCTGAACAGCGTCAAAGCAAAAAAGGCAGAAGACGCCAGTCGAGAGCGCATCGTGGAACACGAGGAGGCCCAGCTGGTGGGCGTAAACGTCGCGGCCGCAACAAGAACCAACAGCAGCAGCGACAAATGCCTCAAAAAGCCTTACCTGAAAGTGTCGAGTATACAGAAGGTATGACGTTGGCGGAACTTGCGATTAAATTACACCGAGAGCCGGCAGAATTAGTGAAAAAGCTATTCATGGACGGCGTTATGGTGACTCAAAATGATTCATTAAGTAAAGATGTCATCGAAGTTTTATTACTCGATTATGGTGTAGAGCCGATTGAAAAAGAAGTTGTTGATATTACCGATTTAGATATTTACTTTGACCAAGAAGTTGATGAAGACGAATTGGTGACACGTCCGCCTACCGTTACTATTATGGGACACGTTGACCACGGAAAAACAACTTTACTGGATACTTTACGCGATGCAAGTGTAACCCAAGGTGAAGCGGGTGGAATTACGCAACATATTGGAGCGTACCAACTCGAAGTGGAAGATGACATTATCACTTTCTTGGATACACCTGGACACGCGGCGTTTACAACGATGCGAGCGCGTGGAGCAGACGTTACGGATATCGCAATTATTGTAGTGGCGGCTGATGATGGGGTTATGCCTCAAACAGTTGAAGCGATTAACCATGCGAAAGCGGCTGAAGTGCCAATTATTGTGGCCGTCAACAAAGTCGATAAACCAACAGCTGATCCAGACCGCGTCAAACAAGAATTGCTAGAGTATGAGTTAGTCCCGGAAGAATGGGGCGGGGACACGATTTTTGTTGAAATCTCAGCACTTTTCAACCAAAATATTGAAGAATTGTTAGAAATGATTCTGTTAGTAGCTGAAGTAGAAGAATTAACCGCTGACCCAAGCGGTTTAGCAGTGGGTAGTGTGTTAGAGGCTCGTTTAGATAAATCAAAAGGCCCAATCGCAACCCTCTTAGTTCAAAATGGCACCCTAAACAAAGGGGATGCAGTGGTCGTTGGTACAACTTACGGCCGTATCCGTACCATGACAGACGATAAAGGAATGAGTATTGATAAAGCTGGTCCGGCTACCCCAGTTGAAATTACAGGACTTAACAATACGCCAAATGCCGGCGACCAATTTGTAGTCTTTGAAGACGAGAAAACAGCGCGGCAAGTGGCTGAAACACGTTCAAATGAAGCGGTTGAAGAACAACGTCAATCACTCAATAAAGTAACGTTAGACAACTTATTTGAAAGCCTTGAAGAAGGCGAATTAAAAGAAGTAAACGTGATTGTAAAAGGGGACGTTCAAGGTTCAGTCGAAGCCTTAGTTGGTAGTCTGCAAAAAATTGAAGTAGATGGCGTGAAAGTAAAAGTAGTTCATACAGGTGTCGGAGCCATTAACGAAACCGACGTTACACTAGCCAATGCAAGTAATGGTATTTTGATTGGATTTAATGTTCGTCCAACACCGCAAGCGTTAGAAGCAGCCAAAACAGAACAAGTAGATATCCGCACGTATCGTGTTATTTATGATGCGATTGAAGAAATTGAAGCAGCGATGCAAGGAATGCTTGATCCTGAGTATGAAGAGCAAGTTACCGGCTCAGCGATTGTTCGTGAAACTTATAGTGTATCAAAAATCGGTACCATTGCGGGCGCCATGGTTACGGATGGTGTGATCAAACGAAGCAGCCAAATTCGTCTGATTCGTGATGGCGTCGTTGTCCATGAAGGTGAACTCGGCAGTTTACGTCGGTTCGATGATGATGTACGTGAAGTGGCGAATGGTTATGAATGTGGTTTAACGATTGAAAGATACAATGACATCAAAGAAGACGATGTTATTGAGGCGTTTGAAATGGTCGAAATTGAAAGATAATACACAACATAAAATGTAGGTGAATAAAAATGGCAAATTATCGTGTAGGACGAGTCAAGCAAGAAATACTCAAAGAAGTCAATGATATTATGCGTCATGAAGTACGTGATCCTCGGGTAGAAGGGATTACCATTACAGATGTTGAATTAACAGGCGATCTTCAACAAGCGACGATTTTCTATAGTACGTTGGATACGGATGAAGAAACGAAAACAGAAACACAAACGGGCTTGGATCGAGCAACTGGTTTAATCCGAAAAGAATTGGGCAGCCGTTTAACGACGTATCATACCCCAGAAATCATGTTTACGAGAGATGAATCGGTAGAACATGGCAATCGAATTGATGAATTACTCAATCAAATTCGTAATGAAGACAACTAAATTATTTGAATTGAAACTCCTGATGAGAAGTCATATGCTCTTCAGGAGTTTTTTTATCTCCTTTTATATAAGACGCATTATATAAAAGGTGAGAATTTTTAGATAAAATATAAAAACTTATATATCTTTTAGGTACAACGATAACCATCCTTTTATTTAAATCGATTCAATCATTTTAAATAAAAGACTCTTGCATTTATATAGTGCGTATTATATAATCGGTTCAAGGTTATATAATACGCATTAAAGGAGTGCTGCTTTATGACAAAGTTTGTTTACAACTTTCACGAAGGTCACACAGGCATGAGAAACTTATTGGGTGGAAAAGGGGCTAACTTAGCAGAAATGACTGCGTTAGGTTTACCCGTTCCAAGTGGTTTTACCATTAGTACAGAAGCATGTATTGACTACTTAAACTCTGGCGGCGAATTGGATGCTGCTTTAGAGCAAGAAATCATGGAACACCTCAAGGAATTAGAAACAGCAACGGGCAAGTCATTTACCGAAACAGATAATTTATTGCTTGTTTCTGTGCGCAGTGGTGCCAGATCCTCTATGCCCGGAATGATGGATACCATTTTAAACTTAGGTTTAAATGATGAGAAAGTAGAAGCCTTTGCTCAAGCAACCAATAATCCTGAATTTGCCTATGATTGTTACCGCAGACTGCTTCAAATGTTTGGGAATGTAGTATATGGAATTGACGGCAGTCATTTTGAAGAATACTTAGAAAATTATAAAAAAGAAAAACAAATTGCAACGGATCAAGAATTAAAAGTTGAAAATTTAAAAGAAATTATTCAATACTATAAACAAATTTATGAGAGCGTTTTAGGTTTTGCATTTCCACAAAATCCGATTGATCAATTAATCGAAGCGATTAAAGCTGTGTTTGATTCGTGGAATAACGAACGGGCGATTGTGTACCGTTCATTGAATGACATTCCAGCGGAGTGGGGGACAGCAGTAAATGTGCAGGAGATGGTGTTTGGAAATACCGGAAATGATAGTGGAACCGGTGTATTATTTACTCGAAATCCCGCAAATGGTGAAAATGTTTTATACGGTGAATATTTACTAAATGCTCAAGGGGAAGATGTTGTTGCGGGCATTCGAACACCGCTTCCGATCTCAACTTTAGAAGTGCAAAAACCAGCAGTATATAAGCAAATTGTTGAAATCAGTGAACGATTAGAAAAGCATTACAAGGATATGCAAGATATTGAATTTACGATTGAGAATAACAAACTATTCCTTCTTCAAACGCGTAATGGCAAACGAACAGCTAAAGCAGCCTTTAAAATAGCGATGGATATGACTGAAGAAGGTGTGACGACAAAAGAAGAAGCCCTTATGAAAATTGAACCCGATTCAATTAACCAGCTACTTCATCCAAGTTTTGAAGAACAAGCCTTATTGAATGCAAAAGTGATCAGCGCGGCCGGTCTGCCGGCAAGTCCAGGCGCTGCCACAGGGCACATCTACTTTGATGCGAAAAAAGCAGCTGAACAAGCCCAAACGGGAGAAGCAGTCGTCTTGGTTCGTCATGAAACCTCGCCTGAAGATATTGTCGGGATGAACGTGAGCGAAGCGATTGTAACAAGTCGTGGGGGAATGACTTCTCATGCGGCAGTTGTTGCGCGCGGTATGGGGAAATGTTGTGTGGTGGGAGTAGAAGAACTTGAAATCGACGAAACCAACAGAATTGTTAAGTATCCAAATGGCGAGTTAAAAGAAGGGGACTTAATTTCAGTTGACGGTACAACAGGTACAATTTACAAAGGAGACATTGCTCGTGTAGCAACGGCTACCGATGAAACCTTCCAAACCATTATGGAATGGGCACGTGACGTTTCTCGTCTGAAAGTTCGTATGAATGCGGAAACATTGGTAGATATTCAAACAGGCTTAAACTTCCATGCTGCTGGTATTGGTTTAGCGCGTACTGAGCATATGTTTTTTAGCGAAGAACGTTTGATTGAAATGAGACGTTTTATTCTTTCAAATCGACAAGCAGTGAAAGAACAAGCGTTAGAGAAAATTATGGCTTATCAAATCGATGATTTCACCCAAATGTTCGAATTAACGAAGGAATTACCGATCACCATTCGTCTGCTAGATCCGCCCCTGCACGAATTCTTACCGCATACGGAAAGTGAAATTGCCCTAGTGGCCCAGCATCAAAACTTAACGGTTGCGGAGATGAAACAACGGATTTCTGAATTAAATGAAACAAATCCAATGCTAGGACATCGTGGCTGTCGACTCGCGATTACGTATCCAGAATTGTATTTGATGCAAGCAGAAGCCATTATTCGCAGTGCCGCTAAATGGCATAAGCAAGGGATAAAAGTACGTCCGGAGATTATGATTCCACTCGTTGGAATGCATGCCGAACTTGACCTCTTAACGGATAAGATTAAAGCACATATTACGAATTTGTTAGCTGAATTGGGTACAGACATTGATTATGAAGTCGGAACAATGGTGGAGCTGCCGCGAGCATGTTTAATTGCGGATGAGTTAGCTGCAATAACTGATTTCTTCAGTTTTGGAACAAATGATTTAACACAGATGACATATGGTTTCTCTCGGGATGATGCTGGAAAATTCATCAATGATTACATTTCAAACAATGTTTTGGAATCAGATCCTTTCCAAACACTGGATGTGGATGGGGTAGGCCGTTTGGTTGAAACAGGTGTTCAATTAGGACGAGGCGCCAAACCAGACATCAAAATCGGCGTGTGTGGAGAATTAGGTGGCGATCCTAAATCCATAGCATTTTTCCATAAGGTCGGTTTAGACTATGTTTCTTGTTCTCCGTTTCGAATTCCAATTGCGCAAATAGCTGCTGCACAAAGTGCGATTAAATATGATACAATAACAGCAGATATGAAATAAGATGCAATTGAACAAAAGTGAGAATAAGAGGTCTTAGTTATGGAATTGTCGGAGCGCCAGAAAAAAATCATTGATATCGTCAAAGAAAATGAACCTATCAGCGGTGATAACATCGCTGACTCATTAGGTCTCTCTAAATCCACCTTGCGCAGCGATTTGGCCGTCCTTACAATGATTGGGATTTTAGATGCCAGACCCAAAGTGGGCTATTTTTATTCCGGCTTAGATTTCGAACCCTTTGTTCAAGAAAAATTAACCACTTTAGTTGTAGATGACATTATGGCTCCACCTGTAAGCATAAAGCAAGATACAACCATAGCAAATGCTATTACGACATTGTTTATGTATGATGTGGGGACGTTGTTCGTTTTGGATGAGCAGACGAATGAATTAGCGGGTATCGTGTCAAGAAAAGATCTTCTCCGCAGTTTAGTGATGGGCAATAATCAAGAAGCGGCTATTGCACTGGTGATGACGCGGATGCCTAATATTTATGTCACGCATCCAGAAATGCCTGTCCTTTCAGCGGCTAAACTCATTGCAAGGCGTGAGATTGATACTTTGCCCGTCGTCAAAGAAAAAGGGTCAAAAGAAGTGATTGGAAAAGTATCCAAAACAAGCCTTGTCCATTTGTTGATTGAAGTGGGAGACAAGGAGAAAAAATTATGAGCCAATCCACACAACCAAAGAAATCCATTAAACTTTTTGTTATTTCTGATTCAGTAGGGGAAATGTCTGAGCGGTTGATTTATGCAACAATGTCCCAGTTTCCCAAACTTGATTCAAAAGAAATTAAAAAATTTCCTTTTTTAGATAATACTGACGAGTTAACAGAGGTCTTAAAAGATGCTAAAACAGAGAACGCCATTGTTATAACCACATTAATTGATGACTATCTCAATGAAATTGCAACCACTTTTGCAAGTGATAATAATATTTTGCATATTGATTTAGTCTCCCAATTATTAGAAACGGTTAAAGAACAGACGGATGAAGAGCCGATTTATAACAGTAATGCATTGCATTCTTTAGATGAAGAGTATTTTGACCGGATGTCGGCGATTGAATTTGCGGTGAAATATGACGACGGAAAAAATCCCAAAGGTTTTTTAAAATCAGACCTAGTACTGCTTGGCATCTCACGAACATCTAAAACTCCTTTGAGCATGTATTTGGCGAACCGTTCCTATAAAGTTTCGAATTTACCTTTAATTCCAGAAGTGCAATTGGCCCCAGAAATTTTAAAAGTCCCTGGACATAAAATTTTTGGGTTGATAGCAAGCCCTCACTACATTATGAAAGTGCGTTCTGAGCGAATCAAACTTATGGGGTTGGGAACATCTTCAGCTTATAATGATTTAGACCGGATTAAAGGGGAGTTGTCCTATGCGGAGGAAGTCTATGCGAAGCTTGAGGCACATGTAATTAATATTGAAAACCGTTCAATTGAAGAAACCGCTCAGCAGATTGAATTACGAATGGCAGAGACGATGGATATCAGCAAACAGACGAAACTGTATTAAAAACTCTTATAAAGACGAAAAAAGCCGCTGGTTATAACTCCAGCGGCTTTTTGAATATAGATTAGTATCTTAATCTGGCAGCGATTTGTGTGCCATTTGGCAGTTCACTTTCATCTAGAATATAGACTTCGCCATTGGCGCGTAATACATTTTGCACGACTCTTTGTACGAAATCATTTTTCTCATCGGAAGCATCATAACGACCATCTGCTGTAATGGTGCCCGGAATTTCAAACCATTTCTCTACATAAAGGGATTCAATTTGCCCTTGCAAACTGGCTACTGTTAAATCATCTGGAATATTCTCAATTCGGTTATCTGGAGAAGTTTCTTCCAATTGATCCAATAATTCATTTCTTTCATGCGCAATCATTTCATCAATGGTTTGAGTGGCACGTTTTTGAATCTCACTTGTTTTCAGACCGGCTGCTGAACCATTAATGGCTGCCTCAGCTAAATATTCATTTTGTGAAACAGCTCTAAAGACAGCTTGGTTTTCCTCCACTGAATAAATAATTAACGGATATTTCTTTTGATTTGAATAGTGCTCATAAATAAATTTATCCACAAGGTTAAAGTACCGTTCACGGTCGATGTCTTTTTCTTCACTGACATCATCGTGGCTGTGGAAGGATTGGTTGGCTCCTCCGCGGCCAGTAGAACCACCTTGTCTGAAACCGCCACTATAAGACCCATGTGTGAGGGTCCGATCATCTTTTTCCGTACCTAAAGCCGTCTTCAAGTCGACAGGCGCATCTTCAATTTCATCAATCGGAAGCTCTTCGATGTTCCCGCTATGGCCTTCAAATAATCGAATACTGTCTCGATTCAATACAAGCAAATGATAATCTCTCGAATATTGGAAGTTGGACACTAAAGGCAAGACGTATGGAAGTTCGCCAATTTGGACACGTTCCTTGACCGGAATCGCTAAATGATAATAATAAATATCTTCCGGTGTGATATAAATAGCCAGACCACCAATATATTGAATAAATTCATCGAGGTGATTTTCAACAACGTCCAATTGTTCGAGCAGTTGATTTTTTTCTGTTAATTCGGAATCTTTTATGCTTTTTCTTGCTTCGCTTAAAAGATTTTCAAACTGGATACGATCCTTATCATTTGTCAATGTCGACGCATGCAACTCCATAGCTAGCGTCACATATACCGTACCCTCACGCTGCAACTCTTCAGTTGGAAACGTAAATAATTGTTCCATAATTTACCACTACCTTTCTGTATTATCAATTCTATAGTAGCATAGAGTTCAAAGGGATATAAAGCAAAACGCTGTCACCCTTCGGACATCCAACTGTAAAAACGGTGATTTAAAGCGAATAAAGCCTATAAAAATATTCGTTTAGCGTGTGAAATATGTTATAATGCGCAAGTATATTAATAGAAGAAACGGTGTGAAAAGATGAAAGAAGGAATTTTACCCCTTTGGAAAGAAAAGGGGATGACAAGTTTTGACTGTGTGCGAGAAGTGCGCCGTATGTTAGGGATTAAAAAAATTGGTCACGCAGGAACGCTGGATCCGGATGTAGAAGGGGTATTGCCCTTAGCGATTGGTCACGGAACAAAAGTGTTAGAATATATGCTCGATAGTGATAAAGTCTATGCGGGGGAATTAACTTTAGGTTATTCAACGGCTACTGAAGATGCTTCTGGGGAAGAAATTGAGAGAAAAAAAGTAGCAGCTCCACTGTCTGAAACAGATATCGATAAAACTCTGCAAAGTTTTGTAGGAAGCATTGAACAGACACCGCCAATGTTTTCTGCAGTTAAGGTTGGAGGACGTCGTCTATATGAGTATGCGTTTGCCGGGGAAGAAATCGAACGACCTTCAAGAAAAGTACACATTTTTAAACTCAAAAGAACAAGTGAGCTAAGGTATGATGCCCGAAATTATACGGCTTCTTTTCAATTTCAGGTCGCTTGCAGTAAAGGCACGTATATTCGGACATTGGCCGTTGATATCGGAAAGACATTAGGCTTTCCAGCTCATATGTCTCAATTAACTCGTATACAAAGTGGTGCTATTTCAAAAGAACAAACAAACACTTTAGAGGAAATCCGACAAGCAGTGCAAGAAGATCGTTTGGTTGAAATCATCCTGCCGATTGATTATGCTTTAACCGGCTTTCCAAGATACGCACTAGATGAAGCGTTGTGGAAAAAGGTGAAGCATGGTGCTTTACTAGAGGAGAAAGCGTTCAATATTGAGGAGTATCCTGTTTTATTTACTTATAATCAGCAAGCTGTTGCTTTATATGAACGCCATCAAACAAAAACAGGAAAACTTATCCCCAAAAAAATGTTTAGAACGGAATTGTAGGTGGAAGAATTGAAAAAAATTAACGTGAAACATACGGATGATAAAGGGTATATTGTAGACGAGGATATCGTCTTAATTTTAGGCTTTTTTGACGGAGTGCATTTAGCTCATCAAAAAGTCATTAAAGAAGGGGTTCGGATTGGGCAAGAACGCGGCTTAAAAGTGGCTTTGATGACTTTTAATCGTCATCCAAAAATTGTCTACCGTAAATTTGAACCGGGAGAGTATTTTTATTTGACGCAGCCTGAACAAAAATACAAACATATTGAAGCGTTGGGTGTGGATATTTTGTATAATGTGTATTTTAATTCAGAATTTGGAAATTTACCGCCTCAAGATTTTGTGGATCAGTATATTGTCGATTGGAACGCCAAAGTTGTAGTGGCTGGCTACGACTATACATACGGAAAGCCAGCTGTTGCTGGAATGGAGCATTTGCCCAGTTATGCCAAAGGACGCTTTGAAATTGTTCAGGTAGAAGAAGAAAAAACCACGGGAGAATCAATTAGTTCAACAGCCATCCGACAGTATATTAAAGAGGGAAATGTTGAAAAAGCAAATAACATGTTGGGTTATACGTATGAAACTTTGGGCTTTGTGGTCCATGGCGATGCACGCGGGCGAGAATTAGGCTACCCAACCGCTAATGTCCGACCGCATCCAAACACCTTGCTCCCTGGGATTGGTGTATACGCCGTTTGGTTCACAGTAAAGGGGCAAACATACGGCGGCATGGCTTCTATCGGATACAATGTAACCTTTTCAAATCAAAGAAATCTTTCGACTGAAGTGTATATTTTTGATTTTAATGAAGAAATCTATGGCGATGACGTAAAGATTGAATGGGTGGCTTATTTAAGAGATGAAGAGAAATACAACGGCGCTGAGGCTTTAATTAAACAACTCCAGCAAGATGAAAGAAATGCGAAAGAAATTTTAAAAAACGCACCCCTTAAAGAAGTGAATTCATGATTGGTTCATAAGTAATTCAAGCTTTATCCATTGACAGTTTCCAAGAATTTTGTTAAATTAGATACAGTGATTAGCACTCGATGTGTTCGAGTGCTATTTTATTGGATGTTTGAAGTAATTGTCTTACGCGTGAGAGGGTGTTGCCATTGTTAACACAGAGACAATTATTCATTTTGAATAAAATTATCGAGCAATATACACAAAACGGTCAACCAGTCAGTTCCAAATCCTTGGTAGAAAATGGATCGATTGAAGCCAGCTCTGCAACCATTCGCAATGAAATGGGCGTTTTGGAAGAATTGGGGTACATTGAAAAAATGCATACTTCTTCTGGGCGAATCCCGTCTATTAAAGGGTATCGTTTTTATGTGGATAATTTACTCAAGCCAAAGCGTGTGCAAGGAAAAGAAAAAGTGCAAATCAAAGGTAGAATGAATTCGCATATTTTTCAAATGAGTGATGTGTTTTACCAATCGGCTGAACTTCTATCCGAATTAACAAATTACACGGCTATTGTACTAGGCCCACAGTCGAAATTCAGTACCTTGACGGGCTTTCAGCTTGTTCCTATAAATAACAAGCAAATGATGCTTGTGTTGCAGTTGGACAATTATGAAGTGCAAAGCATGCTTTTTAAACTACCAAAAGGGCTGGATACAGAAACGATTAAACAAGTGACCACCTTTATGAACAACAATTTGGTTGGAGAATCTCTTGAAACTGTTTATCAAACCCTGCGAACGGATTTGCCCAAACTGTTTGAAAAATATTTGGCCATGAATTGGGATGTAACCAGCATGTTCGAGCAAGCTTTGCTCAAAGAAAAAAACGAGCAAATGTTCGTTTCAGGGAAAATGAATATTTTGGATTTTACAGAAGATATGGCGATTGGCCAAGTAAAGGATTTGTATAATTTACTGGATAACGAGCAAACGCTCCTGCATTTATTCAGTCAGTTGTTAGATGCACAAGAAACGGTCGATATTCGTATTGGGAACGAATTAAATAATCAGCTTTTTGAATCTTTTTCTTTAATCACCGTACCCTATACGGACAACCGTTTTGGCGGCGGCTTTATAGCTGTACTTGGGCCGACGAATATGACGTATGATTCTACACTTGGTGTTATACAGTTGCTGCGGGAGGAACTGCTCGATAAACTTGAAGACTTTTATCTTGATTAGAAGAGGGAGTCTTGTTTAAAATATAGAAAGCTTGTGCTACTATAGAGGAGTGCAAGATTTAGAAAGAGGTAGACAGCATTGACAGATAAAGAAAAAGAGTTGTCTTCTGAAGAAGAAATTCAAGAAGAAGAAGTCGCTTCTGAACCGGATAAAGCGGATGAAGTGGCAGCATTAAAAGATAAAATTGACCAGTTGGAAGATCAAAATTTACGGCTGCAAGCAGAAATTCAAAATATGCGCCGTCGAAATCAAAATGAAAGAGAAGCGGCAGCAAAATACCGCTCACAAGACTTAGCAAAAGCCATTCTTCCAGCCTTAGATAACTTAGAGCGTGCACTGGAAACGGAAGTGACAGATGAAGCAGGTAAAAACCTAAAACAAGGGGTTCAAATGGTCCTTGAAAGTTTTAAAGCCGGCTTAGAATCTGTGGGTGTAGAAGAAGTAAAGGCAGAAGGTCAACCTTTTGATCCAAACTTCCACGAAGCCTATGCCCAAGTCCCAGCAGAAGAAGGACAGGAAAGCGGCGTAGTTGCGCAAGTTTTTGAAAAAGGGTACAAGTTGCATGACCGCGTCCTGCGCGCAGCAAAAGTGACGGTCACTGAATAAAATATTTTAACGTAAAAGGAGATTAATACATTATGGCAAAAATTATAGGTATTGACTTAGGAACAACGAACTCAGCAGTCGCTGTGCTTGAAGGCGGCGAACCGGTTATTATTCCAAACAAAGAAGGAAATCGTACAACACCTTCTGTTGTTTCGTTTAAAGATGGTGAAATTCAAGTGGGAGAGGTCGCTAAACGTCAAGCGATTACGAACCCAAACACGGTCATGTCTATTAAAAGACATATGGGTGAAGATTATAAAGAAACGATTGACGGAAAAGACTATACACCACAAGAAATTTCTGCGTTGATTTTACAACATTTAAAAACTTATGCAGAAGATTATTTAGGTGAAGAAGTAACGAACGCTGTTATTACCGTTCCTGCATACTTTAATGACTCGCAACGTCAAGCAACAAAAGACGCGGGTACAATTGCCGGCTTAGAAGTTGACCGAATTATCAATGAGCCAACAGCGGCTTCTTTGGCGTATGGTTTAGACAGCAAAGAAGACGAAAACATTCTAGTTTTTGACTTGGGTGGCGGAACGTTTGACGTGTCTATCCTTGAATTGGGAGACGGTGTATTTGACGTCTTGTCTACAGCAGGGGATAACTCACTTGGTGGAGATGACTTTGACGACAAGATTATTGATTATTTAGTTGAGTCCTTTAAAGCCGACAATGGCATTGATTTATCAAATGACAAAATGGCCTTGCAACGTCTAAAAGACGCAGCTGAAAAAGCGAAAAAAGAATTATCGAGTGTGTCATCTACACAAATCAGCTTACCATTCATCTCAGCTGGAGATGCTGGCCCATTACACTTAGAACAAACCTTAACTCGCGCGAAATTTGACGAATTAACACAAGATTTAGTGGAACGAACAAAAGAGCCACTTCGTCGTGCAATTAAAGATGCAGGACTTTCAAAATCAGAGATTGATGAAGTCATTTTAGTTGGTGGTTCGACACGTATTCCAGCGGTTGTTGATTCAGTGAAACAAGAAACTGGAAAAGATCCAAACCGCTCAGTGAACCCTGATGAAGTGGTTGCAATGGGGGCTGCTGTTCAAGGTGGTGTCTTAAGTGGCGATGTCAAAGATATTGTGCTACTAGATGTGACTCCTCTAACATTAGGTATTGAAACGATGGGTGGCGTAATGACCCCGTTGATTGACCGAAATACAACGATTCCTACCAGTAAATCACAAGTCTTCTCGACAGCTGCAGACAACCAACCAGCAGTAGATATTCACGTGCTGCAAGGTGAGCGTTCAATGGCGAAAGACAACAAAACACTTGGTCGTTTCCAATTGACGGATATTCCACCAGCTCCTCGTGGCGTTCCGCAAATTGAAGTGTCTTTTGATATTGATAAAAACGGTATTGTAACAGTTTCTGCAAAAGATCAAGGAACGGGTAAATCTCAAGACATCACCATCAAATCTTCTTCAGGCTTAACCGATGAAGAAATCGATCGTATGATGCAAGAAGCGGAAGAAAATGCGGAAGCGGATAAAAAACGAAAAGAAGAAGTTGAATTACGTAACGAAGCAGATCAATTAGTCTTCCAAACAGATAAAACCCTGAAAGATTTAGAAGGTAAAGTAGACGCGGATGAAGTGAAGAAAGCAAAAGATGCTCGAGACGAGTTGAAAGAAGCGATCGAAGCGGACGATTTAGAATTAATCAAAGAAAAACGTGATGCTTTAAATGAAATTGTTCAAGACTTAACGGTAAAATTGTATGAACAAGCTTCGGCAGAACAACAGGCACAACAAGGTGGAGCTGAAGGCGCTGAAGATACATCTACAGATGCAGATGATGTTGTAGATGCGGACTTTGAAGAAGTGGACGACGAAGAATAAAATTGAACGAGAACGTTCATATAAGACGATGATTGGTGAAGAGAAAGCTGAGAGAACTCTGTCAGCTTTCTCTTTCCACTGTATTGGACGTTACACGCTACATTTTTTAGATAAAAGACGGAGGATAGAATGGCTGAAAAAAAAGATTTTTATGACGTACTAGGGGTGTCAAAGGACGCTTCACAAGATGAAATTAAAAAAGCATACCGACGACTATCTAAAAAATATCACCCAGATTTAAACGATGCTGCGGATGCTGAACAAAAATTCAAAGAAGTCGCAGAAGCGTACGAAACCCTCTCAGATGAGCAAAAAAGAGCCAACTACGATCAGTTTGGGCATGCTTCAACAGATCCAAACTTTGGTGGCGGAGGGTTTGGCGGCGCTGGTGGATTTGGTGGCGGAGATGCATTCTCTGGCTTCGATGATATTTTTAGTTCGTTTTTCGGCGGCGGTGGAAGATCAGCTGCACGTAATCCAAATGCTCCTAGGCGAGGAGCAGATTTACAATATGTGATGGATTTAAGCTTTGAAGAAGGTGTTTTTGGTAAATCGACAACGATTCGATACAATCGTCAAGATACTTGCCATACTTGTGATGGGGACGGAGCAAAGCCAGGCACTTCACCGGAGACGTGTTCTCGTTGTAGTGGCGCTGGTCGTGTCAATGTTGAGCAAAACACACCATTTGGACGCGTCATGACACAAACAACTTGTCCAGATTGTCAAGGGACAGGACAAATCATTAAAGAGAAATGTCCAGACTGCCAGGGTGCAGGACAACAAACTGAACGCCATTCAGTTAAAGTTGATGTGCCGGCTGGTGTTGAAGATGGAAACCAGATTCGTCTGCAAGGTCAAGGGGATGCTGGGAAAAATGGCGGACCACATGGTGATTTATTTATTATTTTCCATGTAAAACCTTCAGACACCTTCGAACGTCGCGGAACAGAAATTTTCTATGAATTGCCGATTAATATTGTGCAAGCCACTTTAGGCGATGAAATAGAAGTTCCGACGGTTCATGGTAAAGTGAAATTTAAAGTACCGGCAGGAACCCAACCGGGCACCACGTTCCGCTTAAGAGGCAAAGGCGCCCCATCTGTTCGTGGCACTGGCACAGGAGATCAGCATGTGACTGTACAAGTTGAAATTCCAAAGAAAGTCTCAAATGAGCAAGCCGAACATTTACGTGAATTTGCCAAAGAAAGTGGCTACGGCGAAGCGAAAGAGCAAAAAAGCAGCAGCTTTTTTTCAAAAGTAAAAGATGCCTTTACGGATAATGATTAAGTAGAATAAAAAGGAAAAGATAGTTACCGAATTCATTGCAAAAGAAAACTTTAACAAGCGATGAATGGACTATCTTTTTTTATTACAAAAGAAGTTATCAATGAAAGACAGTCACTCTAACTATTGTAACTGGTATAAATGCTTGGTATAATAAGGATTGTATCTTTAAGCAGATGAAGGACTGAGAATATAAGAATGATAGATAAAAAGAAAATTCGTGAACGTCAAGAAAAAGTGCGTAATTTTTCGATTATTGCCCATATTGACCATGGAAAATCGACCCTCGCTGACCGGATTTTGGAATTCACAGAAACGCTCCAAAATCGTGAAATGCAAGAGCAAGTACTAGACTCAATGGATTTAGAACGCGAGCGGGGCATAACCATTAAATTAAATACAGTGGAAGTGGAATACACAGCCAAAGATGGCGAAACCTATATCCTCCATCTGATTGACACGCCCGGCCACGTCGACTTTACGTATGAAGTGTCGCGCAGTTTAGCTGCTTGTGAAGGGGCTATATTAATAGTCGATGCTGCTCAAGGAATTGAAGCCCAGACCTTAGCCAACGTGTATTTAGCTTTAGATAATGATTTAGAAATTTTACCTGTTATTAACAAAATTGATCTACCTGCTGCTGACCCAGAACGGGTAGCCTTGGAAGTCGAGGATATCATTGGCTTGCCGGCCGAAGATGTGGTACTGGCAAGTGCGAAAAATGGCATTGGTATTGAGGATGTCTTAGAAAAAATTGTACAAGACGTACCAGCGCCCGATGGAGATATCGATAACCCGCTGCAAGCCTTAATTTTTGACTCTGAATATGACTCTTACCGCGGGGTTGTATTAAGTATTCGAATTCAAGAAGGTATGCTTAAAAAAGGCGACATGATTGAATTGATGCATAATGGAAAGAAATTTGAAGTGAATGAAGTTGGGGTATTTTCACCCAATCCAGTCAAACGTGATTATTTAACGGTTGGCGACGTTGGCTATGTCACTGCCAATATTAAAAGTGTGAAAGACACCCAAGTTGGGGATACCATTACACTAGCCGATAATCCGGCTGACAAACCACTGCCTGGCTACCAGCAAATGAAGCCGATGGTCTATAGTGGAATGTATCCCTCCGACTCAGGCGATTACGAGGATTTAAGAGAAGCATTGGATCGTCTGCAGTTAAACGACTCCTCACTGCGCTATGAGCCAGAAACGTCTCAAGCTTTAGGTTTCGGCTTCCGTTGTGGCTTTTTAGGCATGCTGCATATGGATGTCGTCCAAGAACGTCTGGAACGAGAGTTTGATTTAGATATTATTACAACAGCTCCTTCTGTGATTTATGAAGTAGAGAAAACAGACGGTGAAGTCGTTTCGGTTTCAAACCCTTCTGAAATGCCTGAGCAAGTGAAAGTGGAAAAGGTGCACGAGCCTTTTGTGAAGGCGACTGTTTCGGTGCCGAATGATTACGTGGGAGCAGTGATGGAACTATGTCAGAGTAAACGTGGTGAGTTTATCACCATGGAATATTTAGATGATATTCGAGTAAATATTATGTATTACTTGCCGCTTTCTGAAATTGTGTTTGATTTCTTTGATCGTTTGAAATCAACCACAAAAGGCTATGCTTCTTTAAATTATGAAGAAGCTAGCTATAGAGAAAGTGATTTAGTAAAAGTAGATATTCTCATTCATGGCGACACCGTCGATGCTTTAAGCTTTATTGTGCATAAAGACGAGAGTCAGGAACGTGGACGTAAGATTGTTGAAAAATTAAAAGATGTTATCCCGCGTCAGCAGTTTGAAATTCCTATCCAAGCAGCAATCGGAAACCATATTATTGCCCGTTCAACTGTACGTGCTTATCGTAAAGATGTTACGGCGAAATTATATGGTGGAGATGTGACGCGTCGTATGAAACTTTTAGAGAAGCAAAAAGCAGGGAAGAAACGTATGAAGAGCGTCGGCAATGTGGATATTCCACAAGATGCGTTCATGGCCGTCTTAAACCTTGATGACGACAGCGATTCAAATTAATAGAGAGTAAACCAGTAATCTGCACAACTTGTGTGATTGCTGGTTTTTTAATTTATTGTAGGATAGGATGGAAAACCACTGACCACGACATGAAACTCGTTTTCGTTGTGCACTAATTTTATTTCGCGACATGAAACTCACTTTCATTGTGCACAAGTTTAATCCTGCGATACCAATTTCTAGTTCATTTCTTACTGTCTTGATAGTTACATATATAGCCTTGAATAGGTCGAAAATACCCTAGCGACAGCCTTTAAGGCAAGGGAAACATGAAAAACAAAGAAATATATGGTATACTAATTACAGACCAGAAAAATGTTTTGAACCGTTTACTATAAAATTTTATGGAGGAATCATAATTTGTCAAATATGAAATTGAACAACATGGAATGGGAGACACTACTTATACCAGCAACATTGTCTGCTGAAGAGTTAAAGTTGCATGTAGCAGCGATAGATAATTATATCCAATCCATTTATACGGATGATTCAATTGACTTATCTTCTCTTGAACGCGTGACAGAAGTACCTATCACAGAAGAATTGCTTGCGAGTGAAGAGCTGAAAATTGACAAAATTTCTAATGATGAATTATTTGACTATTTAAAAGAAGAAAATGTGACGATTGATTTGAATTTGCGCTTTCCTAAAATCAAACGGATCAATCACTTGTTCTGGTTTTTGCATAACCTGACAGCACACGATATTTCAAGTTCAAAACTCATTTTTCTGAATACGGATGATTTGTCTGTTGAGTTTTATCGGATTCTTGAGTCGGCGATGTTTTTTGACTACTTACAAGCGGTAAGGCAAGAGAATGTGTTGTACTTTATTCCAACTCAATACTATGAATCCTTTATGTCAGAACCGATAGATAAACAGTATGCGCTCTTTTTAGCGAGCTTGGGTCGAAATGAAACGGTCAGTGAAGCCTTAAAAATTCAATTAAATGACCCTATCTATGATAATATCAGCCGCCAAATGGTTTTTAATTTGCTCGTCAAGGATCTAAATATCCAACAAGAACAATTAGCCAAAGAAGAAATTAATCAGATCTTGAACAATTTCAGGTATTGGTATTTAAACATTAAACAAATCATTTTAGACAATTGAAAACTTAAAAAAACCGCGTCAGTATAAAGCTGTTGCGGTTTTTATGTGGGCCTATTTACATTCTCTCAGCTGGTTGCATTTTATTGGACTGCTTCACCAACGTATGCCGTTTTCCTAGTCGCCAATGTGTCTTTTTAATCCACTGAAAAAGCTCTTTAACAATTGGCAGAAGCGCATGTGATCTCGGAATGACATTACGGTACAGTTTCGTTTCTCCTAAAATCACACGAATAGAAGGAGCAATTAATTTTTTCGGATTCATTTGCGGAAAAGGGAAATTCAGCTTTGGATAATTATAAACCCTTTCTTCTGGATCGTCTGCCCATGTTCGGTACTTCTCAAATTCTTCATCATTAAAGCCGGTTAAATACATACTTGGATTGATGGTCGCGACTTCAATATTGAATTCTTGCAGTTCTTATTTGAATGCATCCGCAGCCGCCTCAATAGCGAATTTGGACGACGTGTAAGGGCCCTGAAAAGGCATTGACCATAATCCCTGAGACGGAAGAGACAAAGACAATTCGGCCATACCCCTTATCAATCATTTGTCGAGCAAAGCCTTGCGTCAATAAGACGGTCGCAAAGTAGTTGACTTCCAGTTGCTTTCTTAAGTTTTTTTCGGGGATATCAACCATTGCTTCCCCTTCTTTAACAGCTGCGTTATTTGCAAGAATATCCACATCCCAGCTCCACGCTTTTCGTCGGTCCTGTTCATCCGTGATATCTATTTTTTCAATTTCGATAGGAATCCGAAGTGCTTTTGCATCTGCTCGCAAAAAGTCCGCTTGTTCATAGGTTTCAGTCGTTGCAATCACTTGTTTACCCATTCTTCCCAATGTAAGGGCGGTCAGTTTGCCAATTCCGGTTCCAGCACCTGTAATAAGTATAGTGCCTGTTTCCATTTCTTTTCCTCCATTCGCTTTTTATCGGTACACTCAAACTTTACCAGTCTGTCTTTTCAAATGTAAACTGATTAAGCTTAGCTGATGTAGGAAAGGAGAGGTCATTCACAGCATATAAGCGGCATTTTTGATAAGATGAGTAGCAGAGGAGGAATAGAAATGGCAAACAAAATTGAAGCATTAAAGACTCAATTAGCAAATAGTAATCGCATCGTCTTTTTTGGTGGAGCAGGAGTCTCTACAGCAAGTGGAATACCGGACTTTCGTTCTTCAAAAGGGCTGTACAGGCAGGAGAGCGGCACACATGTATCCGCTGAAGAAATGATTTCACATACATTTTACAAGCGTTACCCCAAAGAGTTTTTCAAGTATTACTTCGAACACCTTGTATTTGAAGAAGCCGAACCAAACGAAGCACATGATTTTATTAAAAGGCTTGAAGAGCAAGGTAAAGAAGTGAGTGTTGTGACGCAAAATATAGATGGTCTGCATCAAAAAGCAGGCAGCAGCAGAGTGCACGAGCTACATGGCTCGGTTTTAAATAATTACTGTACGGAGTGCTTGCTCCATTATGAAATCGATGAGCTCGAATTAGATAAAGAGGGGATTCCACGCTGCCCAAAAGATGGGGCAATTGTGCGGCCAGATATCGTTTTGTATGAAGAAGGCTTAGATCAACAAGTGGTTCAAGCAGCGATTAATGATATTCAAAAGGCAGATATGCTGATAATTGCAGGTACCTCATTAGTCGTCTACCCAGCGGCAGGTTTAATTCATTATTTTACCGGCGATTATTTAGTGGCCATTAATAAAACACCTATACAAGTGCCACAAGGGACTTTGGTTTTTGAAGATTCCATTTCAAATGTCTTTTCGCAGCTGCAGTAAAATTTAATAATAATGAAATTTAATTTATGATTTCAATCAAATAATATGAAAACTTGCTACATATTTTGACTTGATACTTTTAAAAGTGATATAATTGTAGTGAAGATTAGATAACGTTTTCTTCTCAATGTTTCTATGAAGGGGGGCAGTTGTTAGACTGTTTATTCACTTATTGAATAAGTTTTAGGAGGGAAAAAGAATGAAATCATATTTACAAAGAATTGGCCGCTCGTTGATGCTGCCGGTTTCTGTTTTACCCGCTGCTGCGATACTGCTCGGACTCGGCTATTGGATCGATCCATCTGGCTGGGGTGGTGAAAGCCCGATTGCGGCATTTTTAATCGGAGCAGGGGACTCCCTTATTTCTAACATGGCAATACTATTTGCAGTAGGTATTGCTTTCGGGATGTCAAAAGATAACAATGGGGCATCCGCTATAAGTGGGTTAGTTGGATTCTTAGTAGTGACTCACTTATTGAGCCCCGATTCTGTAGCGATGCTTCAACAAATTGACATTGGTGCTGTCGATGCTGCTTTTGACAATATTGATAACCAGTTTATAGGTATTTTAGTGGGGGCAATCGCCGCTGCAATTTATAATAAATTTAGTACTACACGGCTCCCGCAAGCGTTAGCCTTCTTCAGTGGTAGACGCCTACCCCCTATTATTACAGCTTTTGCTATGTTATTTCTTTCTATGGTTTTAATGTTTGCATGGCCACCCATTTATAATGCTTTAGTATCATTTGGTACTGCTATTAGTGGCTTAGGTGCTTTAGGCGCTGGACTATATGGCTTCTTTAATCGACTGCTTATTCCAACAGGTTTACATCACGCCCTTAACTCTGTATTTTGGTTTGATGTGGCAGGTATTAACGATATTCAAAACTTTTGGGCAGGAACAGGTGAATTAGGTGTAACCGGTATGTATCAAGGAGGTTACTTCCCTGTCATGATGTTTGGTTTGCCAGCTGCAGGATTTGCGATGTATCAATTAGCAGATAAAGATAAAAAAGCAGAAACAGCCTCTCTGATGATGGCTGCAGGTTTTGCTTCTTTCTTAACAGGGGTAACGGAACCTTTAGAGTTTGCTTTTATGTTTATCGCACCGCAATTGTATCTCTTACACGCTGTACTAACAGGGATCTCTTTATTTATTTCCGCCTTTTTCGGTTGGACCGCTGGCTTTGGATTTAGTGCCGGATTGATTGACTATATTTTATCCTTTAACTTGCCATTAGCCAACCAGCCTTGGATGTTACTCGTACAAGGGGTAGTGTTTGCAGCTATTTACTACTTCGCTTTCCGTTGGGCTATTGTTCAATTTGATATTCAAACGCCTGGCCGCGGGGTAGAAGTTGGGCCAGCTGAAGGGTCAGTCCCTGAATCCACAGATGATACAGAAATGGCTGGTCCTGCTCCAGCAACCTCTCGTTCGAATTTCGCAAATCAAGCACAAATTATTTTAGACGGTTTAGGCGGTTCAGAAAACTTAGACACACTCAATTATTGTGCGACACGTCTGCGCGTTGATGTAAAAGATGCTGACAAAGTTGATGAAGCGCGAGTGAAAGAAGCACGCGTACCTGGTGTGACGAAGAGTGGAAATCACGTCCAAGTTATCGTCGGTACAGAAGTTCAATTCGTAGCAGATGAAATTGAAAAACTACGTATGGACAATTGAGTGTTAAGAATCAAAGACTCGTTGTAAGTAATGAACAGCTAGAAGAATGTGAATACATTTTTCTAGCTGTTTTATTATGTAAATAATTACCGACTTGATTGATTCTCCGTGTCCGCTTGATGCCCGCCCAGAAGTTTACTTCTTTGAATCGCCATTCCATTTTGAATTAAACTGCTGGCGTGGAGGAGGGAAGTGTAGCCGTATTTTTTGCGAACAAAATCGACAACCTCGTCTAAGCGTTCATCTTTTAAGACATCTTCCACACGCTCAAACAAGCTGATTTGATAATCTTGCTTGGGTGCAATTTTACTAAAACTTACATTGATGATACGAACGGGCTGATTTTCATAATATTTTCGAAACAAACGAAGCATATATCCGATCAGTTTTTTAGAAGCATCGGTTGCTTCGATTGCTATTTGATGGCTGAAGCCCGGCTGGACGGCCTGCTTTGAATAACCGATGGTGAGTTTGACTGTACTTGTAGTCAGTGAGTGTTTGCGAAGACGCATGGCATTTTCTTCCGTGATTTCACGAATAACCACTTCGACGTCACTTGAGTGATAGTAATCCCGATTTAAAATCTGATTTTTAGAAAAGGACATTTCTTTGGGCACATATTTATCGGACAGAATCGTTCGATCAATTCCATGCGCATGGAAAAAAAGTTGTTCGCCGATAACATTAAATTTCTTTTTCATTTTTTCGACATCATAATGAGCCAAATCTTTGATGGTATAAATGCCTAAGCGGTTTAACTTCAATTGGGTACGAGAACCAATTCCCCAAAAATCGATCATAGGCTCAATTTTCCATACCGTATTGGCTACTGCTTCGTAGGTCCAATGGGCTTGAAACCAATTATGATAATCCTTTTTAGCTTGATGGTCGAGCGCTAATTTAGCCAATAGAGGATTATCGCCTATACCTATGGTGGCAACGAGTTTTAATTCTTTCCAAATATCTCTTTGGATTTTTGACGCAATTTCACCAGTAGATCCAAAAAGCGCATGGGAATGGGTGACATCCAAAAAAGATTCATCGATACTGTACACATGTAAATCCTGCAAGGAAATATAACGTTTAAAAATATTGATGACCTCTAAATTCTTTTGTAAATAAAGTGCCATACGCGGTTCAACAATTTCAATTCCAGCATGTTTAGGCAGTTCATAGACCCGCGTACCAGTGCGAACGTTGTATTTCTTTTTTACGCGCGGAGAGGCTGCCAGCACTAAACCACCCTTATTATCAGGCTTACTAACAACTGCTATCATCGATTCCAATGGATGTTGGCGGCGCTCGACCGCTTCCACACTGGCAAAAAAGGACTTGATATCGATACACAAAATGTCACGTCTGGGTTCATTTGAATAATCCATACTCAACGATTTTTTCCGGTTTGTTGGCATAGAATTCACCTCCTAACTCCTTATTCGAATGTATGTTCGGTTTCATTATAAAAAACTGGAAAAAAATAGTCAAGATAAATAGTGAGGAATGCTTTAAAATGTTTTACGAGAGTATTCATAGAAGTATAGGAAAAATCTATGGTAAAATAATAAAAAGAATGTAAGTGAGAGGGGTTTAAGGCATGAGTAAGGATTTAGCGAGTTATGTCTATGAAAAAATGCTTGCTGAAGCGAAAAATTATCAGTGGCGTCTAGTGTTCGATAGCCATAAACAAGCATTAGAGATCTATTTTGTGATTGCTTTGAAAGCGGAGGAAGCGAAGTATGTACAGGACGTCAATGGAAGTGTGAATCGTTCCGAGCTGCTGCAATATGAACATGTGGCTTGTTTTTATAATGCGGACGAAAATCGAATCGTGCCAGGAAATTACTTGTATGCCGTTCCTTTTAATCCAAATGAAGGCATTGCAAAAGGGATCGTTGATGCTTATTTAAAACAGCAACATATCCTTGTTTCAAGTGTGCATGGGCAATTACGTGAATTTTTATTAGATGATAGCCAAAAAGAATTTACGATGGAATGGAATGAAAAATACGTGACGGATACCATCAATACGATGAAGGAAACAAACCGTTATGCAAGTGAAAAAGTGTCTTTTGTGGGGAAAGAAGATGAATCACTTGTTGAGCAATTCAAGGAGGGGCAACATGACGGTTTGGAAAGAATATAGTGTGTGGGTAAATAAAGAAGCAGAAGAAAGCGTGTCGGAGATTTTGTTGAATCTGGGGACAACGGGCGTAAGCATAATTGATCGAGGAGATTTTAACACCTTACCTGAATACGGCTTTGATACGCTGTGGGAGTTAGATGAAAACAAATTTCCAACAGAAGGGGTGGTCGTAAAAGGGTATTTCGACACAGAAAGGCTAGATACTTCTTTTGAAAAAACACTCCATCAAAAACTAGAAAACTTAAAAGATTTAGACCTGGGTCTGAGTGAGTATACCGTAGAATCGGTCATCATAGAGGATTCAGATTGGAATGAAAAATGGAAAGAATTTTACCACTCCGTTCCTGTGACACGTTACTTAACGATTGTGCCAGCATGGGAAGATTATCAAAAGAGAAATGAAGATGAGCAGCTCATTGTTATGGACCCTGGTTTAGCCTTTGGCACGGGAACACATCCAACGACGCAATTGTGTGTTCAAGCTTTAGAAACAGTGTTGCGTGGCAACGAAGTGGTGTTGGATGTGGGGACTGGTTCTGGCGTCTTAACTATCGCGAGCGCTTTGCTAGGTGCAAAAAAAGTCTATGCCTATGATTTAGATGAAATGGCGGTGCAAGCGGCCAAAAATAATATTGACCTGAATGATTTAACAACAGCTATTGAAGTTCGCGAGAATAATTTATTAAAAGATGTTATAATTGAAGCGAATGTAGTAGTTGCCAATATTCTGGCGGGAATTATTACTGAGCTGATTCCAGATGCTGCACGTGTGTTAAAGCCAGGCGGTCTTTTTATTTCTTCCGGTATCCTTGCCGAACAGAAAGAAGAAATGATCGAGGAATTGACGAAACAAGGGTTTAAAATAAGACAAATCAATCAAATGGAAGATTGGATTGTCCTTATCGCGCAAAAATCTAACAACTAAAGGAGTTTTACACAAATGGAAAATGTTGCACAATATATTGATCACACACTACTCAATGCGGATGCTACAAAAGAAGAGATTGAAAAAATTTGTCAAGAAGCAAAAGAATATCATTTTAAAACAGTTTGTATTCAACCGTATTGGGTGCCTTATGCGAACGAATTATTAGAAGGTACAGATGTAGGAATTACCACAGTGATTGGTTTTCCATTGGGAGCGAATGCGACCGAAATAAAAGTGGCTGAAGCAAAGTTGGCAGTCGAACAAGGAGCAGCCGATGTGGATATGGTAATTAACATTGGCGCATTAAAAGGTGAAGATTATGACACGGTTTTAGAAGATATCCAAGCGGTCGTCGATGCCGTTGCAGGCCAAGCGATTGTGAAAGTCATTATCGAAACAGCCCTCTTGACCAAAGCAGAAAAAGTACGTGCATCTGAATTAGCAAAAGAAGCCGGGGCGGATTTTGTAAAAACTTCGACTGGCTTTTCCACGGGTGGCGCCACACTAGAAGACGTGAAGCTGATGCGGGCAGCGGTCGGCCCAAAAATGGGCGTTAAAGCTTCTGGCGGAGTGCGTTCATATGAAGATGCGGTAGCCATGGTAGAAGCGGGTGCAACAAGAATTGGCGCTTCAAGTGGCATTGCGATTGTAGAAGGCGAGCAGACGGCTAAGTAAGAATTATTTGAAAGACGTCCACTCAACCGTTATAATAAAGAGCATAACCAGCACTGGATAGTGCTGGTTATTTGTAAATCAATTAGTCAAATGGATAGGGAAGAATAGAGAAGGTGTCTGAAATGGCAAAAAGAACAAATTATACCGCTCAAGAAGTCATCGCGTTATGCCTGACATATATGAACAGTGAGCATGTCAAGTTCGTCAACAAAGCCTATAATTATGCAAAAAATGCGCACGATGGGCAAATGCGAAAATCAGGGGAAGAGTATATCATTCATCCTATACAAGTGGCGGGAATTCTCGCTGAAATTAACATGGATCCTGTCACTGTAGCTGCGGGCTTTTTGCATGATGTCGTAGAAGATACAGACTACACCTATGAAGACATTAAACATGAATTCACAGAAGAAGTAGCGGATTTGGTGGACGGCGTTTCCAAATTAGGAAAATTTAAATTCACATCAAAAAGAGAGCATCAAGCAGAAAACCATCGAAAAATGCTGCTCGCTATGGCCCAAGATGTCCGCGTGATTTTAGTGAAATTAGCGGATAGACTGCATAATATGCGTACGTTAAAACACCACCGGGCAGAAAAACAACAAGAAATAGCGAATGAAACGCTTGAGATTTATGCACCGCTTGCGGATCGTTTAGGGATGAGTCGAATCAAGTGGGAGCTTGAAGATTTATCGCTTCGCTATACCAATCCGCAACAATTTTACCGGATTGTGCATCTGATGGATTCGCGCAGAGAGGACCGCGAACAATACATTGCGGATTCGATTGCGGCCATTAACGAGGCCATTGATGAGTTGGAAATTGAAGCTGATATTACGGGACGGCCAAAACATATTTATTCCATTTACCGTAAAATGAAGACGCAAAAAAAGCAATTTGATGAAATCTATGATTTATTAGCAATTCGTGTACTGGTAGATTCCATCAAGGATTGTTATGCCGTTTTAGGGGCTATTCATACGCAATGGAAACCGATGCCGGGCCGCTTTAAAGATTATATCGCCATGCCCAAAGCGAATATGTATCAATCATTACACACAACCGTTTTAGGTCCCAATGCTACACCGCTTGAAGTGCAGATTCGAACGCATCAAATGCATGAAATCGCTGAATACGGGGTAGCTGCACATTGGGCATATAAAGAGGGCGTCACCACGAAAGTTCAAAATGATGCCATCGGAGATCAACTGTCCTGGTTTAGAGATATTATTGAATTACAAAGCGAATCTAATGATGCTTCGGAATTTATGGATATGATAAAGCAAGATATTTTTACGGATAACGTCTATGTTTTCACTCCCAATGGGGATGTTATGGAATTGCCGGACGGGGCCAGTACATTGGATTTTGCTTACCACGTCCATTCAGAAGTTGGCGACCATTCAACTGGAGCGAAAGTCAATGGGAAAATTGTTCCGTTGAACTATAAGCTGAAAACGGGAGATATCGTTGAAATTATCACCTCTTCCTCCTCTGCGGGTCCAAGTCGTGATTGGTTAAATTTTGTCAATACTTCAAAAGCGAAAAATAAAATTCGGCGGTATTTCAAAGAGCAAGAGCTGGATGAAGCCATTAAAAATGGCGAAAAAATTATGGAAGAGCTGATTATCGAGCAAGATTTTGACCCAGCTGCATTTATGATTGATACGAAAATGGATCAACTGGCCAATGAATTTAATTTTAAAGATAGAGTTCGACTTTATGCAGCAATTGGTTTTAATGAAGTCAAAGCCTTAACTGTGGTGAATAAGCTAACAGAGGATGCGCGAAAAAAACGTCAAAAAGAAACCTCCACTTTAACCAATACGCTGGCGCAAACGGCTGATAAAAAACCTGAAAAAGAAAAAGTGACTATCCATCATGAAGATGGAGTAGTTGTTGAAGACACAGAGAATTTACTCTTGCGTTTAAGCAAATGCTGTAACCCAGTTCCTGGCGATGAGATTGTAGGCTATATTACACGTGGCCGTGGTATTTCTGTCCACCGCCGCGATTGTCCGAATGTAATGGGCGAAGAGGATTTAACGAATCGACTCATTGAGGTCGAATGGGAAGATAAAAGTACAGGAAAAATTTACGATACGGATCTTGAAGTGTATGGGTTCGATCGTTCCGGTTTGTTAAACGATGTGTTAGAAGTCGTAAATAGCTCAACTAGCCGCTTAAGCAATGTTAATGGACGGGTAGACAATAATCAAATGGCCGTCATACAATTATCAATTGGTATTCATGATACAGAAGAGCTGGAGGAAATTATGACAAAGATTAGTCAAATTCCAGATGTGTATTCAATTAAACGAATTATTATTTAAAATAGGATGTGTAAATAAAGGTGCGAGTAGTGATTCAAAGAGTTAGCCAAGCAAAGGTTATAGCGGATGGTGTGGAAAGTGGGGCGATAAATGAGGGCTTTCTTTTACTTATAGGAGTGGAAGAAGAAGACACGTCTGAAGATGTCGATTACCTCACACGAAAGATTGCCAACTTACGGGTATTTGAAGACGAATCAGGTAAAATGAATTTATCGCTTCGCGAAGTAAAAGGGGAAATCTTATCAATTTCTCAATTCACCTTACATGCAAATACGAAAAAAGGCAATCGGCCGAGCTTTATACAAGCAGCGAAACCCAAAAAGGCGGATGCCTTGTATGAAGAGTTGAATACTAATTTGCGCAATGAAGGATTTAAAGTAGAGACAGGAGTTTTTGGCGCAGATATGGACGTCGCTTTAATCAACGATGGGCCGGTTACTATCTTAATCGATTCAAAAAATAAATAAGAAATAGAAAAATCTACCCATCGAATTTAAATCGATGGGTAGATTTTTATTTTCTACTAACTGTAGTAGTCGCGTAAAGCTTGGTAAATCGCTTCAACGACTGTCGCTTGGTAGGCTTGGGTATCAATGTATTGCACATCTAATGTGTTGTTCATATAACCTAACTCTAAAAGGATAGAGGGCTGACGGTTGGTACGTAAAACATAATAGTCCCCCAAACGCACCCCATTATTATTGAGAGGGCCGATATCGCTCAAGTACTGGTTGACTGTATTTGCGAGTTCAAGATGTTCTTCAAAATAATAATAAGTCGTCGTACCACTCATTGCATTGGCCTCTGCAATAGCGTCATAATGCAAACTGATGAATAAATCAGCAGAATACATATGGGCGGTATCCACTCGTTGATCCAAAGAGATAAAATCATCCGCTGAGCGCGTTAGAATCACATTCGCTCCCGCATCTTGCAGGCGGGTAGCCAGCAACCGAGCTGTGTTTAATGCAATGTCTTTTTCGTAAATACTTTGATCAGTGGACACAGCACCGGGATCATAACCGCCATGGCCAGGATCGATGACGATTGTAGCTTCGGCTAAATTTGTGACCGAACGCGCATATTGAGCTTCGATAGTTTCTGTAGGAGCTGCTATTGGCTCAACAGCTTCTTGGGTTGATTGAAGACTCGCTACCGTATTTGATACATAGGCCGTATGTGTTTCATCAATTTGAATATGGAACCACCCGTTAATCTCTTCGATTAAAGTAAACTGTTCACCGGGTTGAGCGGTATATAAAACCTCTCCCTCGAAAGAAGGAAGGCTACGAATATTTGTCGAAGGTGCATCTCCGATAAGAACGACTGCAGAATCAGCCGCCGTAGAATCAGCTACCGTTTCCGAAGATGCTTGAACCATTTCTATGTAATCTGAATGAATCCAAGCCACTTGTCCTAAATACACCACTTGATACCAATCGCCATCTTGATACAAGACTTGAAGCTCAGTGCCATGATAGACAGTGCCGAGCTGTTCAGATTCTGTTGTGGCAAACTGGCGGATATTGACAGCTTCACCTGTCACTCGAGCAAATTGAGAGTTCTCTTGGGTCGTTTCATTTGAATCCACTAACCAACTGGCCACCCAGCCGATTTGGTCATCGTTAAGACGCACTTTGTACCATTTATTTTCTTCGCCTAACAGATACAGTCGATCTTCTGCTTCCACCTGTGTTAACACTTCGTGGGACAAACCGGGACCGTAGCGGACATTTAGCACATCTGTCTCAACTACAACGGTACTTTCATTGGCTAATGCAACCATCGCTCCGAAAGTTAGACTGACTAATACAACAAAAAAACTAATCACTATTTTTTTATTTGGTATGTTATGGATAATTTTATTGGATAAGGAATCTCTAGACATGGTAGGATCTCCTCTTTCTTATGAAAACGTTCAATTATACGTTTAGTATAGCAATTCCAAGTTAGTTTGTTAAGCCAACTATATGAAATAAGTTGAGAGGGACAAAATTTCTTTGACAATTGGATTAAATTTTAGTAAGGTTGTACTAATAAAATAAAGCTTCCAATGAAAGAAAAAGTACATTTAACTTCTGCTTTACAGAAAAGACATTGTGCGTTGAGAGATGTTTAAGGATTTAAATGGAAAGACATTCTAGAGGATTGACAGAAAAAAGCTGTCACGTTAAAGGCGTTAACGAAGAGGGAATAGAGTTTTTATTCCAAATCAAGGTGGTACCACGTGCCGAATTAAATAATTACACGTCCTTATTCGCGAGAATAGGGGCTTTTTTTATTGCTTACATGGATGGAGGATGGAAAGAAAATGAAGTACCAAAAAATTAGAGGAACAGCTGATTTTTTACCGGAAGAAACAAATAAATGGCAATACATTGAACAAACAATAGAGAAAAAATTAAAACAATATTATTATAAAGAAATCCGATTACCGATCTTTGAACAGTTTGAATTGTTTGCTCGCGGCGTCGGTGAGACGAGTGATATTGTCTCAAAAGAAATGTATGAATTTTATGATAAAGGTGAGCGGCATTTAGCCCTGAGACCGGAAGGAACTGCGGGTGTTGTGCGAGCCTACGTAGAAAACAAAATTTATGGGCCGGAACACCATAAACCAGTAAAGTATTACTATAATGGGCCTATGTTTCGTTTTGAGCGTCCGCAAAGCGGCCGTATGCGTCAATTTCATCAAATCGGTGTAGAAGTGTATGGCAGCAAGAACCCGGCCATTGATGTAGAAACAATGGCTTTGGCGATGGAGATCTTTGAAGGGTTTAATATTCAGAACTTGTCGCTTGTCATCAACTCTTTAGGAAATACAGCTTCGCGTCTTGCTTACCGCGAAGCGTTAATTGAATTCTTAACGCCTCATTTTGAGGAATTAAGTGCAGACTCACAGGAGCGTTTGCACAAAAACCCGTTAAGAGTGTTAGACAGCAAGGATAAAAAGGATATCGATATCGTAAAAGAGGCGCCTTCCGTGCTTGATTATTTAGATGAAGAGTCAGCGAAGCATTTTGCAAAAGTCAAAGAGTTACTCGAATTACTTGAGATTCCGTATGAAGTGGATACGAACATGGTTCGAGGCTTAGATTATTACAATGACACCATTTTTGAAGTGATTACTAATGACCCGAACTTTGGTGCAAATACAACGATTTGTGCCGGCGGCCGTTATGATCAACTAGTGGAAGAAGTGGGCGGCCCTGCGACTCCAGGCTTTGGTTTTGCGATTGGACTGGAACGTGTCCTTATGCTGCTGGAAGCTGCAAACTTTGAATTTCCGAATTTATCGGAGTTGGATGCCTTTATTGTCACCATTGGGGATGAAGTAAACAGCGAAGCCCTGAAATTGGTCAATGCGCTGCGCCACCATGGCTTGACAGCAGAACGCGAATATATTGGCCGGAAACCAGGCAGTCAATTTAAAACAGCCGATAAACTACAGGCTAAAACCGTCTTTACCCTAGGCGGGAATGAATTGGAAAACCGAACCGTTAATATGAAAGTATTAGAAACTGGAAAAGAAACAGCCATTCCCTTTGACGATATTTATAGTGAGAACTTTAAAGAAATTTATCAGGAAGCGTTAGATGATCTAACGAGCGAGGAGTAAATAATGAGCAGAACAATTTATTGTGGACAAATCACAAAAGAGCATATTGGAAAGACAGTAACACTAAACGGATGGGTGCAAAAGAGACGTGACCTTGGCGGGATGATTTTTATTGATTTAAGAGATCAAACCGGCTTAGTGCAAGTCGTTTTTAATGCGGATCAGGGAGAAGAGTTATTACACGTTGCTGAAACATTACGTGCGGAACATGTCCTTGAGATTGAAGGAACAGTGGTTGAACGTCTGGATGGCGCCGTCAACCCGAATATGGCGACAGGCGAAATTGAAATTGAAGCGACGGAATTAACGGTACTGAATAAAGCAAAGACACCGCCATTTGAAATCAGTGATGACATTACCGTCTCTGATGATATTCGGATGAAATACCGTTATTTAGATTTACGTCGTCCGCGTATGCAGGAAAATATTCGAACACGCCATGAAACCAAACGAGCGATTCGAAATTTCTTAGATGACGATGGCTTTATTGATATCGAAACACCTTATTTAACAAAATCTACCCCAGAAGGTGCGCGTGACTATTTAGTTCCATCTCGCGTGCATCCCGGACGATTTTTTGCCTTGCCTCAATCGCCGCAGTTATTTAAACAATTGCTGATGGGTTCAGGGGTTGACCGCTACTATCAAATAGTTCGTTGTTTCCGAGATGAAGATTTACGCGGGGACCGCCAGCCTGAATTTACGCAGCTGGATATTGAAATGGCTTTTGCGAATGAAGATCAAATCCGTCAAGGCACTGAAAACATGTTAAAACATGTTGTAAAAGAAGTGAAAGGGATTGAAATTTCCGACGATTTCCCAGTCATTACCTATGACGAAGCCATGACGAAATATGGAAGCGACAAGCCGGATATTCGGTTTGAAATGTATTTAAAAGATGTCGCTTCAGTTGTTGAAAAAACAGACTTCCGTGTCTTTACCTCAGCCCTTGAAAGTGGCGGAGCCGTCAAAGGTTTAGCGGTTAAAGGTGGAGCGGATGCCTTTACTCGAAAACAAATCGATGCGCTTGAAGTCCTTGCGAAAAACTACGGAGCAAAAGGTTTGGCATGGATGAAAGTTGGAGAAGAAGGCTTTACAGGACCAATTTCTAAATTCTTCAGCGACGAAGCCCTCCAAAATGAATTGCTTAAAGCAATGGATGCTGAAGCAGGCGACTTACTACTATTTGTAGCGGATGAAAACAAAGTGGTTTACGATGCACTAGGTGCGTTGCGCGTTCATTTAGGAAAAGAATTGGAGTTATACGATACAGAGGAATTTGCCTTTATCTGGGTCATTGACTGGCCACTCCTTGAATATGATGAAGAACAAGAAAGATATGTCGCTGCGCATCACCCATTCACTCGTCCAAAACAAGCAGATATCGAAAAACTTGCAACGGATCCAGTCGATGTCTATGCCCAAGCGTATGATATTGTCTTAAATGGGTATGAAATCGGCGGCGGTTCGATCCGTATTCATGAAAGAGAACTGCAAGAAACGATGTTTAAAGCATTAGGCTTTACTGAAGAAGAAGCGCAAGACCAGTTCGGCTTCTTACTGGAAGCTTTTGAATACGGCTTCCCGCCGCATGGAGGCATTGCTTTAGGTTTAGACCGTTTAGTCATGGTACTCGCAAATGAGCCAAATATTCGCGAAGTTATCCCATTCCCTAAAAATGGAAAAGCAGCCGATCCGCTCACAAATGCGCCATCGATTGTATCGGATGACCAATTAGAAGAATTGGCCTTAAAAGTAACAGAAAAACCAGAAAAGCTGTCAATCGCTCAACCGGAAGAATAAAGGAGAAATTGAATGGTACGATTAGGTTCACATGTGAGTATGAAGTCGCCTGACTATTTAATAGGTGCTGTCGAAGAAGCCGCTTCTTATGATGCCAATGCCTTTATGATTTATACGGGAGCCCCTCAAAATACCCGTAGACAACCTTTAGAAAAGATGAAGATTTCTGAAGGACAGGAAGCAATGGCTATTCATGAAATGGACACCAAGGATATTGTGATCCATGCGCCCTATATAGTTAATTTAGGCAATACGTTTAAATTGGATAATTTTGACTTTGCGATTGATTTTATGACCGAAGAAATTCGACGGGCGGAAGCGATGGGGGCAGCGCAAATGACCATGCATCCAGGAGCACATGTCGGCGCAGGACCAGAAGCAGCCATTGATCAAATCGCCGAAGGGTTGAATCGGATTTTGCACAAGGACCAAACCGTTCAAATTGCTTTAGAAACCATGGCTGGAAAAGGAACAGAAATTGGCCGTTCGTTTGAAGAGCTAGCTCAGATTATTGAACGAGTCGATTTAGATGAGAAACTTTCTGTTACTTTAGATACTTGCCATACCCATGATGCCGGCTATCCAATAAAAGAGGATTTCGACTGGGTATTAGATGAATTCGACCGCATTATCGGCTTAGACCGATTAAAAGTCATTCATGTCAACGATTCAAAGAATACGCAAGGGGCGAGTAAAGACCGCCATGAAAATATCGGCTTTGGTGAAATTGGGTTTGAAGCATTAAATTACATTGTGCATCACCCAAAATTAGTGCAATTGCCAAAGATTTTAGAAACCCCCTTTGTAGGTGAGGATAAAAAGAATAAAAAGGCGCCCTATGCCTATGAAATTCATATGTTGAAAGAACAGACTTTTAATGAAAACTTGAGAGAAGATATACTCAATAAGACACCACTAAACTGATCCACTAAGCACAGAAGAGAGTGACCATCACTTTCTTCGTGCTTTTTTTACGTGTAAAGCACTAGCCTGAATTAAAAGAAAAGCTCTCTATCCTGTGCTATAATGGGGAGAGAAGAAAAGGAAGTACAGTAGCGGAGGATTTTAGCAGAGATGAAACAAAAAATAGTAGTGATTGTTGGGCCGACAGCGGTTGGGAAAACGGCTTTTAGTTTAGAAGTCGCAGAGAAATTTAACGGAGAAGTCATCAGCGGCGACTCGATGCAAGTGTATAAAGAATTAAATATTGGAACAGCTAAAGTGACTCCAGAAGAAATGGGAGAAATTTCCCATCATTTAATTGACTTTAAAGAGATAGACGAAGAATATGCCGTGTCAGATTTTCAGCGGGATGCGGAGGAAAAGATTCAAGATATTATGCAAAGAGACCGACTGCCGATTATTGCTGGTGGTTCAGGCTTATATATCGAATCGTTACTCTATCCTGTGTCACATGGAAGTGATGCAGAACCGAATCTTCAATTAAGAAAAGAACTAGAAGAATTTGCACAAGAAAAGGGCAATCAGGCTTTATGGGATCGTTTAAATACCATTGATTCGAAAGCGGCTGAAAACATTCACCCCAATAACGTACGCCGGGTAGTCAGAGCCTTAGAAGTGTATAATGAAACCGGACAACTTTTTTCTTCTTTTCAAGAGGAAAAGAAGAAAAAAGAAGTGAAATACGATGCGCTTATTATTGCTTTAAATACTGAGCGAGCGCTGCTGTATAAACGAATTAATCAACGAGTGGATGGGATGCTGGAGGCTGGGCTAGAAGATGAAGCGCGTATGCTTTGGAAAAAGTTAGGTCCCCAACCAAAAGCTCAAAGTACCAAAGCGATTGGTTATAGTGAATTCTTTCAATATTTTAATAGAGAAGGTTCATTGGAAGAGACTGTGGAGTCGATCAAGCAAAACTCAAGACGTTATGCCAAAAGGCAACTTACTTGGTTTAGAAATCGATTTGACAATGTCCATTGGTATGATTTTGTGACAAAACCAGAAGATAAAGAAGCTTGTATGGAAAAAATAAGAGAATTTTTAGAAGGTGAATAGTATGGAAATACCCCAAGAAAAAGCAATTCTAGTAGCTGTTCAAACAACAGAATCGGATACGAATTTTCGTTATTCTTTAGAAGAATTGGAACAGCTTGTAGAAAACACAGGTGTAGAAGTCGTCGGAGAAGTGACACAAAAAAGAGACAGTCTGGATAACCGGACTATTATTGGAAAGGGTAAAATCCAAGAATTAAAACAGCTCGCAGAAGAGTTGGATGTAACAACTGTTGTCTTTAACCAAGAATTATCTCCGAGTCAAGTGCGAAATATTCAAGAAGAAGTGGATGTTAAAATACTGGATAGAATTCAAGTCATCCTTGATATCTTCGCCCTTAGAGCAACGAGTAAAGAAGGTAGTTTACAAGTGCAACTAGCACAATTAAACTATTTGCTTCCGCGACTCGTGGGTCACGGGATTAATATGTCGCGTCTGGGCGGCGGGATTGGCACGAGAGGTCCAGGAGAGACAAAATTAGAGACGGATCGTCGCCATATTAATCGCCAAATGACTGAGATAAAGAAAGAATTAAAAAAGGTAGAAGGTCATAGAAATAGAAGAAGAGAACAAAGACAACGCGGGAATCTATTTCGTGTGGGACTCATCGGCTATACAAACGCTGGAAAATCGACGATCTTAAATGCCTTAACAGACAGCACAACCTATGAGAAAGATGAGCTTTTTGCCACGCTTGATCCGATTACTAGAAAGCTTGAATTAGAGTCTGGTTTGCAAGTCACATTAACGGATACGGTTGGCTTTATTCAAGATTTACCTACCCAGTTAATTGAAGCTTTTCAATCCACTTTAGAGGAAACAAGAGATGTGGATTTACTCTTACATGTGGTGGATGCATCCGCGGCTGATATTGAAAACCATCAAGATACGGTCCTGCAAATCACAGAGAACTTAGAGATGGATTCGATTCCAATGCTGACTGTGTATAATAAAATTGATTTAGTAGAAGGCGAATTTTATCCAACTCTTTTTCCAAACGTTGTGGTTTCGGCAATTGATGAAAAGGATCAAGAAGTCCTGCTGGAGAGCATCCAACAAGCGATTCAGGATCAGCTGGATCCTTACTCTGTCTCGGTGCCGTCTGACCGAGGAGATATTCTCGCCCAATTGAAGAGAGAAACGATTATAACAGAACAGTTTTTTGAAAAAGAAACCCAAACATATAAAGTTGAAGGTTTTGTAAAAGAGATTTCATGGTTAAATGTCATTTTTAATAAATAAAGTAAAACAGGCCAGAGGTGTATTGTAAATGACTAAAGAGAATAATTTGATTAACTTAAGTAAACAATCAAATGAAAAACAACAAGTCGAACAGAAAGCAATAAAAAAAGACACGATGAATAAACAACAAACAGAGGCAAAAAGTGTAAAATCGTTTCGAATGATTTCAAAAATCGAACCGCAAAAGAGGAAAGGGCGCTACAACGTTTTTATTAACGAGGTCTTTGCTTTTGGTGTTGATGAAGAGGTGTTGCTCCGGTTTGAATTAAAAAAAGGCCTACATATTACACCGGAGCTGCAGAAAAAAATTGAAGCAGAAGATACATTTGCCAAGGCATATTCGAAGACTTTGAGTTATTTAAGTCATTCCTTACGTACAGAAAAACAAATTCGTGATTATTTAGTCAAAAATGAGATTGATATCTATACAGAGCGCATAATTGAAGCACTGAAAGAGTTAAAATTAATTGACGATTTAATTTATGCAGAAAGTTACGTGCGCACCATGGCGAATGTGAACCAAAAAGGGCCGCGAAATATCGAACAAGACTTAAAACAGCGCGGGGTGTCTGAGCATACCATTATGGACGCTTTAGAGGAGTACCCTGAGGACCAGCAAGTAGAAAATGCCATCGATTTAGCAGAGAAGAAATGGTCGAAAACAAGAAACAGCTCAGGCTTTGAAAGTGTTCAAAAAGTCAAGCAGTACCTTGTGAATAAAGGGTACAGTTTTGAACAAGCGGCCCAGGCAGTGGCCGCAATTGACACGGAAAAAGATGCGGATGAGGAATACAATGCCCTTGAAAAACAAGGAGACAAAGCCCTTAGACGTTATTCTAGAAAATATGAAGGGTATGAATTGAATCAGCGATTAAGAGCCTTCTTATACTCAAAAGGCTTTCCCAATGAATTGATTCAACAGTATTTAGAGGAAAGGAATATCGGATAAATTGTTTGAAATTGACTATACAAGAGAAGAATTAAAAGAAAAATTTGATATTGACATGTGGGACGACGAAAAGATACAGTCTTTTCGTGAAATTGTACTGGAATGGTATGACAAGCAAGAAGCCGATCATAATTTTCCTTGGAGAGAAACAGGGGAGCCTTATCACATCTGGATTTCAGAAATCATGCTGCAGCAAACACGTACGGACACCGTCATCCCTTATTATGAAAGATTTATCGAAGCTTTCCCCACGATAAAAGACTTAGCTGAAGCACCGGAAGAAAAGGTTTTAAAAATGTGGGAAGGCTTAGGCTATTACTCCAGAGCGCGCAATTTAAAAGAAGCGGCTATGCAGATTATGCTGCATCATGATGGTGTCTTTCCCAATGACCCCAAAGAAATCATTCAATTAAAGGGGATTGGCCCTTATACGACGGGTGCTATTAGCAGTATTGCTTTTCAGCTGCCGATTCCAGCCATTGACGGTAATTTAATGCGCGTGTTTAGTCGTTTATTTGAAATCGACTTGGATATTACAAAAGCGAAAAACCGAAAAGTATTTGAAACGGTGGGTTTGTATTTAATTGACCCGGATCGTCCGGGAGATTTTAATCAGGCCTTGATGGATTTAGGACGAACCGTCTGTACACCAAAAAACTATTTTCCTGAAACATCACCTGTGAAAGAATTTAATGCTTCTTATCTCAATGAGACTTGGGCGAAATACCCGGTGAAAAAACCAAAAGCAAAACCAAAACCCGTCACTTATATTGCTTTAATCCTGCAAAATGAAAAAGGAAAATTTTTACTGGAACAGCGTCCTTCTAAAGGGCTGCTGGCCAGCATGTGGCAATTTCCTTTAATTGAAGTAGAGACGATTATTTCTGATGGCACATGGAAGTCGTTTAAACCCGTTCTTTTAGATCAGCTAAATAAAGAACAAAAACAGTTTGTCGAACAGTATTTAGAAGAAAACTATCAATTATCGACTCAATTAAATACGGAAACAAAAGGCGTGGTCGAACATGTCTTCAGCCATTTGAGATGGGAAGTTTCCATCTTTACCGGCACCTCAGAAGAAAATGCTCTATTAGGCCCTTTGCCCAAGAATTGTCAATGGGTGGCAGAAAAAGATTTTGAACAGGTTACATTCCCCACCGTACAGAAAAAAATATGGAATTCCTTTACTGAAATTACACTTTTTTAACGAGAGGCAGATCATATGAAAAATTCGTCAAGACGAAATGAATTAACTAGAAATAAAGGGCTGATAATTGGCGTTATGTTGGCGGCAGTCATCTTAGTCATCGGCGGCCTTGTCGGCTATACTTACTGGCGTGCTGAACAGAGGAGGCAGCAAGCGGATGAAACCGCCCATACATTTGCAGAGGCAGTTGAAAACCAAGACTATGAACAATTGAGCGCAATGATTTCAGAATCTTCTCTAGAAGAAGTCGATTATACGCGGGAAGAAGTGCAAGAAAGATATCAAACCATCTACGGAGGAATTGGCGCTTCTGAACTTTCGGCCGAAAATGTGCAAGTCGCAGAGAATGAGGAAACCGATGAGTACTCTTTTCAATATGATTTACATATGACCACCTCTTTAGGCGAACTCTCTCCCCAGTCCTACCAAACCACACTAGTTGAAACAGAAGAGGGTTTTGCTGTGGCTTGGGATACCTCCTTAATTTTTCCAGACATGGAAGCGGACGACACAGTTCAAATTTCATTGCAGACGGGTAAACGCGGGAATATTTTTGACCGCAATGGCGAATTACTAGCTGGCGAAGCTCCGGCTTGGGAAGCCGGCTTATATCCTGCTTTACTTGGCGAAGGTGAAGAACGAGCAGAGAATCTGGAAGCAATCGCTGAACATTTTGATACAAATACTGACCATTTAGAAAATTTATTGTCAGCGGAATGGGTGACAGAAGAGACCTTTGTTCCTGTCGGTCTTGCAGATGCAGAGAACCGACCTGAACTGCCAGGCG
>JBHWQC010000102.1:0-51825 GCA_043425375.1 Atopostipes sp.
TTAATGTCTGCCGGCGGAAGTATCAGCAAGCGATTTTCACCAATTTTTGAAGCGCATGGCTCAATCGTCATTGATAATTCGAGTGCTTGGCGGATGGATCCTGAAATTGACTTAATTGTCCCAGAAGTCAACCAGCCTTCACTGGATCGAAAAATTATTGCCAATCCTAACTGTTCCACGATTCAGTCGGTGTCCCCCCTTAAGTTATTGCAAGATGCCTTTGGGTTGAAACGTGTGGCCTATACGACTTATCAATCGGTGTCTGGATCGGGCTGGGCAGGTATTGAAGATTTAGAACGCGGCCAACGCGGAGAAGAACCGAAGAATTACCCCTACCCTATCTATGACAATGTACTGCCGCATATTGATGATTTTTTAGAGGATGGGTATACCAAAGAAGAACAAAAAATGATTGATGAAACACGAAAAATCTTAGGAATGCCTGATTTACCTGTCACAGCTACATGTGTTCGCGTACCAGTCAAATCGTCCCATTCGATTGCAATTAACGTAACCTTTGAAAAAGAACCCACTGTCGAAGAAGTCAAAGAGGTATTTAGAAATCAACCAGGCATTGTCTTAAAAGATCAGCCAGAAAACCTAGAATACCCGACACCTTTAGATGCCGCTGGCCAAGAAGAGATCTATATTGGACGTATTCGTAAAGATGACAGTTTAGAGAATACCTTCCACATTTGGTCTGTCAGCGACAATATCTTAAAAGGTGCCGCATTAAATGCCGTCCAAATTTTAGAATCTTTGCTCAACAGATAAGCAAACGAGAGAAATGAAAGGTGAATACACATGAGTTTATTATTTGAAGGGGTTTCGGTAGCCGTAACGACTCCTATGTTGTCAACTGGCGAAGTCAATTATGAGAGTTTTAGAAATCACTTACACTTTCTAAAAGAAAATAAAACCCAAGCCTTTGTGATTAATGGTACGACCGGCGAAGGAACGACCTTAACCGCCGAAGAATACACCCGTCTCTTTGAAATTGCGTTGGAAGTCGCCAACAAAGAAATTCCGGTAATTGCTGGAACTGGCTCGAACATTACGAGTGAAGCCGTTCAAGCTTCTATAGCGGCTCAAGATTTAGGAGTAGATGCTTTACTTGTTATTACGCCTTACTATAATAAAACTAACCAAGAAGGCGCTATTCATCATTTTACAGCGATTGCGGATGCCGTCGAAATTCCGATTCTTTTATATGATGTGCCGGCCCGTACAGGCATGACGTTAGAGCCGGAAACGGTAGCGGAATTGTCTAAACACAAAAATATTGTGGGATTAAAAGATGCAACGGGGGATCTTTCCCATTTAGTGCGCATGCTGAATTTAGTTGATGAGGACTTTGCCTTCTATAGTGGAAATGATGATACGGCTCTTCCCTTTTATGCGAATGGCGGTGACGGGTTAATTTCTGTTGTCGGAAATGTTATTCCAGAAGAACATCAAAAATTATACGAATTAAGCTTAACCGATCCCAGAGGGGCAGCTGATTTAAATCGACACCTGTTCAAATTTTCAGAAGAAATTGGCAAGGATTTAAATCCATTATCCATTAAAGCGGTTGTCAGTCACTTAGGTTACGGGGACTATCATGTCCGCTTACCGCTATACCCTTTAAATGAAGGTCGAGTAGAAGAATTAGTGCAAGCCTATGACGCTGTAAAAGAAGGAATGAGGATTTTATGAAAATAGTTTTAGTGGGTTATGGGGCTATGGGGCAAAGAGTCGCTGCCCTGGCAGAAGAACGCGGCGATGAAATTGTGGGGACCGTTATCCCTAAAGAACATTCGGCCCCTTACCCTATTTATCATGATTTTGCCGATTTACCCAAAGCGGATGTCATTATCGATTTCTCTCATCCGGAATTAACGCTGGAAATGTTAGAAACAGATGCAGTGACGCATCCGATTATTATCGCAACTACTGGAAAAAAAGAAGAAATTATGGAGAAAGCCCAATTAAAAGCCAAACGCCAGCCGATTTTCTTCAGCCCCAATATGAGCTACGGTGTGCATGTCTTGACGAAAATTGTGTCACTGGCGACGGAGCTGCTTGAAGATTACGACATTGAATTACTTGAAAAACATCACAATCAAAAAGTGGATGCACCAAGCGGGACGTTGAATTTACTACTGGATACCATCCAACAGGTCGAATCTCGAAAAGAGGCAGAGCCGGTGTATGACCGCCATGAAAAAACAATGAAGAGAAATCCAAAAGAAATTGGGATTTCTGCTATCCGTGGTGGTACAATAGTAGGTGAACATGATGTGTTTTTTGCTGGATTAGATGAAGAAATTACAATCAGTCACCGCGCTCAATCGAAAGATATCTTTGCGAACGGTGCTTTAACCGTCGCTCCCAAACTTCTTGAGAAAGAAAATGGGTTTTATACCTTCGATAACCTGTAACAAGCTGCCTATTGGTGACAGAAAATAGGATGGTAAACATGAGAGAATCAATCATAAGAAAAATAACAAGAATAACCCCTTATATTATTAGTGCAGCAAGCCTGATATTTGCTGCACAATTCTTGTTTCATACGATTCAAAGCAGCCTTTTTTCAGCAAATATCTTTTGGATGATGCTTGTGCTGCTGATAAGTCTGTGTACATTTATTGGTTTAAGAGATGAGTTTAAATTTGTTCGCCAAATTAAATTGTCTGCTAAAGACTATTTACTGCCTGATTTAGCGAAATCAATGGTTGTCATTATAGCGAACGTACTGCTTACTTATTTTGTCGCCTTGTATTTTGAGACATCGACAATTTTTGCAGCCAGTTTGGTCTGCGTCTTATCGGCTTATACGTTGCCCACACGTCAGACAGAAGCTTACAGCGGCTCTTGCGGCGGCATGATTGGTGTGTACCTTTCAAGTCATTGGTCGATTGCTCTCTTAGTCGGTGTAGTGACAGGTCTAGTGTATATTCTTTTTAAACCCTATTTTCTAGGGGTTGGTGGTCGCGGTGGGTCTCTGCCTTACACCGCAACTATTTTAACCGTCCGCTTGCTTTTAAATTTAAATCCAGAACAGCGGACACCCATTGAGCCGAATTTAATCGTCTCCTCTTTTTTTATCCTAGTATTTGTGACGTTTTTAACATTCCTACTGCATAAGTATAAGATACTCTCAGTCGTTAAAGCAGCCATGGTTGTTTCTTTAATTTTTGCCCTTCTGATTCCCACAGACTATTATACGCTGACGACAGCGATGTTTGCCGGGACGATTGTGGGCATGTCCATTGAGGAAAGATTAGACGGGTATTTTCATTTGTTAGCTGTTGCCATAATCTGCTTTATCTTATTCGTCCCCTCTTTTCATATATTAGATGGCATTGGCGGTAAGTTGGGGATCCTGTGCCTCATCTCCTATTACAGTTCCAACGGGTTAAAAATTTTACTGCAGATGGTGCAGCATTCCCTGCTCTTACTTACTAAAAAAATTACTTTATAAAATAAAGAACATTCAACATATTTTTAATTGTTGAATGTTCTTTATTATTTTTTCACTAAAAAGGACTTTAAATATATCCGTCCCATGCCGTCAATGGTGACTTCAATATCGTGATCATTGACAGGCTGATCCAAAATTGTCAGCTTTGTCGCTTTTGTTCCTTGTTTAATGCGAGATTTTCCGGACAGTTTAATGTCTTGAATGACGGTCACACGATCGCCATCCGCCAGTTCATTGCCATTTGCATCGCGAACAATCGCTGCTTCTAAAGCTGCTTCATGTTCGGCTTCCGTCCATTCATGTCCACACATCGGACAAATATATAAGGACCCATCCGTATAAGTTAAATCACTTCCGCAGTTTGTACAATCAGGTAGTTTGCTCATTTTCTCCTCCTCGTGGTTTTCCTTAGCCTATTGTATCATAAATCACACAAATAAACTTGAGTGAAATTGCCTTCCTATACACACAAAAGGCGTAAAGTGAAACGAAACAGGCCTAATGAGTTCGTACAGGGTTTGTTTATGCTTTAAAAGTTTTGTATAATGACAGAGTTATCATTTAGAAAGAAGGAAAGACTGCCTATGGAAATTTTAAGTATTATTGTCGAACAATTGCTCCAGATGTTTATTGTAGTTCTTTTTGGTTTTTTATTAGCTAAGCAAGGTGTATTAAATGAAACATCCCAGCAAGAAATTGCGCGGATGCTGACAAAATTTGTCGTGCCTTTAACGTTGGTTTTAGCCTTCCAGCAGCCCTTTGACCGCAATCAACTTGTTGGTCTTGGCTGGGCCTTTATAGGGGCTTTGCTCATTTTTCTTACACGAATTTTATGGGCACATTTTGGTTTTCGAGGGGCCGATAAAATCGACCGCTATGCCACCATTTTTTCAAACTCTGTTTTTGTCGGCATTCCTATTATTTTCCCTATTTTAGGCTATGAGGGAATTTTATATTTATCCATGTATTTAATTGTTTCAGGAACTCTCCAATATACATATGGCATATGGAGTTTATCAGAAGGGAAAGAAAAGATTACCTTTAAGAGTGCGTTAACGAATCCAGGTATACTGGGTACGGCAACTGGACTGATCTTATACGTCTTTCAAATTCAGCTGCCGGAAGTTGCCTTTAATAGTTTAGATACTATTGCCGGCTTAAGCTCCCCTCTTGGTATTATTTTACTGGGTGGGTATTTAGCTCGCAGCCAATTTAAAGAGGTTTTCTTTGCTTGGCGCAATTACTGGGTGATCTCCCATCGGCTCATCATCACGCCGATTTTAGGTTTTATTGTGTTGTGGCTATTGCCGATTGAAGACCCTACTATTCTGCTGACTCTAGCGATCGTCAATTGTACACCGACAGCGGTAAACACAGCGGTCTTTTCTCAAATTTACGGCGGCGATTACGAATATGGTGCACGGATTGTCATTTTAAGCAGTATTTTCTCTATGCTTACTATGCCATTATTAATAGCAGCGGCGATGACTCTTTTTTAATGTGCCAATTTATATAGAACGCTTCTTTATTCTCAAAGTTCAAAGGATGAGATAAAAAAGCGTTTCTTTGTTTCTAAAAGCGTTACTCTTGTTTTTAGCAGTTCGTAGATGTTAAATTTTACTTGTTAAATAAGAAAAAAATATAGAGAAGGGGTAATAATATGTTTATTCGAAAAAGGGGCTTATTGTATAATGCCAAACCAAGCAAACCAGATCCAGTCATGGCGAGACGCCTGCAAGAACTGCTCGGTGGACAATGGGGAGAAATGACAGGGATGACCTCTTATTTCTTCCAAGCTTGGAATTCTGTGGGACATGATGACTACAAAGATTTACTCTTAGACACAGCCACAGAAGAAGTCGGCCATATCGAAATGTTGGCGACAATGATTGCACATTTACTGCAAGATGCACCGATGAATGTACAAGAAAATATTTATGAGAGTGCTGATCCAGCCTTAGGCGCCGTGATGGGTGGCATGGATCCAAACCATGCCATTAAAATGGGTTGGGCTCTCACTTGAATGATCCAAACGGCACCCCATGGACTGCCGCTTACATGGCCTCAAGCGGGAACATGATTGCTGATATGCGTTTCAATTTGACCCGTGAATCAATCGGTCGTCTGCAAGTCACACGTCTCTATCATATGACGGAAGATAAAGGAATCCGTGATATGTTAAGTTATTTCATGGCGCGCGAAACACAGCATCAAATGCAGTTTGCCCAAGCAGTAGAAGAACTCGAAGAAAAGTATGGTCCAGTTGTTCCTCATGGTACCGACGATTTACAACATACGGAATTCGCACATACTTTATACAATTTCTCTGAAGGTGAAGATTCTAAAGCGGTTGTTGATGGAAAAACAGCAAAAGATGGCGTATTGTTTAAGTATTCTTCTGAACCTCATTAAAATGGCGGCGACCAAATAGCCCCCTCTCGTCCAGAGGAAGTTCGAAATACCCAAGGTCAAGCAGTCGTAGAAGAAGGCAGAAAAATTATTGAACAGATGTCAAAAGAGGATAAATAATCTATGAAGTAAAAAAACAACAAGTAGAGTGAAACAGAAAATCCCACTCTATCTGTTGTTTTTTTATTGTTAGATTACTTTAACTTCCTTCAACCGCAACGATAGTATCATTTAGTTGTATTTTGGTGTCTCCTTGAGGAATAAGGATGGTTCCATCCTCTCTTTGTACCACGACAATTAAATAATCTTTTGGCACATCTAAAGATTGGATGGTCTTATCTATCCAAGCATTAAAAGGACCGATTGTAAACTCGATAAGATCTTCTCCGCTTTCATCAAAGTATTGCTCTCCGCACAAAACAATCGTATCTCCCGCCTGCAAGCGCACATGACCTCTTGGAATAATCGTTTGATTATCACGTATAATCTTTGCCACAATAAAATCAAATTCAAGATTCAACTCACTGACTAAGCTGTCAACTAAGTCACTATTTTTTTGGATGACGGTGCGAAAGAATCCGATTTCACTCTTATCTTGATATTGATTAAATGTACGTAAAACCGTATCGGAAGGATCTAACATATCGAATTTCTTTGATGCAATCGGCAATAACGTTCCTTGAATAAGGGCAGACAGCAAACAAATATCAAAAACGATATGAAAGAGATCATTTGCTAAGGGGGGTTGAGCATTCATCACTACAATGGCAAAAGCAATGGCCGCTGCTCCTCGTAGTCCTGCGACTGAAATTACAGCCATTTGATTCTTTTCTAGCTTGAAAGGTGTCATTAAGCCATAGACACTGGCAGGACGAGCTATAACTGTCATAAAAAGCATAATAATAATCGAGATGGGTAGCATTTCGATTATTGATTGAGGGTTGGATAGCAATCCTAAAACAAAGAACAACCCAATTTGCATAACATTTGTTAGACTCTCATTAAAAAAGACAACCTCTCTTTTTCCGACAAATTCATTATTCCCAATATAGATACCAAATATGTACGCGGCTAGGTATCCATTACCGCCAATTTGGTTGGTTAACGCATAAGTGATGAGTGTGAAAGCGAGAATAAAAATCGTTACATATCCTTCACCAAACCGAATCATCTCCAATAACTTAATAAGACCGAACCCAAACAAAAAGCCCATAGCAATTCCAAAGCCAACTTGTGCTAAGACTAATAAAGGGATAGAAACCGACTGGCCTAATATAATAGTTAAAAAAACAGTGACCATAGTAAAGGCCGTCGGATCGTTTGATCCACTTTCCAGCTCTAATAGGGATGAGGTGTTGTATTTTAAGTTTAAATTGCGAGATTTTAAGATGGATGCGACACTCGCATAATCGGTTGAACCCACAATTGAACCAAGTAAGAGAGCCTCAATGAGCCCAAAGCCTAAAAAGAAGTAAACAAAAAGTCCAGTAAGCAAAGCGGTAATCACAGTTCCTAAAAAGCTTAAAGTTATGGCTTCCTTAGCTACTGGCTTTGACATCGTCCAATTCGTATCAAACCCTCCATAAAAAATAATAAAAAGTAAAGCGAGTGACGCAAATTGATCCGCGATTTCATAGTTATTGAAATCAATGCCAATAAAATTGAAAGCGACCCCTAACAGTAAAAAAAGTAAAAGGGCTGGGATGCCTAACCTGTCTGAAATTCGAATCGCAATTAAAGCAAGAATTAAAATAAAGGCGATCACTAATAATTCCATATCATCATTCCTCCAGTTCGATGTATTTATTCTCCATTAATAGTAACATATCCACTCAACAAACGTATAATTTAATGAAATACAAACAAAAAATAAAGACTGCTGTTTAACTACTTAGCAGTCTTTATTGCTTAATTTATTTCTTTTTAGTAAAAATCTCCGATAATGGAGGAACCACTTGTTTTTTACGAGATACCACATTTTCTAGTTCCACGGTATTCAATTGAATCGGCTTGTTAAAGGCCATTTCAAATTGTCGATATCCGGCCCCGTCGACAATGGCTACAGAATTGTTCTCAATGATATCGGTTATCATTAACACATATAAATGATAATCATTCTCTCTTGCCTCTTCTCGCATAACCTGTATGATTTCCTCTTTGCGGTACAAGACATCGCCAATATCAACTACATTTACTTGACCGATACGGACGCGCTCTCCGCCCATATCAAAATTTTTCGCGTCATCATTTAAAATCTCTTCAGCCGTCTTGTCTGAAATGTCTGTGCCCGCTTTAAGCATCGCCATGCCGTACTCATTCAAAGAAACACCAGCAAGTTCCGCTAAATCCTCAGCTGCACGCACATCTTGAGGCGTACAAGTTGGCGATTTCAATAACAAGGTGTCTGAAATAATGGCTGAAAGTAAAATCCCGGCAATATCTGCAGGCATCGCCACTTCATATTCATTAAATAACTTCAATAATATAGTAGCTGTACTACCTAATGGCTCCGCCCGGTAATACAGGGGATCCGCTGTTTGGAAGTTGGCAATACGATGATGGTCGATCACCGCTTTAACCGTCACTTGCTCAATATCTGCGACACTTTGCTGGGCTTCATTATGGTCAACGAGTACAACTGAATTCACTTCATTTGCAGCTGTCTCAATCACTCGAGGTGCCTCTAATTTAAAATAGTCTAACGCATAAGATGTTTCAGCATTTGGCCTCCCTAGTGCTACTGGCTCGGCTTCATATGACAAGGCATTGATTAAATAACTGGCAGCAATGGCAGATGCAATCGTATCTGTATCTGGTTTTTGATGCCCAAAAACGAATAATTTACTCATATCCTCACTCCTAATTTGACAATCTCTATCTATAGAATAATAGAAAATAGCCATTTTAGCAATGGTTATTCCGTGAATTGACTCTGGTACAGCCGGTAATAGAATCCTTCTTGTTCAAGAAGCTCGTCATGATTTCCTTGCTCAATAATCTGTCCATTATCCATCACCAAGATCCGGTCTGCATCTTGGATAGTTGACAAGCGGTGAGCAATCACGAAACTCGTACGCCCTTCCATTAAACGATCCATCGCTTTTTGAATAAGAATTTCCAAACGAGTGTCTACTGAACTCGTCGCCTCGTCTAAAATTAAAATCTTTGGATCAGACAGTAAAGCGCGTGCGATTGTCAGCAATTGTTTTTGACCTTGGGAAATATTGGAAGACTCCTGATTAATGACCATATCATAGCCCCCGGGCAACGTTCGGATAAAGTGATCCACATTCGCTACCTTCGCTGCTTCAATAATTTCCTCATCCGTCGCCTCTAAATTTCCAAAGCGCAGGTTTTCTTTAATGGATCCTTCAAACAACCAAGTATCTTGTAAAACCATTCCAAAGTGAGAGCGGTGTTCTTGTCGGGACACCGAACGAATATCCTTCCCGTCGACCGCAATTTTTCCGCTATCCACGTCATAAAAACGCATCAAAAGATTAATCATCGTTGTCTTCCCTGCCCCTGTCGGACCTACTATCGCAATGGTTTCACCCGAAGAGACATCAACGGTAAAGTTTTGAATAAGCGGCTGTTCCGCTGTATAACTAAAAGAAACAGCATCAAATTGTACTTCTCCTATAATCTCCTCTGTATATGTTTCTGTAAACGACTGCTCTTCGTCTTCCCGGTCAATGACTTCAAATACGCGATTTATTGCTGCAGAGGCGCTTTGAATGAGTCCGGATAGCTGAGATAACATTTGCATCGGCTGGTTAATTTGCCAGACATATTGAGTAAAAGCTTGTAAATTTCCAATGGTCATACGCCCACCAAGAGTGAGTAAACCGCCAAAGAATGCGATGACGACATAGGAACTGTGGGAGACAAATGTAATTAAAGGACGGATTAAACCGGAAGTAAAGCTGGCTCTAAACCCTACCTCACTGAGCTGTTTGGTAATGGTATAGAATTCATCATTGGCTTGCTTTTCTCGACCGTATAATTTTATTTCATTAAAGCCGGTTAAATTTTCTTGTACAAAACCATTCATCCGCCCTAAAACATCCGCTTGTTCTTTAAAATAAGGCTGAGATTTATTCATCATGATTTTTGCGATAAACCCAGATAAAGGAATGACAACAAGCATAATGAGAGCAAACTGCCATTGAATAAGTAACATGGTAGCTATCACTAAAACCAATTGCAAAGCGGCATTAAATATTTGCAAAATAGACATTTGAAAGGCATTGGAAATGGTATCAATGTCATTTGTAATCCGGTTTAAAATATCACCAAACGCATGGCGGTCAAAATATGAGACAGGAAGTCGATTCAGTTTGTTTGAAATCGTCGTTCTCAAGTCATACGTCATCTGTTGAACAGCTTCTGTCATAAAATAAGTGGAACCGTAAGTCGATACTTGCCCGACAAGCCCACGAATAAAATAGATGATGAGCATGGTATAAATGTAATTGTAATTGAGTCCAGCCCCAGGGACACCATTTATCATATCCAGTATATTAGCCGAAATTTCCGTAATAATTAACCCGAAAATAAAAGGTTCCAACACATTAGCAACAACTTGAAGGGCGACTAAAAAGAGCGCGCCAAACAAACGGCCTTTATATTGTTTTAAAAACGGCCAGATTCGAAGGAAACTTGAGTAAATAGAGGTCGACTCTTCGATGGGTTGTTTATACATGATGGTTATCCTCCTCTTCTTCTTTTGTTTGAGATTGCGCAATTTCTTGGTAAATCTTGCTTGTCTGCATGAGTTCTTCATGCGTCCCGCGATCAATAATTTCTCCTTCTTCTAACACAAAGATTTGATCGGCATTTTGAATACTCGCTACACGCTGGGCCACAATAATAACCGTGGCTTCACCTGTGATTTCTTTAAGACGTCTGCGAACTTCTGCATCTGTTCGATAATCAAGTGCTGAAAAGCTATCGTCAAAAATATAAATCGCAGGTTGTTTCACAATGGCACGGGCGATTGAAAGTCGCTGCTTTTGACCACCTGATAAATTATTCCCACCCTCGCTTAAATAAGCGGAGTATTTTCTTTCCATCCGCTCAATAAACTCGCGGGCTTGCGCAATATCAGAAGCAAAATCCAATTCCGGTTCTGTCGCTTCTTCTTTTCCAAAACGTAAATTTTCACCAATCGTCCCTGAAAATAACAAGGCTTTTTGTGGAATAAATCCAATTTTTGCACGCAAAGCATCTAAATCATAATCTCGTACATCGACACCGTCTATTTTAATGCTGCCAAAGGTGACATCAAAAAAACGCGGGATTAGCTGCAGCATTGTAGATTTTCCACTCCCTGTAGAGCCTATAAATGCGATCGTTTCCCCAGGTGCTGCTTGGAAACTAATATCGTGCAGCACCGGATTTTCAGTTTCACCTGGATACGCAAAGGATACTTCATCAAATTCAATGTAGCCTCTTGTGTCCGTTTCTGTCACACCTTCTTCTTTATTGGTAATAGAAATCGGCATTTCATGAATTTCTTGTAAACGCTGGGCGGATACATTTGCACGCGGGTACATCATAAAAATTTGGGAAAACATAAGAACAGAAAACAAGGCATGAAAAGCATATTCGACAAAGGCGACGAGTGTACCGACTTGCATAGTACCGGCTTCGATTTGACCAATGGAGAATAGAAAGATAAATACAATTACTAAAGCCATAATGTGAGAGAATAGTGGCATCGCTGCACCCATTAATTTATGTAACGATTGGGCGGTATTCATATATTCCGTATTGGCCACAGAAAACTTCTCTTCTTGATAGTTTTCCCTAGTAAATGCGCGAATTACGCGTAGACCTGTTAAGTTTTCTCTAGAATACGTATTTAATTTGTCGAGTAACTTTTGCGTTTGATCCGACAAAGGCCCCGATTGTTTAGCAATCCAATAAATAACTAACACAATAACCGGTAAAGCTGCGGCTAAGATCCACGAAAGAGAAGGACTTGTCCGAATGATTAATAAAATACTGCCTATAAACATCAAGGGTGTATTAAACCCGATTCTTAAAACCATCTCTACAAATTGTAAAATGACAAAGGCATCATTTGTAATTCTTGTTACTAAAGATGATACGCCTATTTTCTCATACTCTTCATGAGAGAATTTATTCATTTTACGGTACAAGTCATTTCTAATTTCACGAGTCATCTCATTAGTTAAGCGACTGGAAGCATAACTTAGCAGTACATTCCCAAGTAAACCAAAGACAATGATAGTAGCCATGACTAGGATGAGAATATAGAAGAACTGCGTGTTTTGATTGATGATCACATCATTAATAATAAATGCGAGAATAGTAGGCAGTCCCAAATTCACGAGAACAAAGAAAATCGCACCTAAAATCGTTAAGAATAATAACTTCTTTTGTCTTTTAACATAATTCCACACATATAACATTAAAAGACCTCCTTTACAAAAAATTAAACCACTGCCAAAGGCAGTGGTTTTTTCCCTTCTATAAGAATAATCCCTTCAGATGAGATAGTCAAGCTAAATTTACCGGCTAATTAAGACATCACACTGGGCGTTTTGTAAAACATAGGAGCTCACTGAACCAATCAACATTTTAGCGACTCTTCCTTTTCCTGTAGCGCCCATAAGGATCAAATCAATCCCCCAACGATCGACTAAATATTGAGCAATTTGTGTACGAGGATCTCCATGAATTACTTCTTGATGAACCGAAACGCCCTCATTTCTTGCATATTTTTCTAAAGCATTTAAAAAGGAGAGTCTTTCTTCAATTGTTTGACCCGTGCTGGAATCTGAAATCACTTGGACAAGGTAAATATTCGAGTAGCCCCATTTTTTTATTTCACGTATGCCCGTCTTAAACGCATCAATCGATTGTTGCGAACCATCTACACTGATTAAAACATTTTGATAAATTGCTTTCATGATGCCAGTCCCTTCTCTATTTGAAATGTAAGCGCCCTCACCACAATCTTATTATACCCTATCTCGACCAAAAGAAAAACTCTCTAATGAGAAATCACTAGAGAGTTTGAAAATTAGTTATACTTATGGGTGTTCAAAATACGGTTTGCATTTTCGACGCGGTCTTTTGTTGGTGGTTCAATTCCGTTTAACCGGTAAGGAATCCCCAATTCTTCATATTTATAAACACCTAATTCATGGTACGGAAGGATTTCCACATTTTGAACGGCGGATCCTAACGTCTCAATGAAAGCACTTAACGCTTCTAAATCTTCGTCAAAGTCGGAATGTTCAGGAACCAACACGTGTCGAATCCACATAGGGATGCCCCGCTTTGATAAGTCACGAGCCATTTCTAAAATACTTGTGTTTTCCGCCATAGTGTATTTTTTATGGAATTCATTGTTGATATGCTTGATGTCCATTAAAACTAAGTCCGTGTAAGCCATTAATTCGTTGTATACACTGAAGAATGGCTCTTCTCTTGTAAAAGGAGCCCCACAGGAATCTATGGCTGTATGAATACCATGTTGCTTGGCCAATTTAAAGACTTCTAAAATGAAATCAATTTGCAAAAGAGGTTCTCCACCACTGATGGTGATACCCCCTTCATCTCCCCAATACGCTCGATAATCAAGGGCTTTATTGACTAACTCTTTTGCTGTATAAGGCGTTCCTCCGCCTAAATTCCACGTATCAGGATTATGGCAGAAAGCACATCGGAGGCGGCAGCCTTGCATAAAGGCAACAAAACGTATGCCGGGCCCATCCACTGTTCCAAAGGTTTCAATTGAATGTAAATATCCTACTGTTTCTTCTGCCATATGATTAAATCATCCTTTTACATAGATTTTCTTTTTACATGGAGCTGTGGAATGTTCGGTTAATAACATCCTGTTGCTGCTCACGTGTTAATTTAATAAATTTAACGGCATACCCAGAGACACGAATCGTTAATTGCGGATATTCTGCTGGATTTTCCATTGCATCTAGCAAGGTATCTCTGTTTAGTGCGTTGACGTTTAAGTGGTGACCACCTTGTACCACATAGCCATCTAACATATTCGCTAAGTTTCTTCTTTGTTGCTCATCAGATTTTCCTAATGAACTTGGCACAATGGAGAAGGTATTTGAAATACCATCTAATGAATATTCATAAGGCAATTTCGCAACAGAGTTTAAACTGGCTAACGCCCCATTTTCGTCACGTCCGTGAAGTGGGTTCGCTCCTGGTGCGAATGGTTCGCCTGAACGACGGCCATCTGGTGTGTTACCTGTTTTCTTACCATACACAACGTTTGAAGTGATAGTTAAGATTGAAGTGGTATGCACAGAATCACGATAGGTGTGATGTTTTTGAACTTCTGTCATAAAGTTTTCCAGTAAGGCAATCGCAATATCATCTGCACGGTCATCGTTGTTTCCGTATTTAGGATAGTCGCCTTCGATTTCATAATCTACAGCTAAACCATCTTCATCGCGAATCACTTTCACTTTTGCATGTTTGATTGCGGATAAAGCATCCGTAGCAACTGAGAATCCGGCAATACCTGTGGCCATTGTGCGCATAACATCTTTGTCATGAAGTGCCATTTGAAGACTTTCATAGCTATATTTATCATGCATATAGTGGATCACATTTAATGTATTGACGTATAAACCGGCCAACCAAGTAACCATATTTTTGTATTTTTCAACCACTTCATCATAGTCTAAATATTCTGAAGTAACAGGTGCATATGCTGGACCTACTTGTGCTTTAGACATTTCGTCTACGCCACCGTTAATAGCATAAAGCAATGTTTTCGCTAAGTTCGCACGGGCACCAAAGAATTGCATTTGTTTACCAATTTCCATTGCGGACACACAGCAGGCAATGCCGTAGTCATCGCCGTAAATTGGACGCATAACATCATCGTTTTCATATTGAATCGCACTTGTTTCAATCGAAACTTTCGCACAGAAATCTTTAAAGTTCTGCGGTAAGTTTTTAGACCATAGCACCGTTAAGTTTGGCTCTGGTGCAGGACCTAAGTTGAATAAGGTGTGTAAGAAACGGTAGCTTGATTTCGTCACCATATGACGACCGTCAACACCCATACCCGCAATTGCTTCTGTTACCCACGTTGGGTCTCCAGAGAATAACTCATTGTAATCTGGTGTACGAGCAAATTTAACCAATCGTAATTTCATAACAAAATGATCCACAAATTCTTGCGCTTCTGTTTCTGTTAAGGTGCCATTTTCTAAATCACGTTCCACATAAATATCTAAGAATGTAGACACTCGACCTAGTGACATGGCCGCACCGTTTTGTTGTTTAACAGCAGCCAAGTAGCCTAAATATAACCATTGGAACGCTTCTTGTGCAGTTTCTGCTGGACGTGAGATGTCAAATTCGTAAATATGTCCTAATTCTTTTAATTCATGTAAAGCTTGAATTTGTTCAGACAATTCTTCGCGTAAACGAATCGTATCTTCTGACATAATACCGCCGCCGCAGTTTTCTTTTTCAGCCATTTTTTCTTCAATTAGGAAATCAACCCCGTATAAGGCAACACGTCGGTAATCACCGATAATACGTCCGCGTCCATATGCATCTGGTAAACCAGTAATGACACCTGTACGACGAGCGGCACGCATCTCAGGTGTGTATGCATCAAAAACACCTTGGTTATGTGTTTTGCGGTATTTGGTAAAAATCTCTGACATTTCAGGATCAATTTCATAGCCGTAAGCTTCAGCCGATTGTTCAGACATACGAATCCCGCCATAAGGTTGGAACGAACGTTTAAACGGTTCATCTGTCTGGAAACCAACGATTTTTTCTAGTTCTTTTTCTAAATAGCCAGCTCCGTGAGAAGTCACTGAAGATACGACGTCTGTATCCATATCCAATACGCCGCCGGCTTCGATTTCTTTACGGTCAAGTTCCATGACTTGATCCCACAGTTTTGAAGTGGCCTCTGTGGCGCTTTCTAAAAATTGGTCATCCCCATCATAAGGTCTATAGTTTTCTTGAATAAAATCACGTACATTGACATGGCGTTTCCATTTCTTTCCTCCGAAACCACTCCATGCTTTCTCGTAAGAACTTGTCTCTTTAATTGTTTCCATTCATGCACAGCTCCTTTAGCTATCGCTTTATAAGATAGTCTGATGATTTAACAAGTTCATATTATCACATGGATATGCATATCACAAGCCTTTTTTTAAAATAATTACATGTTTTTATTTAAAAACACTTATGATATGGACTTTCACTTTTATTTTAATTATATTAATCCTTTCACAATATATGTGAAATTTAAAACAGGAGCAAGAGCTCCTGTTTATTTATCTTATTCTTCTATTTCTTCTTCCGCTTCTTCATAGAGTAAGTCATCCCGTCGATAATCTATCGGCTGTCCATCCAGCGTTTCATCGAGTAAAAAAGAGCCGTTACTATATCGATCACTAATTTTGTAATCGCTCGGTTTAAAGGAGAAAATCTTATTCTCATCTGTCAAAATAGAGAGTGTTTCTTCATCCATCTTCACTTCAATAAGTAAACGCATGCGATGGGGATTTGCTTTTAATTCTCTTAAAACAAGCAATCCTCGCTTCGCTCTTGAAATCACATCAAAATCTGTAAGATTCATTTTCTTAACAGCCCCACGTTGCGTAACAATCATGGCTAAATTTTCTGCTTTATTCGTATTGATTATCATCCCCGAAACGACAGAGTCCCCGTCTTTTAGATTCATCGATTTTACCCCTTTGGCATTCGGACCAAAGGTTGACACCTCTGTTAATGGAAAACGTAGACCATAACCACGGCGACTGACTAAGAATACATCATCCGTTGAGTTTTCTTCGATTTCGTAGACACGTAATAAGGCATCTGTTTCTTCATGCAGTTTAATAGCCACTGAACTTGACGAGCGATAATTTCTTTTATGTTTAAAATCCGCTACAGCGGTTTGTTTAATATAGCCGCTTCTTGTCAAGAAAACAAAATGGCGATCTTTCGGTAAGGTTTTGTAGCCGTAAACGGCAATAATATGCTCATCGGCTTCAAAATTAATGGATTGAGAGATATGCTGCCCTGCATCTTTCCAACGAATATCCGGCAGTTCATGTATTGGCCGGTTGATGACATTTCCTTTATTTGTAAAAATCACCAATTGCTCTAAAGTAGACATCCGCTTCGCATAAATGACTTTGTCTCCCGTACGAATACCAATATCATTCGGCTCAGAAGAGGCATACGACCTTGAACTAGTCCGCTTAATGTAGCCTTCTTTTGTCACCGTCACAATAACCTCTTCTTCAGAAACAAGCACTGCTTTTTCCACTTTCAACTCTTCAATCTCGTCTTCGATTTGAGTAAGTCTCGGCGTTGAATAGTCTTTTTTCATTTCCAGCAGTTCTTTTTCAATCACTTTGTTTAGTTTCTTTTCAGAACCTAAAATCGACTTGTATTCTTTAATCCGCTTCTCCAGTTGATTCGCTTCGTTTTGAAGATCGGTAATGTCCGTATTGGTTAACCGATAAAGTTGGAGATTAACAATCGCTTCCGCTTGTTTTTCACTAAATTCAAATTCATTGATTAAATTGACTTTAGCGTGGGACTTATTTTTACTTTCGCGAATAACCGCAATCACTTGATCTAAAAGCGAAATGGCTTTTATCAACCCTTGAACAATGTGCTCTCTCGCCTGATCCTTTTCTAACAGATTTTGGGTGCGACGTGTAATCACTTCACGCCTAAAGGTTAGATAGCTTTCTAAAATTTCTTTTAAACCAAGCTGCTTGGGCTGCTTGTCGTCGATGGTCACCACGTTAAAATTATAAGAGACTTGTAAATCCGTATTTTTTAACAAGTAAGTCAAAATTCCATCCGCATTCACATTCTTTCGAAGCTCAATCACCATCCGCACACCGTCTCGGTCGGTTTCATCTCGGACGTCCGCAATCCCGTCAATCTTTTTATTGATTCGGATATCATGCATCTGTCGGTACAAATTACCTTTGTTCACATCATAAGGAATTTCAGTGACAACGATTTGTTCACGACCCCCGCGTATTTTCTCAATGTCAGTCTTTGCCCGAATAATAATGCGGCCTTTGCCCGTTTTATAGGCTTTTTCTAAACCGCTAGCGCCTTGAACAATGCCCCCCGTCGGAAAATCAGGTCCTTTGACAAACTTCATCAGCTGTTTGAAAGAAGCATCTGGTTTTTTGATTAAATGAACGGTTGCATCAATGACTTCCCCTAAGTTATGCGGTGGAATATCTGTCGCATAACCCGAAGAAATACCTGTTGCACCGTTGACTAAAAGATTTGGATAACGGGCCGGTAAAACAGTCGGTTCTTCATCCGTATCATCAAAGTTTAAGACATAATCCACCGTATCATACGGCAAGTCTTTCACCAATTCATCGGCTAATTTGGACAAACGCGCTTCTGTATAACGCATAGCAGCTGCTGGATCGCCATCCATACTACCGTTGTTTCCTTGCATATCTACAAGCGGCATCCGCATTTTCCATTCCTGACTCAAACGAACCATTGCATCATACACGGAGGTGTCCCCGTGCGGATGATAGTTGCCAATCACGTTACCCACAGTTTTAGCCGCTTTTCGGTACCCTTTATCATAGGTGTTATTGGCTTGTGACATCGCATAAATAATTCGTCGTTGTACCGGCTTTAACCCATCTCGAATATCTGGGATAGCTCTTTCTTGAATAATGTATTTAGAGTACCGTCCGAAACGATCCCCCATCACATTTTCTAATGTAATTTTTTGTATTCCCGTATTTTCTGCCATTAGACATCTAACCTTTCTTGACGTAATGGATCTTCTTCATTTTCTTCCAGCACTTCTTCGGTCTCTAAAATACTGCCGTCTTCACCCATTGTGAATTCCACGTTCTCTTCTAACCATTCGCGTCGCGGAGCCACTTTTGAGCCCATGAGTACAGAAACGCGTCGTTCAGCTTGCGCTTCATCATCAATCGTGACTTGAATTAAGGTGCGTTTTTCAGGATCCATCGTTGTTTCCCATAACTGATCGGCATTCATTTCTCCCAGACCTTTGTAGCGCTGAAGCTGATAGTTTTTAAGATTTTTTGTTGTTGTTTCTAATTCTTCATCCGTCCACGCATATTGTGACTGTCTCTTCTTTCCGCTGCCCCAAGTAATTTTATATAAAGGCGGTTGAGCCAGATAGACTTTTCCGGCATCAATCAACGGACGCATGTAGCGGTAAAAGAACGTTAAGAGCAAGGTTTGAATGTGGGCGCCATCTGTATCCGCATCCGTCATAATAATGACCTTGTCATAATTGCAATCGTCTAAATCAAATTCAGGCCCTACACCGGCCCCAATCGTGTAAATCATCGTCGCAATTTCTTCGTTTTTAAAAATATCGGTAATCGACGCTTTTTCGGTATTGATCACCTTACCGCGTAAAGGCAGAATCGCTTGGAAAGTACGGTCGCGCCCTTGTTTCGCGGACCCGCCGGCTGAGTTCCCCTCCACAAGATATAATTCATTTCTTTTTGCATTGCGCCCTTGTGCCGGCGTCAATTTATCAGAAATCAACGCATCTCTTTGACGCTGTGATTTACTATCTCTTGAAGCATTTTTCGCTTTACGCGCCGCTTCACGTGCTTCGCGTGCTTTAATGGCTTTACGGACAATTTGTTGAGAAATATCGCCATTTTCAGCTAGAAAGAAGCCAAGATTTTCTGAAATTACCGCATCAACGGCTGGACGTGCTTCGGCTGTTCCTAATTTGTTTTTCGTCTGCCCATCAAATTGCAGTAAGTGTTCAGGAATCCGCACAGATAAAATAACCGCAATCCCTTCGCGGATATCAGAACCTTCTAAGTTTTTATCTTTGTCCTTTAATAAGTCGATGCTTCTGGCATACTCGTTAAAGGTCTTCGTTAACGCTGTCTTTGCGCCTGTTTCATGGGTACCGGCATCACGTGTCCGTACATTATTGACGAAACTTAAAAAGTTTTCTGTATAGCCGTCATTATACTGGAAAGCAAATTCAACTTCGATGTCATTGCTTTTTCCTTCAAAATAACCGATGGGGGTCAGGGTATCTTTGTCTTCATTGAGATACTCTACAAAAGATTTAATCCCATCTTCATAGTAATAGACTTCTTCCAAATCTTCTTCACGATTATCAATAATTTGAATATGAAGTTTCTTTAGTAAAAAGGCGGATTCACGCATACGCTCCGACAAAGTATCAAAGGAAATCTCTGTATTGCCAAAGATTTCTGGATCGGGTTTAAAGTGAATCGTTGTACCAGAGGCTTTGCTTTTAATCTTTGACCGTTTCACATTGCCATCTGGCTTCCCGCCGTCTTTAAATTTCTGAACATATTCATACCCGTCTCGTTGAACAGCAACAATTAACCACTCGGACAAGGCATTGACTACAGCAGCTCCCACCCCATGTAGACCACCAGAGGTTTTATAGCCGCCGTCTTCGCTAAACTTCCCTCCGGCATGAAGGATTGTAAAAATGACTTGCAAGGTAGGAATGCCTGACTCATGCATTCCCGTGGGCATCCCCCGTCCGTTGTCCTTTACACTGATGCTGTTATCTTCATGAATCGTTAATTTAATTTTATCTCCGTGTCCTGCTAACACCTCATCCACGGAGTTATCGACAATCTCATAAACAAGATGATGCAAACCGCGAGAATCTGTAGATCCTATATACATGCCTGGACGTTTTCTAACTGCGTCCAGACCTTCTAAAATTTGGATAGAAGAATCTGAGTATTCTTGTTGTGCCATAAATAGTGCACTCCTTCTGTAAAAACTAATTCTTTTTTAAACAAAACGTTTGTTCCTGTATAGCTAAGATACTTCTTAAGTATACCATAAATAGAATAAAAAGCACTGAAAGAGTTGTATTATCAGCTTTTAAAGCTATTTTTATTCTGTGTTTTTTACTCAATAGCTCATCAAGAATACCTTTTTTGGCCCTATGCTGCAACAAAAAATAATTTCTTTTTAACGAATGCAAAGAAACATGGTAAAATAAACCTAGCAGTCATGGTGCATTTTGTGTACGTAAAAATAAAAACATCATGATAAAGGAGAGATTTTTGTGGATATAATCATTCTAATGGTTATTGCCTATTTGTTAGGTTCTATTCCATCTGGTGTTTGGATTGGAAAAATATTTTTTGATAAAGATATCCGAAATTATGGGAGTGGAAATACAGGAGCTACGAATACGTTTCGTATTTTGGGACCAAAAGCTGGTACAGCTGCTTTAGTCATGGATGTGTTAAAAGGATTTGTTGCCACTTATCTGCCCATCTATTTCGGTACAGCTATTCATCCTATTTTTATCGGCCTCTTTGCTATTTTAGGGCATGTCTATCCTCTTTATATTCAATTTAAAGGCGGAAAAGCAGTGGCGACAACTGCAGGTGTGGTTTTAGCCATTTCTCCCATTTTTTTGCTGTTCTTTGTCGGGGTCTTTTTACTCATTTTACTCACAACCAGCACAGTCAGCATCGCCAGTATGGGGGCAGTCCTACTAGCGGCTATAGGATCCTTTTTTCTTGGAGATCCTATTATATCGGCCGTGATATGGGCGCTGGCTCTAGCCATTGTCTACTTACACCGAGAAAACGTCAAACGGATTTATGGGGGAACAGAAAGTCGTGTGCCCTTTGGATTGAGAAGCTCAAAAAAAGATCAGCAGCAATAAAAAAAGACGGCTTATTATCTAGTTGATCTAGATAACAAGCCGTGTATTTTTTATAGAATATATTGAGAAAGATCTCTATCTTCTGCAATATCACCAATACGATCCGTGACATATTGTTTTGTAATTTGAACCTCACCGATGTTCATATCGGATGCCTCAAAGAGTAATTCTTCCAGCAATTTTTCAAGAATCGTGTGTAGACGACGTGCGCCGATATTATCCGTTTCATGGTTTACCTTTTCGGCCACTCGCGCTATTTCTTCAATCGCATCCATCGTAAAGTTTACGTCGATATTTTCTGTTTCCAGTAAAGCTCGGTATTGTTTAATAAGTGAGTTTTTTGTTTCCGTAAGAATACGAACAAAGTCCTCGGCCGTTAAATCATCAAGCTCTACACGAATTGGGAAACGTCCTTGCAACTCAGGAATGAGATCACTTGGTTTAGACATATGGAAAGCACCAGAGCCAATAAAGAGCACATAATCTGTTTTCACATTCCCATATTTTGTTTGAACAATCGATCCTTCAACAATTGGCAAGATATCTCTTTGAACACCCTCACGAGATACTTGTTGTTGACCTCCGTCTTGTCCACCAGCAATCTTATCAATCTCATCTAAAAAGATAATCCCGCTATTTTCCGCTAACTTTACCGCTTCTGCGTTAATATCTTCTGAGTTGATCATTTGATCTGCCGCTTCTTCAGTTAATACTTCGATAGCATCTTTGACCGTCATTTTCCGTTTCACTTTTTTCGGCGGCCGTAAGGAGCCTAACGTATCCGACAAGTCAATTCCCATCTGTTCAAACTGAGCATTCATCGGACCAGCTGGCGGATTTTTCTTCTCTTCTACCTTAATTTCAATTTCACGTAAATCCAATACGCCTCGTCTAATTTGGTCTTCCAATTCACTACGTTTTGTCGAAATTTCTTCTGTGACTTCTTCTTCTGGTTCTTCTTCGGGCATCGGGAAGCCTGAAGGATCCATACCGAAATTACGGAACATTTGACTCATTGGGTGGTCATTTTTTGCTGTTTTTTCTTTCCGAATGCCCGGCGCCAAGATTTTCGCAATTTCTTTAATGGCTTTCTCTTCTGCACGAGCGTGTACTTGATTGCGTTTCTGTTGACGGACAATTTGAACCGCTGCTTCCACTAAATCACGAACCATCGATTCCACATCGCGTCCAACGTACCCGACTTCCGTAAATTTCGTCGCTTCTACTTTTACGAAAGGCGCCTGTAAAATGTTTGCCAAACGACGGGCGATTTCTGTTTTCCCTACACCTGTGGGTCCAATCATTAAAATATTTTTAGGCGTAATTTCTTTTTGCATTTCTTCATCAATTAATTGTCTGCGGTATCGATTACGCAAGGCAATCGCTACCGATTTTTTAGCATCGTCTTGTCCAATAATATATTGATTCAACCGCTCAACAATTTCTCTGGGCGTTAATTCACTCGAATTTACCAATCTCTTGTCACTCACTTTCATCTAATTTTTCAGTTACAATATTTCCGTTTGTAAAGACATCAATTTCTGATGCAATTTTTAATCCCTCATAAGCAATTTTTTCAGCTGACATGTCGGTATTGTGCCGTTTAAGTGCCCGGGCTGCTGCCAGAGCATAGTTGCCACCTGAACCGATACTTAATACATCATCATCAGGAGCAATCACTTCACCTGTCCCTGAGATCAATAAAATTTCATCTTTATCCATAGCAATCAACAAGGCTTCCAATTGTCGCATTTGCTTGTCTGAACGCCATTCTTTTGCCAGTTCAACGGCTGCTTGTTGTAAATTTCCTTTACGGGCGTTTAAATACCCTTCAAATTTCTCTTGTAGGGTGTAAGCATCTGCCACACTTCCAGCAAAACCTACAAGGACTTGATTTTTATAAATTTTACGTATTTTTCGTGCTGTGCCTTTCATAATCACAGATTCGCCCATAGTTACCTGGCCATCGCCTGCCATTGCTGTTTCTCCGTTATGGCGAACTGCTAATATTGTTGTTGCATGAAATTTAACCATTCAACTTCCTCCTAAAAACTGTTCTCTATTCCCGTGCTATCCTTGCATTAAGCACGCGGATGAAACTGATTATAATTTTTTAACAAATGATCTTTTGTGACGTGCGTATAAATTTGAGTCGACGAGAGACTTTTATGGCCAAGCAATTCTTGTACCGTCCGCATATCTGCTCCATTGTCTAGCATATGGGTAGCAAAGGAGTGACGTAATTTATGCGGATGAATAGATGAAGTCAAGCTTGTTTTTTTAATGAGGGCATTCAAAGCATATTGAATCCCAGACACAGAGATATGATCGCCATATTGACTAATCAGCAGATAGTCATGCGCCTTTTGATATTTCTTCATTAAAGGTGTCCGGCATTTTTCTAGATACTCTTCAATCGCGACTTTAGCAAATTCGCCAAAGGGCACATAGCGTTCGCGGTTCCCTTTCCCTAAAACGAGCAATACACCTAAATCTAAATCCACATGTTCTATTTGTAGATTCTGGCACTCACTGACTCGAATACCGGTTCCGTACAGGAGTTCCAACAATACTTTGTCACGGTAGTCGAGTGGTTCTTCACCAGCTACCGTATCAAACAACTCTTTGATTTCTTCATCATAAAAAAAGTTCGGCAAACGAAAACCTGTTTTTTTCAAATGCAGATAAGAGAATGGGTTTTCTTGAAGAAATGCATGATTGAGCATGTATTGATAAAAAGCGCGCAAGCTTGAAATTTTTCTTGAAATCGACGTCCGGCTGTATTTTTCATCCGTCAATCGACTTAAATAAATCCGGGCATCTGCTATGTCAACAGCCAATAAATCGGCATCGCCAGTTTCTTCTAAAAAAGCAATAAAGTGTTGGATGTCTTGAAAATAAGCCTCTTTCGTTAAGTCAGAATAATTCCGCTCATGGGTCAGATAGCTCATAAATTCACTCACTAAATCTCTTTGCTTTTCCATCAAAAAACCTCCAACTTATTTAATACTCACTCCCTTATTCTAGCATACATCTTGGATAAACTGTTTTAAAAATCATTGAAACCTTTATGAAGAAAAATCGCTGAATAGACCGGCTATCAGCGATTTTTAAAGATTGAATTATTTTTGAGGCTCTTCTTCATAATCACAATTGGAACATTTAACTTGTACTTGTTTTCTTGTGCGTTTCTCAACCAAGTATTGTTCACACTTTGGACAGTCTCTGCCAATTGGTTTATCCCAAGAAGTAAATTCACAATCGGGGTAACGTTCACACCCATAAAAAATTCGATTCTTTTTGGTTTTACGCTCAACCACTTCGCCTTTTTCACACGTTGGACAAGTCACACCGATTTTCTTCAAAATGGCTTTTGTATTGCGGCACTCCGGGAAGTTCGAACAGGCATAGAATTTTCCATAACGGCCCATTTTAATGACCATCGGATGGCCACACTTTTCACAGTCAAAGCCGGCTGGTTCGTCTTTGATTTCAACTTCTTCCATTTCTTCTTCCGCTGTCTCTACTTTTTCACTAAATGGCTGATAGAAATTATCGATGAGTTCTAACCAGTCCTGTTCACCAATTTCAATCTCATCCAGTTGTTCTTCCATTTCAGCCGTGAATTTTGCATCCACAATTTGCGGGAAGTATTCAGAAATCAATTCATTGACGATTTCTCCGAGTTCTGTAGGCTCAAATCGTCTATTTTTCATCGTCACATAGTAGCGTCGGCGTAGTGTGTTTAAAGTCGGTGCATAAGTGGATGGCCGTCCCACACCATTCTCTTCCAATGCTTTAACCAATGTCGCTTCACTGTAGCGAGCAGGTGGCTGTGTGAAATGTTGTTTTGGATCGAGTTTTTCTAAATCCACATTCTCGCCTTCTGCCATATCTGGCAAGATGTTGTCTTTTTCACTCGTACTTTCTTTGTACACTTTTTGATACCCTGCAAACACGAGCTGTGAACCATTTGCACGGAAAATGACACTGTTTTGTTCTAAATCGACACGCATCGTATTATATACGGCCGGTTTCATCTGGCTAGCCATAAATCGACTCCAGATTAATTGGTATAAACGATACTGATCCTTTGTTAAATACTTTTTGATGGATTCCGGTGTCCGCTTCGCACTTGTTGGACGTATGGCCTCATGGGCGTCTTGGGCGCCTGCTTGATTTGAGGCGGCCCGTTTGCTTCCTACGTATTCTTTTCCGTATTCCGCTTCAATAAAATCAATCGCTTCATTACGCGCGGTGGTAGAAATCCGCGTCGAGTCGGTACGCATATAAGTAATTAACCCAACCGATTGATTCCGTTGAATGCTTACCCCTTCGTACAACTGCTGGGCGGTGCTCATTGTTTTATTTGTTCGGAAATTTAAGCGGTTCGCTGCTTCTTGTTGCAACGTACTCGTTGTAAAAGGTTTCTTTGGATTTCGATTTCTTTTACTTTTCGTGACTTTTTTCACTTCAAAGGGTTGTTTCTGGTCAATCTTATCCATGATTTCAGTAACGGTTTCTTGATTCGGCAACTCTTTCTTTTTACCGTCAACACCATAAAATGACGCTTCAAATTTTTTCTTGTCTTTTTTAAAGTTCGCCGCAATTGACCAGTATTCTTCAGGTTTAAAATTACGGATTTCTTTTTCTCGATCAATAATAATTTTTAAAGCAACGGATTGAACTCGACCAGCACTCAAACCGCTTTTTACTTTTTGCCATAAAATTGGACTTATTTTGTAGCCCACAATACGGTCTAATACGCGTCTTGCTTGTTGGGCATCGACTAAATCCTTATCTAATTTGCGCGGGCTTTTAAAAGCATCCTTAACGGCTTCTTTCGTAATTTCATTAAAGACCACTCTATTTTCAGCATCTTCTTCAAGTTTTAACGCATGCCCTAAATGCCAAGCGATAGCTTCCCCTTCCCGATCCGGGTCAGCTGCGAGATACACTTTTTCCGCTTTTTTGGCATACTTTCGTAAATCCTTTAATACCGGACCTTTTCCGCGAATAGTTATATAATCGGGTTCATAGTTGTTTTCAAAATCAATCCCCATACGGCTTTTAGGTAAATCGCGCACGTGTCCTAAACTGGCCACGACTTTATAGTTTTTACCTAAATACTTTTCGATGGTTTTTCCTTTAGCTGGCGACTCCACAATCACTAAATACTTAAAAGCCAAGCTAAAACCCCTTTCTGAATAGACATTTCTGTTTAAATTTAATAAATAAATGTGTGCGTTCGTAAATCGTGACCTATCATAGTACATATGAAATCCCTTTGTCAAATAAATAAAAAAAGTTTCTACTATATTAAGAACCACTCGCGTAAAATATCTTCCCCATTTTGAGTCAGCACTGCTCCCAATTGAATCAAGCGGTGATTGCCCATTTGGGTTTCATCAAAAATAGAACCAGGCACAGCAAACACATCCCGTCCTTCATCTAATGCATTATAAGCAGTGATTAAACTCCCGCTTCTTTTTTTCGATTCGATGACTAAAACCCCGCGGCTGATACCGGCGATGATGCGGTTTCTTTCTGGAAAATGAAACTTCAAAGGTTTCGAACCCATCGGGTATTCGCTTAAGACTAAAAATTGCTGACTCATCCACTCTTGGATTTGTTGATTGGCCTTAGGGTAATACAAATCTAGCCCAGTCCCTATCACCCCTACTGTCTGTTCCTTTTGTTGCATAGCAAACACATGCGCTTCTGTATCAATGCCTTTCGCTAACCCAGAGAGGATACCTACTTTTTTGTTTGCTTCTTTAAAAAGCGATTTTAAAATGTGGGCAACCGCTTGTCGGCCATAAGACGTAAATTCACGTGAACCGACCACACCCAGCCAAATATATTGGCCGAGCAGTTCGATTTGCCCTTTATAAAACAAGACAATAGGCGGGGCATAAATCATCTTTAATTGTTCGGGATACGCGGGTGAGAATACGTGTATCCATTGTATCCCCGCTTCTTGATAACGCTGCATTTCTTTTTTAAAATCTGACTTTTCACAAAAAGACAGAAAAGAAGCCTTCTTCTCATAAGAAAGCTTCTTTATCGATTTGAAACTCGTTAAAGACTGTGTATCTATCTCTGGAAATAGCTGTGCAATTAATTCCATACCCAAAGAAAACTTATCCGTTGCCTGCAAATCTGGATAAATTCCTAGACCAAATAACAACTCATTGATATCCATCCTATTTTTCATTCGCTTCACTCACTTTTTAGATATTTTATTCCCTATATATATAATTACCCAAAAAGTGCAAATTCCGTTTTTTTATTTTAAATATTTTTTAACGGGAGCGAATGAATAGCGATGAATGGGACTTGGTCCTTGATTTTTCAAACCTTCTAAATGTGACTTGGTTCCATAACCGACATTACTTGCGAAATCATAACCTGGGTATTGCTTGTCATAGCTTTCCATCCACTGGTCGCGGGTGACTTTTGCGATAATACTAGCTGCTGCAATACTATTACTATTTGAATCTCCTTTAATGATAGCCTTTTGATCAATTGGTGAATCAATTGTTTCGGCATCGATGAATAGTAAATCAGGTTGTAGATTCAGTTGATTAACTGCACGCACCATCGCCTTTTTTGTGGCTTGTAAAATGTTAAGTTGATCAATCTCTAAAGATTCAGAGGCTCCGATGCCAATCGCAAGTGCTTTTTTTCTAATTTCTTCAAACAGTTCTTGTCTCTTTTTTTTCGATAACTTCTTCGAATCATCTAACCCTAGAATAGGTTCCTTTGAATCCAAAATCACTGCCGCTGCCACTACTGGTCCGGCAAGGGGGCCTCTACCTACTTCATCAATGCCTGCTATGACTTGATAGCCGGCTGCTGTCGCTTTTTTTTCAAATCTTGACATATGAAGAGAGTGTTGGATTAAAGCTTCTTTGGCCACCTGTTTCTTTTGCCACTGTTGAAGCGCATGTTGCACACCTTTGCGCTCATCTGCTTGTAGGGCTCTGTAAACAGGATCTTCCATTGAATCAATTTGTTTCAATGCTTCTTTTATTTCTTTAATTGTCTGTTTCTTCATTATTTCCTACCAACTCTTCTGGGGTTTCAAAGGATAAGTGGCCTAATTTTCCATCTCGTATTTCATTTAAAAGCATTTCTGCTCCTCGATCATAATCCTCAAAAAACCCGCGTTTTTGCGTGATCAACAACAGGATGTCGGGGGTTGACAACTCTTGTTCCAGCTCAGGATTGAAATTGTAGCGTTTCGCCAGCGTCCCAGGATAGTTTTTTACAAGATCATTTATAGTATAAATGGCGATATCGTCTTTATAATACAAGGTATGTTTGATAGCCCCTGTTAAAGCGAGTTTTTCACCTGTATTTTTATCCTCAAACTTTGGCCATAAAATACCTGGCATATCTAATAGCTCAAGTTGATTTTTGTATTTAATCCATTGTTGGGCTTTGGTCACACCTGGTCGGTTACCCGTTGTCGTGACATTTTTTCCTGCAAAACGGTTAATTAAGGTTGATTTTCCAACATTGGGAATACCGACCGTTACCGCGCGGATGGCTCTTTCTTTCAACCCTTTTTCTTCTCGCTTTGAAAAATTTTCTTCCAGGACGTTGCGGGCCGCATCGATAATTTTTTCAATGCCTTTTGATGATTTGCCGTTAAAGGTTACAGCTTCTATCCCTTGGCTCTCAAAGTAATTTAACCATTGATTGGTCACTTTTGGATCGGCCAAATCAGCTTTCATTAAAATTAAGACATGTGGTTTATTTTGAGTCAGCTCTTTGACATCAGGATTTCTCGATGCATTTGGAATACGCGCATCAACCAACTCAAACACTACATCGACTAAAGGTAATTTTTCTTTTAATTCTCTTTTCGCTTTTGCCATATGCCCTGGGTACCATTGTATAATTGCCATAAAAAACACCTACCTCATCATTAAATGACCGTGCCAGCAATAAAAGCTGACACGGCACGTTTACATTTTTTATTCAACAAAACCAAAACGATCTAAAGGCCAATACCTGAACGTTGCTTTTCCTAAAATGGCTTCTTCATCTACAAAGCCAAAACTCCGGCTATCTCGTGAATTGAGTCGATTATCTCCCAACACAAAATATTGACCTGCCGGTACTTCTTCAACGCCTAAAAGAGTAAGCAAAGAATAATCACCCGATGAATAATAAGCCGCTTCCTCTTCCTTTTCTAGGAACGATTCGTCTATGACTTCCCCATCAATATATAAAACATCTTCGTGATATTCCACCCGATCCCCAGGCATTCCAACCACACGCTTAATATATTGAGTTTCCACATCATCAGGCGGCGGAAAGACCACAATATCAAATCGTTCAATGTCTGAAAATTTATTTAACATGACATAGTCTCCGTCTTGTAACGTTGGCTCCATGGAATCGCCATCAACCATGACAGGTGCATAGAAAAAACGATAGACAACAAAGAAGATAATTAGTAACACAAGAATATATTTAATCGTGGATACTAATTCTTGAAAGAAAGTCGTCGTTTGTTCTTCCTTTTTATTTATTTCTTGCCTTTCACTTCGTGGTGGAAGACTTGGACCATGCTCACTCATTTTATCGTCTCCAATACTCATTCACTATTATTCTGCCATTCATCCTACCATATTTTTTCAAAAAAGCCTATTTAATGAAATCACTCTGTTGGTTCTTTATCCTTCTTGAAGGGCTTGGATAGCTGCATTGTATTGGGTATCATTGGCTTCAATCAAAGCCCGTAAGCTGTCTGTTAATGAACGAGCGGTATTCCCAGTCACGACACCATCCACCGGCAAGTCATTTTCCGCTTGATAGGCGGATACCGCCTCAACAACTGTTCCATCGTAGACCTCAGTGTCAGAAACAGAATAACCAAGTGCGCTTAATACTTGTTTTAAATTACTGATTTCAGGTGAACTTTGACCTTGCTCATAAGTGGCGGTTGGATTCACAACAAATAAATTGGCATAAGCCGGCAGCTCGACTTCAACATCTGGAGTAATGCCTTCTTCATTGATCCAATCCCCATCAGCCGTCAGCCAGCGACCGCTGGTAAATTTGACTTCATCCGTCTCACCGAGGCTGACAACGCTTTGGACGGTTCCTTTGCCAAAAGTCGTTTGCCCGTACAAGGGAATACCAACTGAGCGCATGGCGCCGGCCAAGATTTCAGAAGCACTTGCACTACCTTCGTCAATTAGAAGAATCGCTTCTCCCTCATATTTATATTCGCCGTAGTCATCGTCTGCGTAATAGACAGTCGGCTCCTCATCTTCTCGATATTCGGTCATCATGAGAGGCTCACCATCTGGAACAAAAATATTGGCCAGTTGCATCGCTGTAGTCAGCAAACCTCCCGGATTGCCGCGCACATCGAAGATAATTTTCTCGACGCCTTGCTCTTCCAATTCTTGAATCGCCGTGACTGTTTCTTCATACGTAGGCAGATTGAAATTAACAATATTTACATGACCAATGGCTGCATCATTCTCATCCACTTCATAATAAACGGTTTCGATAGGAATGGTCGCTCGAGATAGCACCACGGTCATTTGTTCTTCTCCACGTTGAATCAGTAATTCCACATCACTACCTTCAGGGCCGCGAATTAAGGCGACTGCTTCATTGAGCGTTAAATCTGCGACTGCTTTTCCGTCTACTTCAATGATAAAATCATTGGGCTGCAAACCGGCTGCTTCAGCCGGCGAATTGGCGATTGGCGAAACAATACGCACATATTCGCCGTCTTTCATGACTTCGGCTCCTATTCCTTCAAAGGACCCTGAAACATCTTCTTCAAAACTAGTGCTTTCTACTTCATCCAAATATTCAGTGTAAGGATCATCAACCGCTCCTGCCATTCCCTCTAGAGCACCTTCAATAAGCGTCTCCGAGTCAATTTCTTGAAAATAATTCGTTTGGAGAATCGTATAGAGCTTATTAATCACAGACAAATCATCTGTTAATCCAAAAAGATATTGCGTATCAAGCGCTTGCTCAGTGCCGGCTGCCTCTTCAGACATCTCTTCAGTTGATTCGGCTGGAAAAGAAACGACCGCATAAGTGCCGACAATCCCTAAAAGTAATGTAGCGAGAAGAGAGACAACAAACTGAGTTCTCGTAAGACCTATTTTCTTTTTGTGCTTATTATTATCATTCATACGCAAAATCTCCTTTTATTCACCAACTGAATTACTGATGGTCTACAGCTGTTTCTAATGCAATAATCATCATATCATCAAATGTGCGCTCGCGTTCCTCAGCTGTTGTCTCTTCTCCTGTGAGAATATGGTCACTAATTGTTAAAATGGTTAGGGCTTTTTTCCCGTATTTCGCAGCAATTGTATAAAGGGCCGCAGCTTCCATTTCAACAGCTAATACCCCATGATCGGCTAGTTTTTGTTTATCGAGCTCTTCATTATAAAAACGATCAGAAGTAAAAATATTTCCCACCCGTACAGTGAACTTTTGTTGGCTTGCTTTGTCATACGCTGTTTTTAATAGGCCAAAGTCCGCAATGGGGGCAAAATCAACTTGATTATTAAAAGCTTGACGGTTAATGCCAGAGTCAGTTGTTGCTGCCTGGGCCAAGACAACATCGCGCACCTTTACGTCTTTTTGCAGTGCACCGGCAGAACCCACGCGCATTAAAATTTCACAATCATAGTCATTAATCAGCTCTTCGACATAGATACTGATTGAAGGAACCCCCATACCTGTTCCTTGGACCGAGACGGGCACCCCTTTATATGTACCTGTGTATCCAAAAGCATTGCGTACCGTATTATATTGCGTCACATCTTCTAAAAATGTTTCAGCAATATATTTTGCACGCAATGGGTCTCCAGGCAGTAAAACAATTTTTGCAATTTCCCCTTTTTCTGCTCCAATATGTGTACTCATTCTTATGCTCCTTGTCTTCTTTTATTTTTCACTATAATTGTCGACATATCGTTGCCATGCTTCATCGAAAATCGTCATGGTCGGTAAGTAGTCTGCGTTCAGTTCAAGATGGCGACTGACTTCGTCATAATCCTCGGAGTGCTTTGGAAACATCCGGTCATTGAATGCGTGATTGGCGAATAATGTGATGTCGTCTTTTTTATAAGGATCTCTTTCCGTCATTAAATAGTGATAAAAACTCATTTCCATTATAATAAGCCCTCTTTTACTGCATTCTCTTCTGTCCACTGTGCACGTTCTCTTTTTTCTTGCTGGTATCGTTCTTTGTTCTTTCTGTAAAAGTCTTGGTGTTCATCCTCAGCCCGCCAAAATATTGGCGCTTCTTCTATCGTAACTACAATCGGGGCTTTGTATCGACCACTCTCTTCCAGTTGCTTTTTAGAATGTTCCGCCGTTTTTTGTTGTTCATCTGAGTAGTAGTAGATGACCGGACGATAACTGTCGCCTCGATCCATAAATTGGCCGCTTGCATCTGTCGGATCTGTCACTTGCCAATAAATCTCAACCAGCTGTTCAAAGGACATTTCTTTTGGATCAAATGTAATTTGAACCACTTCCGTATGCCCCGTTGTTTGACTTTTTACTTGTTCATATGTGGGGTATTTGATATGGCCTCCGGCATAACCGGATACAACCGATTCGATTCCCCGCTGCGTATCAAACGGCTCCACCATACACCAAAAACACCCGCCTGCAAACAATGCTTTTTCCAATCCTTCTCCCCTCTCTCTTTTTACTGCGCCATTCTTATGTTTATTTAATAACTATCTATTTGTTCTAATTGTTCTAAAATAACCTCTTCATCGAAACGTATATTCAATTCAATTAAGCCATCGTTTAGATCAATTGTTGTCATTTCAACCGCAAAGTTATCCTCTGCTGTTAGTTGATCTAAATGAATAACAATAATTTGTGACTCGCTGTCAAAAGCGATAAAAGCTGGAAAAGCCACTTGATTCTCCACTAGCCGCATCACCAAACTTACGGGTAAAGAGAAGTTCGCTACTTCTACCGCTTTTCCACGCAATTGCACATTTCCATTTTCCATCACATAAGGGTCTAAAAATAAGGCAAATGGAACGTCAAAGCCTAAAAATTCAAGTATTCCATGAATTTCCAACTGGTCCGTTAATACTATCCGGTAATGGGCGTATTCTTCGCCAATAGAATAAGTTAAATACATATTGATGAGTTGTTCTGCCTCTTCTTTTTCCATACTCGTCGTCAGTTCAATCGTCTCTCCCGACAGTTCACTGGTCGGTTGAGAGGACGGACTCTTTTCGACGGGTTGGATAGCCCATATAAACAAAAGAAACAAAAATCCAATAAAGATGACAAGTAGGATAAACGCCCATTTCCAGCCATTTACCTTCTGCTGTTTGCGCTGTTCTCTATTCGCTATATCATTCACCCTTTAAAACTCCAGTAATTTTTATGCTTGCTCGTCTGAGAAAGGTCTGGCTGGCTGTTTTCTTTCATAGATAAAGAATTGATGCGGGTATTTATTTTTTTCATCGACAATACCTTCTTTCGAATCCACCACTCGAAAGTACCGATAGTTTATTTCAGGCATATACGTATCCCCTTGGAATTCCTCTTCCACCACTGTTCGATATAAAATATCCACTTCATCGATAAACATTTCAAACAAAGAGGAGCCTCCAATAATATGAATGGGTTTCTCAATCTCTTTTACATACTGTAAGATATCTTGTTTCGAATGAACCACAATGGCTCCAGGTGCTTCGTAATTTTTATTAGAGGTCAGGACGATATTTACCCGATTTTTTAGAGGCCTTTTTGGGATACTTTCGTACGTTTTTCTTCCCATCACTACCACATCATTTATCGTTACATTGACAAAGTGTTTCATTTCATTCGGCAAATGCCAAGGTAAGGTTCCATCTCTTCCGATGACACCATTTTTATCTTCTGCCCATACAAATGTAAAATAAGGTTTTTCTAATGTGTGGGTCCAACAATTCTCGATCTTCTTTTCTTCCATTTTTCCTAACTCCTTTTAAAATTAAACGGCAATAGGCGCCCGAATGCCCTTATGCGGTTTATAATCGATCACTTCAATGTCTTCAATTTCAAAGTCGAAGATGCTTTGTTTTTCTCGATTCAATTTAAGTTTGGGTAATGCTCTTGTCTCCCGCGCTAATTGCTTTTGGATTTGTTCCATATGATTCGAGTATAAATGGGCATCCCCAAAGGTATGAATAAATTCACCAACTTCTAAACCTGTCTCATGTGCAATTAAATGTGTCAACAAGGCATAACTTGCAATATTAAAGGGAACGCCCAAGAAGACATCCGCACTGCGTTGATACAGCTGGCAACTCAGCTTGCCATCGGCTACATAAAATTGAAACAAGGTATGACATGGCGGAAGTGCCATATCCTCAATTTCCGCTGGATTCCAAGCCGATACAATATGTCGTCTGGAATCGGGGTTATTTTTAATTGATTCAATGACATTTTGAATTTGATCAATCGTGCCGCCATCTGCAGCAGGCCATGAACGCCACTGTGCCCCGTACACATTGCCTAAACTTCCGTATTGTTCGGCGAAGGCATCGTCTTTAAGGATCTTATCGGTAAATTTCTGCATCTCTTCTTGGTAAACGTGGTTAAAGGCTTCATCTTCTTGTGCTCGTAAACCAAAATCAGTCATGTCAGGACCGGTATAAACTTCACTTTTTACATACCGTTCAAAGGCCCATTCATCCCAAATATGATTATTGTGTTCAAGCAGGTAGCGGATATTTGTATCGCCTTTTAAAAACCATAATAATTCCGATTTAATCAGGCCAAAAGCCACTCGCTTTGTTGTAAGTAAAGGGAAACCCTCGTTTAAATCAAAGCGCATTTGATGGCCAAAAATCGAGGTTGTACCAATACCTGTCCGATCTTCCTTCGTTATTCCTTTATCCATTATTTTCTGCGCCAAGTCCAAATATTGTCTCATCTTTTTATCCGTCCTTTGTATTTTATACAAATTGGGTTAAATATTCCCATCTTTCGTACTTTTTTTCTAATTTTTCTTCTAAAGCAGATTTTTCTTTAAACAATTGATCAATTGTGCCAAAATCACTACCCGCTTCCACAATGCCTGCTTCCAGCTCTTCCACTTGTTCTTCTAAAGCCATGATGTCCTTTTCAATGGTTGCCCATTCTTTTTCTTCCATATAGGACAGCTTTGTTTTCTCTTTGGTCTGATTTAACGCGGGTTGTTTGTTCTGTTGTGCTTCCTTTTGGCGGACACTTTGTGTTTGTTTGTCTTTGGCTTGTGCGTTTAAAAAGTATTCTTCTGCTGTGCCGAAAAATTCGCGGATTACTCCGTCCCCTTCAAATACCAAGAGTTTATCGGTAATTTTATCTAAAAAATAACGATCATGAGAAACAGTTAAAACGGCGCCTGGAAACTCTTCGATATATTGTTCTAAAATATTTAATGTATCAATATCCAAGTTATTCGTCGGCTCATCCAAGAGTAACACATTCGGTCGTTCCATCAGTAGTCGGACAAGATACAATCGTCGCCTTTCTCCGCCTGAGAGCGAACGAATCAATACACCATGCTGTGAAGTGGGGAACATAAATTGTTCAAGCAACTGAGAGATATTCATAGAAGTGCCATCTAACCGGTGAACTTCTTCAGCCACCTCTTGCAAATAATTGATCATGCGCTTATCGCCGGGAACATCTATATTATCTTGTTGAAAATAGCCAATTCTGACGGTTTCACCAACACGAAGAATACCGGAATCAAGTGGCATTTTTCCTGCCAGGATATTGAGAAAAGTCGACTTGCCTGCCCCATTCACTCCTGTGATGCCTATGCGGTCATGGGTTTGTATAATATAATTAAACCGATCTAAAATGACATTTTGTTCAATATGGTAACTCGCCTCTTCAAACTCAAAGACTTGTTTTCCTAAGCGTGAGGAAGCTAAATCCATCTCTAAATTAAATCCTGTAGAAGATTGAGACACTTTCCCTTTCAATTGTTCAAAACGCTCGATACGGGCCTTCTGTTTGGTTCCGCGTGCCCGCACACCTTCACGCATCCAAGCCAGCTCTTGCTTATACAGCTGATTGGCTTTGTGATCGGCTGCTGCCTTCAGTTCTTCCCGTCTTGCTTTCTCTTCCACATAAGCTTGGTAGTTACCAGTATACTCTTCTAATTGACCATTGTTTAATTCGACAATGCGGTCAACGATACGGTCTAAGAAATAACGGTCGTGCGTGACGACTAACAATGCTCCTTTGTAATTTTTTAAGAAATTTTCCAGCCAAGTAATCATTTCAAAATCTAAATGGTTCGTTGGCTCATCTAAAATAAGCAAATCTGGCGTTTGGATAAGCACTTGGGCCAGAGCCGCTCTTTTCTTTTGTCCACCAGACATTTCGTTCATTCTTTTATTCATGTCTGATATCCCTAAAATAGACAAGATTTTTTTAGCGCTCGAGTCTGCATTCCAGGCATTTTGAGTATCCATTTCAGCCTGCGCACGAGTGAACTGCTTTTGGAGGGTTTCATTTCCCGGATCCTTCGATAATTCCAGCATCTTCTGTTCATACTGACGCACGGCATGCATAATGGGTGTATCCCCTGCGAAAACTGTTTCTAAAACCGTTTTTTCAGGGTTTAAAGCCGGCTCTTGGCTTAAATAACCAACCGTATACTCTCCCGGTTTATTCAATACTCCCGCATCAGGCTCTAAAACGCCAGCTATGACTTTTAAAAAGGTCGACTTGCCGTTCCCATTTCGACCAATTAAACCTACTTTTTGCTCATTGAGGATGGAAAAATCGATCTTTTCAAATAATAGTTTAGTGCCCGTCCGATGTGATAATTTTTCTATTTTTAATTCTTTCAAAACTGGCAGTCCTTCCATTCTACATGACAATGTATTCTTAAGTTATCTTGTATATTTTAACATATTGAAGAGGGTTTTACATTATTTCTCTCGAGTTTCTCATAGCGTTTGAAAATAAGGCTAGAAATTGACTTAGATCATAAGTTTCCTATATACTTTGGGTGTAAGGATAGGATGGATGGATTGGATTTGGGGGATTGCAATGACACAAAAAGGCATAGTTAAATGGTTCAGCAACGTAAAAGGCTATGGATTCATCGAGTATGGTGACGAAGACATTTTCGTCCACTTTACTGGAATCGAAATGGATGGTTACCGAACGTTAAAAGAAGGACAAGCGGTGCAATTTGACGCTGTCGAAGGCGCGCGTGGTCTGCAAGCGACGAATGTCGTTCTTTTAGGAGAAGATGAAGAATTAACAGATACACAAGAAAGGGAATAAAAGATAGAACGGCTAGATGCTTATCTAGCCGTTTAGTCTGTTTTATCATAAAATAAACAAGGGATGTCTGGATAATGATTGACGAGAAAATTAAGAAGTCTTTCCCGATTTTTTTGTTTTAAATAAAAAGGGACAACTTTTTGATTTTTTGCCTGTATTTCTACTAAAAGGCTGCTTTTATAAAACACAAATTGTTTGATCTGATGGGTGGTCAACGTTTTTTTATACATATATTTCATATATTGGATGGTCACAGTGTCTTTTTTTAATTCTATGTAACTTGAAGTTTTTAAATAAATAAGAGTGAAGCCTAAAAGAATCAAGACAACGCTAATCCAATTAAATGCAAGTAAATTTGAAGTCAATAAGAATGCTAGACCAAACAAGATAAAAATAAGACAAAGTAAAATCACTTCAATTGAAAATTCAAAGCGAATATTTAACTTAAGTGTTTCGTTGTTTTTGTTCATACCATCATTCTCTCTCATATAAATAAAGTAGGTGATTTCAGATGATTAGGCTCTATACAGATGCAGCAGTTAATGGCAACCCAGGAAATGCCGGCATTGGCCTTTTGGTTTTAATCGATGACGATCAAATCCAACTCCCTCTCCCCTTGGATGGTAAATGGAACAACCACTTGGCGGAATTCAAAGCGCTCTATGAAGGGATAAACTGGCTAGTAGATAATGACTATACAAATGAGCTCACTTTTTGCTATACAGATAGTCAAATTGTAGCACAATCCGTTAAAAAGAAATACGTTAAAGATGCTTCGTCAAACAATTATTTGCAGCGCATTTTGAAATTAATGGAGGCCTTCCCTTTCATCAGTATCTCTTGGATCCCAGAGTCGAAAAATCGAGGAGCAGATAATTTAGCTAAACAAGCCTTGCAAAAAACGCTGTGAATGCCCTGTGTACGTTGTATTATATAAATGAAGTTCGAATAAGTTATGAATTTTTAAACAAGAACTGACGAAAAGTGATGCAAAGGAGATATTATGACGATAGATTTGATGGATAAAAAAATGAAACAGTGGTTAGTAAAACTCGGTGAGTATATTCAAGCCAACACAGACTATTCGATTAACGAAAAAGAAGATTTCCGTGATTTGGTGAGTGAAGTAGATCTGGCGGTCGAGCAAAAATTGACCGCTTATATCCATACCTTGCCAGGAAAACATATCATTTTAGGAGAAGAAGGGGAAAACTCCGAAGTAGATACCCTAGCCGAACACTTATGGGTGATCGATCCGATTGATGGCACTTCAAATTTTATTAAACAAACGGATGATTATGGCATTTTAGTCGCTTATTTCCAAAAAGGAGAACCTTTGTTAAGTTATATTTACGAGGTTGAAACAAACACTTTAATCTCTGCTAAAAAAGATGCAGGTGTCTTTTTAAATCATCAGCCTATCAAAAAACCTAAAAATATTCCTTTAAATGAAGCTCTGATTTCAATTAATCCTCGTAAAATGAATGGCACGGCGCTTATGACATTTCTAGCCGAGAACGGCTTTGATTTACGATTTTTAGGCAGCTCGGTTTCGGATGCTACGCGAGTGATTACTGGAAAATATGGCGCATTTATCAGCCCAGAGTCGATGCCCTGGGACCGGGCTCCTTATCTCTTAATCGCAGCAGAATTAGGGCTTCAAATGTCTCAATTTAGCGGTGCGCCTTCAACAGTTAACGGAGATGAAAACTTCTTTTTAGGAACAAAAGCTATTTTTAATGACGTTTTTAAAAACCAATAAACCATAAAAAATGTCCTTAAAGTCGAATTGGGAGAAATTCACTTTAAGGACATTTCTTAATCATTCTTCTATACACATAGTATATTGCAAACAGTTTCTCTGCTCAAGGATTAGCCTTTATAAGATAAGATTTAGGTACAAGACAACGACAATCAAGTAACCAACCATTGACGTAATAATGCCATTAAAAGTCAGTTCCAAATGACCAATTTTGGCAAGAATCCCTCCATTCTTGATTATTCGTTGATACACTAATATGCCAATGGCAATCATTAATACATATGTTAGTCCTTTTTCGAAATACTCCGCTGCATCGACATGAACTTGGAAATTAAAGAAATACTCGGTAAGATTTTCACCAAAAATACCGGTTATAAGAGAAGTAATCCCCATCAGCAACGAAGCAAATCCAGCATAGTAATCTGTTTTTGCTCTCTTTTCTAACGGGTTTTTACCAAAGAAAATTGTCGAATACTTGACAAAAGACATGACGGTTCCTAGGTTGACAATATTTAATAATACAGCCACCCAAGTCTCCGTTGAACCGTGCGCGATCATATACTTAGAGATACTTCCGTTAAAGAAGGGCGCGCCTGTGATTCCTAAAATAGCAAAGGCTGTCGCTGCGGCAACCCACGGCATGCGTTTAAATAATCCGCGAATTTGGTAGACATTTCGAGTGCCATATTCTTCATAAATAAGACCAGCGGTAAGAAATAAGGTGGATTTGAAAATCGCATGACTGAACACATGATACACCGATCCCCAAAAAGCAATTTCTGAGCCCATATTTAAACCAATCATAATCAGACCCACTTGCGACACTGTATGGTACGCTAAAATTAATTTAATATCTGACTGGCCTAGGGCCATAATAAAACCAACGACCGCTGTGATAAAGCCAATCCAAAAGAAAAACTGGTTGACGTTAATCATCGAAGAAAACATCGTCGAGAATCGGATAAAGAGATACACTCCACTTTTGATGTACAACCCGCTTAAAACAGCAGAAACCACAGGCGGAGCACTCGGTGTGCCATGTGCTTTAGGCAACCAGCTGAATAGTGGCGTAACCGCTGTTTTTAAAGAGACAGTCACCATCATCAAACTCATCGGGAAAATAATAGCTCGAGGACTATCTAAATAACTCATAGCATCAGTCAAAGCCCGCATATCCAGCAAGCCAAAGGTGCGATATAACATGCCGATACCAAACAGTAAAAAAGAAGACCCGATGACATTGACAAAAAAGTAAATCATCCCATCATAAATGGCTTGTCTATCTTTGTTGTACATAATTAAAATAGAGACAACCACGGTAGAAACTTCTAAGAACACAAAGATATTAAATAAATCACTCGTCAAAAACAACCCCATCATAAGCCCTTGCAGCACTAAAAAGAGAAAATAAAATTGCGGTTCCGCATACTCTTCATTTGTTGTATAGATTAAAAAGGCAATATAAAAAACAGCCGTCATCAAAACCATAAAAATAGAGATAGCATCCGCATAAAGGCTGAGCGCCAAACCGTCTGTATACCCACCGAAACTATACACGATAGGGCCACCTTCTTTAACTAGCAAAAACACATAAAAAGCAAAAATGGTATAGAGGATTTGAAAAATATAAGTGAGAGGTTTAAATATACGATGCTGAAAAATTAAGGCAACAACCCCCATTAAGATAGGCGCCAATATAAAAAGACTTAACACTATTCATCACTCCTTAACTGATCCCTATACCTTGTCCAATGTGTAATGCCATGTTTTTGTTTGTAATGCATAAACATCGTCAGCCCAATAGCCGTTACGCCAATGCCTATCACAATGGCTGTAATCATTAATGCAGATGGAACCGGATCCACGTAGTTTACACCTTCCAGATCCCCAATGGGTGGCACACTATCAGGTGAGTAATTAATGGTTATGTAAAACAAATAGATACCAGCTTCCATTACAGACATCGACATAATGGTTTTGGGTATCGTTTTTCTAGTCATTAAGCCATAAAGACCAATGAAAAATAACAAGATACCGACGACTTCACCAGTGAGAAAACTCAATTTACTCCCCTTCTTTCTTTATGAAATTTGTGGGCTGTTCTGGTTGTTGATTATAGATGGATGCGCCTTCATAGAATACAAACCGATAGAAGATAATACTTAACCCAGAAAAAACTTTCAAACCAATCAACGTATTCATCACCATCATATACACTTCATTCGATAAAGCAGTATTTTTTGGTTGAATTTGCATAAACACATAAAGAACGGGGACTAAAACAATCAACAAGTATAATACTTTTTCTAATCGTTCAAGCAAATCTAAATCAATATCAAAGTTTGGATAGACAAGATAGCGTGAGATTAAGGCTGTTGCAAGGATAGAACCTCCTTGAAACCCGCCGCCAGGAGAAACATGGCCATTAAGGATGATATATAAACCAATCAATAGAACGAACGGATAAATAATCCCCATCATCCGCGCAACAATCTCTGAATTATTTTTACTAACCAACTCATCCTCTGCAAACTGATAGCGTCCCTTGTAACGGTTAGCAAATGATATATCGATGACTTCCATGACAGACACCATTAACATCAGTGCTTCAAAAAGCGTGTCAAACACTCGATAGTTTAAGTAAATGCCCGCCACCGCATTTGTGGCGCCTGTTTCTTCGATGAAATTTTCAGTAAAAAAATCCATTAATGGTTTCCCGATCCTCTCTGAATCCTGCAAGAAAAAAGAGATTAACAAGTAAGCCCCCATTAGCACTAAAGCAATCCGAAAAACAGAAATATATCTAGGAGTTTTCTTGCGTATGATTTGCATTCGCTCTCACCTCTTCTAAATAGCGAACTTCAACATTGGCCATATCTGGAATCAAATCCTTAATGTTTTTCACCAGATCTTGAAAGATTTGATCGGATTTTTCACCATAGACATAAGTTTGCATGCCTTTTTGATGAATGATGAAATCGTGATTATCCTCGTTAATTATCTCTATGATTGAGTGATTGGTATAAGTGAGCTGCGGTTCCACTTCTTCCGTTTGTTCCAAATAAAATTCCAACGGTCGAATCACGCGCCCTCTGAAATTGAGAATATACTCATCATTAAAATTTTCTTCTTCATTGACATAGCAGATGTCATATACTCTAATTTTCTTTAGTGCTACCAAATACATAACTGTCGAGAGGCCTACCCCTATGGCAGCTTCGGCTAATGCCACATCAGGCGCATTAAAATGCAAATAAATTAAAGCCATCATTAAAGAAAATACACCTAAATAAATGACGGAATGCCGCATATTCTCTGAAAGCACCGCAAAGAGAGAGACAATAAGCACACTAATAAATAAGAAATTTTCAAACATTCGTTCAGCGCTCCTTTTTTATCCGGTAGCCGCTCAAGTAAGCCGATCGAGTAATCGCATGGGTGGCGATTGGATTCGTCACAATGTACAGAACCAATACGAGGAAAATTTTTCCACTAAAAAATGTAAACCCATTTTTTATAATTAGACCAAATAATATGGTAATAAAGCCGACAGTATCTATCTTAGCGCCGATTAAGACACGTGCAAAATAATCTTGAAAGCGAAAAAGACCAAATACACCAAGTCCCATCAAGAGTAAACCAATAAAGATAATGGCATTGCCCAGCCATTCCATAATTGTTCCCATTAAATATCCCCTCTTCTCTCTACAAAGCGTGCAAGCATAATCGTGCCTATAAAACCTAATAACGCATAGATAAGAGCGACATCCACCGCAAAGGACCGATTAATGAACATACCGATCAAAATAGCGATAATGATGACTTTTGAAGAAAATAGAGCAGCTCCTAATAAACGATCCCAAATTGACGGCCCCCGTAATACACGGTATAACCCAGCCAAGGAGAATATCGCTAATATGAAGATGACGATTGCTTCAAAACGCATATTTTTTCTTCCTCCCTAAGCTTTCCCTTCTATTTTTTCTTCATATTCCAATAAGATTTGTTCAAGGCGCAAAGGAATGAGTTCTCTGCGATCCTCACCCGGTAATTGCGCCTTCAGATTCAAAATAAAAATACGTTGTCCTTCTTTTTCAACGGATACAGTTCCTGGTGTTAAAGTGATTGAATTTGCTAAGATATCGATGAGTAATTCATCCGTTAATTGGGTTTCAACTTCCACAATTTCTACATCCTCATCCCCTTTGATAATCGTAGGAATAATATCCCAGCCTGCTAAATAAATTTCGATGATTAAGCGAAACGCATAACGAATGAATGTGCCTATGCCAATTAAATAAGAATGCTCATAATTTCCTTTCAATAAAAATTGATCAGTAAATAAAACAACGATAACGGCCGAAAGTACCCCTGTAATTACGACAAAGGGGGTAAATTCTTCGTATAAAAGAATCCAAACGAAGGTTAAAACAAGGATAATCTCTTTGTTATCTGAAATATCTTCCCACATTTTGCGAAATTGTGCTGCCATACTGAATCCTCCCTTCCTTCTTTGTTCTATTGCCTTTGAAGCGCTTTACTAAATGCAGTTCGATTTTATCACTTATTTTCTTCAATTAGTAGGAAAATTTGAAAAGAAAAGGGATTTTTTATCTAGTCATCAAAAACAAAAACGCTCAAAAACTGTTTCTACAGCTTTTAAGCGTTAATAAAATATTTACTTTTGACGGTCGCCCCAATATTGGAAATAATCAGTACGAATAGTCCCATTGTATAGTTTACGTTTTTTTGTGGCTCGCTCGCCATAGTACTTTTCAAAATCTAAATCACTTGTAATGATATATTTACTCCAAGTATTTAGTGGTCGAAACGCCTCGCCCATTTCACGGTAAAGTTTATGAACGGCTTCTTCTTCCCCTAGCCGGTCTCCGTATGGCGGATTTGACACCATGATACCAAATTCTTTATCGGTTTTAAAATCAGCGACAGCAAGCTGTTTGAATTCAATATTATGAGAAACGCCTGCAGCTAAAGCATTTCGCTCAGCGATTTTAATCATATTTTCATCAATATCAAAACCTAAGATATCAAGTTCTGCCTCGTAATCCATCAACTCATCCGCTTCCGCACGCACTTCTTCCCACATGTCGTCGTCCATCCAGTCCCAATCTTCACAAAGGAAAGAACGGTTGAAACCCGGCGCAATATTTTGGCCGATTAATGCCGCTTCAATCGCAATCGTTCCTGAACCAGTGGTCGGATCGACAAAGGGTCGATCTTTACGCCAAGTGGTCAAAGCAATCAGTGCCGCTGCCAAGTTTTCTTTCAGCGGCGCTCCGCCCTTCTCTGTCCGATAGCCTCGTTTAAATAAACTCTCGCCTGTCGTATCCATAGTAAGCAGCGCTTTATCTTTTCGCAGCGCGATTTCAATGGGATACTCCGCCCCCGTCTCTGGCAGCATGCCGCGGCGATGGTAGGTTTCTTTAATGCTTTCAGCTACTGCTTTATTTACGATACTTTGTACAGCCGGCACACTGTGTAAAGTGGATTTAATTGATTTCCCTGCAATTGGGAATTTCCCGTCCATTGGAATATATTGATCCCATGGCAGAGCTTTTGTTTGTTCAAATAAATCGTCAAAGGTTTTCGCCTCAAATTCACCAATTACTATTTTAATGCGGTCGGCAATCCGTAACCAGAGATTCGTTTTTGCAATGTCTTTTGCCGTCCCTTGAAAACGGACGCGTCCGTTCTCAACTTGTACTTCATATCCAAGCGCTCGCAACTCATCTCCCACTAGAGCCTCTACTCCGGCAGCACATGTTGCGATTAAATTAAATGTTGTCATCTTTTTTTCGCCCCTTTCGAACTTTCACTTCTTTAAATATATAGACAATCTCTAAGCCTTTCAAAAAATAAATCCTCCCGAACAAAAATGGGAGGATATCATTCTTTTCCTAATATGTGCAATTTACTGTAAGCCATGTTCTGTCTAGGAAAGAGTTAGGTCCTCTTTCCAGAGATAATTATCTGTCTGCTGCTTTAAAGCAGCCTCTCTCCTGCATTGAATTCTGCGGAGAAAGTGCCCCTACCTTCGTTTGGGTTGCTCACTCATGGGGTTTACCCGTTCCACCAATATTGTTTCCAATATTGCTTCGTCACTGTGGCACTTTCAAGCCTACTAGAGCTTAGCAAAGCTTTAGCTCATTTAGCTGCCGTTTCCTCAAAAGAGGACCGTACCTTATTGTTTCAGTACGCATGAACACTACAAGCATCTCAGCTTGTGTGAGCATGGACTTTACTCACGCCCATCAAAGTGGACGCGCAATTATCCATAAATTACACAAGGTTCTTTTTAAATTAATCTTCTTTGTGGCCTTCTGCATCTAATTTAGACCCAAAGACATGTCGTTCCAAATTCGATAATCGTTTTAAAATGTCAAAATTTGTTACGGTTGCTTGATTGGAATTTTGATTTTGTGTGCGTGTTTGTTTTGAATTTTTATCTAATTGTTCAATTAAACGATCATTATCTGCTCTTAATTCGTCAATTTCCTCTTGAAAAGATTTATAATCTTGAATAATAATATCTAAAAATTGATCCACCTCTTCAGGATCATAGCCTCGAAGCTTGTTGCTGAAATCTTTATCTACAATTTCTCTTTGAGTTAATGTTCTCACTCGTGTTCACCTCATTAGTCAGTTGGTTATTCATCCATTTAATACTATCATATTTTAACGTATTATAAAAGAGGAATTTTCGGTAAACTTCTAAGTTTCAGGATTTTCAGGGTACTCCATAAATTCTTGTTGAGAGGCTGTATATTCATGAATGAAAAATTCAATCTCCTCGAAGCTCACCACATTTAATTCGTACGGGGTATTTTCTTGATACTTTTCAATCAGACGATAAATATATTTTGGACTGCCATCTGCGGCTGCTTCATTTATTCTATCGTAAATGAGAAAGGCCCCATCCGTATTTCGAATACTGAAGATCTGATTGTTATTTAACTGTTTTGGTGATTCATAAGCTTTGTTGGAAGTGTAGTTTACATAATCAGCCTGAAGAATGACTCTTTCAAGCAAGCCTTTATTCCCTTCATTCCATTTTTCACCGTAGCCGGTGTAAGGAAGTAACACAGCTAAATGAACGTCGGGATACTCTTCCTGCAACTCAATAACCACTTCTCCCGTCCATAATTCAATGCCCAATTGCCCATTAATAATAAACCATTCGACACCATTTTCAATATACGTGATCAATCGATCTTTTAAAAATTCTTTTAAATAAAAAAGCTTTTCGTCCTTTTGATCAAAAATATTCAGTTCAAATGAACGATAGCCGCTCACATAGATACTTTTCAAAATTTCACCTCATGCTTTTACGAATGTCTATTTGTCTGGTATTATAGTAACATAGAAAAAGGAGGTTTTGTCCATTGAAAATCCATTATCCAAATGGCCAACCTTTTCATTTTAATGAAAAAGAGATGAAGAAAAAGCAAGCAACTGCTTCTCCTCAATATGGAAATCGGGGAATGACTTTAGAAGAAGACTTAAATATTACAAACAAGCAATACAGAGAGCAAAACATTGCAGTTATTCACAAAAAACCAACCCCTATTCAAGTCGTCAAGGTCGATTACCCGAAACGCTCTGCAGCTAAAATTACAGAGGCTTATTACAGAAAATCGTCGACCACCGATTATAATGGGGTTTATAAAGGTTATTATTTAGATTTTGAAGCAAAAGAAACTAAGAACAAAACAACTTTTCCCCTCGGGAACTTTCACACACATCAAATCAACCATATCAAACAAGCGGCTGAACACGGAGGTATTTGCTTTACGATTGTCCGATTTTCTACTTTAAACGAAGTGTATTTACTAGATGCCCCATTCTTACAAAAGTGGTGGAACCAGCAGTTTGAAGAGAAAGGTCGAAAATCCATCCCCTATGCTGCGATAAAAAAAGAATGTCAGGCGATTTCTTATGGGTATAATCCTCGGATTCCCTATTTGGATGCTGTCGATAAACTCATTAAAAATCGAATAATAGATGACAAACGGTAAATTTTGTACTAATATACATTAGATTTATAAATGAGAATACTTAAGAAGGTGAACGCAATGTCAAAGTCTGACAAAGAATCAATCTCAAGATCGGACAGGAAAAAGAAACAACAAAAACCCTCTACAAAACGAGGCCAGGAATTATGGAAGAAAATTTTATTATGGGGTGTTGGAATAGTTCTAGCTATCGCTGTGTTTGGTTTAGGGTTATTCGCTTATTATGCCTCTAGCGCGCCAGAATTAACTGACGAAGATTTAAGGGGAACTTATGCTTCTGAATTTGTGGATATGAATGGCGAAGTGTTTTTTACGCTTGGTGGCGTTGAACGAGAATACGCTACTTTTGAAGAATATCCAGATGTGATGCTAGATGCAATTATGGCAATTGAAGATCAGCGATTTTTAAACCACATCGGAATTGATCCCATCGGAATTGGGCGCGCGGCTGTTGGCTACGTAGTCAATCAAGAAGTCGTCGGTGGTGGGAGTACGATCACTCAACAGTTGATTAAAAACTCCGTCTTCTCTACTTTAGAAGAAGATCAAACACTCGAACGGAAAGCGCAAGAAGCGTGGTTGGCTATCCAATTAGAACAAGAATTATCAAAAGAACAAATTATTACCCTGTATCTCAATCGTATTCATATGGGCGGCAATGTGTATGGTGCGGCAACAGCTGCCGAGGAATATTATGGAAAACATGTCAGTGAATTAGAATTGCACGAAGCAGCCATGCTTGCGGGCTTGCCTCGCGCACCGAATTATTACAGCCCGTACAATAACCCTGAAGCGGCTTCTGATCGCCGCTGGCTAGTGTTGGAAGCGATGGTCGACTTTGGGGCAGTTACCCAAGAAGAAGCGGATGCCGCAAAAGAAATTCCCGTCACCGAAGGGCTGCTGCCTCCTCGCGAAGATTCCAATGACTTCGTCTATGATTCTTATATTCAAGTTGTGCTAGATGAAGTGGAAGAAAAAACAGAATTTGATCCGTACACTTCTGGTCTTACTATTCATACGAATTATGACCCATCTGCCCAGCAAATTCTTTTTGATGTAGCCAATACAGATGAATATGTTAATTTTCCAAATGAACAGTTACAGACGGCTATGAGTTTAATTGACTCGACGTCGGGTCGAATTACGGCTACGATTGGCGGACGAAATCGTGAAGATTTAATGGCCCATAATTTCGCAACAGATAATTCGCGAGGTGTGGGTTCGACAATTAAACCTTTAACGGTCTACGGTCCAGCAATCGAACTGCTGCAATATTCAACGTACCATCAAGTATATGATACACCGACTGATTTTGGCGGATGGGCTTTAGGAAACTACGATGGGCAATTCAAAGGACAAATGTCTATGCGCGAAGCTTTAGTTGACTCACGAAACGTTCCTACAGCTAAGCTGTTTGTAAATGATTTAGGCGAGTATCATGGAGAAATCACTGAGTTTTTAGAAAGTGTGGGGATTAATACTCAAAATCTTTCTCAAGATGGTGGATTAGTTGCTCAAAATGCAATCAATGGTCCTATGTCTCCGATTGACCTAGCAGGTGCTTATACCGCCTTTGCAAATGACGGCGTCTATATTGAACCGCATGCCGCCAACAGTATTGTGACACAACGCGGTGAAGAAATAGATTTAACGCCAAGTTCAAATCGAGTCATGGAAGAGTATACGGCATATATGGTAAATGATATGCTGAAAGATGTGATTGATTATTACAGTGCTTCTTTAACTGTGCCAGGATACACCCATGCAGCAAAAACTGGAACAACTAATTATACTGAACAACAAATGACTGAATTGAATATTCCATCGGACGGAGTGCCAGACAACTGGGTGGTCGGTTATTCGCCTTACTATACGATGTCAGTCTGGGTTGGTTACGAATATAGTATGGAAGAAGGAAATTATTTAACCCATGCCGATGGTTCAAGATCCCTCTCTCGTTATATTTATCAAGCGGTGATGGCCCAATTAACTCAAGGTTTAGAACCAAGAGATTGGCAACAGCCCGACTCTGTAGTTGAACGTACTGTTGTTGCTGGCAGTGACCCTGCTGTATTAGCTGCTCCTGGAAGTAGCCGCGGGGTAACCGAATTATTTGTTAGAGGAAATGAACCTGAAGTCAGAGCTCGCCCTGCGGTAGAGCCCCGGCCGGAGCCTGAACCTGAAATCCAAACACCAGAAGAACCAGAGGAGTTGGAGTCCGAGGAGCCGGAAGAGCCGGAAAACACAGAAGATTCCGAACCGGAACCGGAAGAGCCGGAACCCGAACCGGAACCTGAAGAGCCGGAACCCGAACCGGAAGAACCAGAGGAGCCGGAATCGGAACCAAAACCTGAACCCGAACCAGGGAATGGCCAAGGGGAAGATAGGCAATCGAATAATAGCGGCAATTCTGGACAAGAAGAACCAGAATCTGAAGAGAACGACTAAATAAAATACAAAAACCTTGCTAGAGCGAATCGCTTTTTGAGGTGACCCCCAAAAGTTAGAGTAAATATTCTAACTTTATGGGGGTTATTTTTATGTCAAAAAATTATTCATATGAATTTAAACTGAAGGTTGTGCAGGAATATCTTAGTGGATCCATAGGTACTCCATTATTAGCCCAAAAATATAATGTTTCAGATGAGTCATTAATTCGGAAATGGGTCAATCAGCATAAGAGATATGGAAAGGAAGGCCTCAAACCAAAGAAAACAAATAAGAGGTACCCTTTAAATTTTAAGCTAAATGCCTTAAGATTTAAACAAGACACTGGTGCTTCCTATAGAGAGACGGCCAATGCCTTTGGCATTAGTGAGCCATCAATAATAGCTAATTGGAAACGAAAATTTGAAGAGGAAGGCACTGAAGGTCTGAATAAGTCGAAAGGAAGACCCCCAAAGATGCCTAAACCCGATAAAAATAAAAAGAATGCACAAAAAGAAAACAGACGAAAAAATCATGAAACAGATGAGCTTGAGTTGTTGAAAAAGGAAAATGAATATTTACGTATTGAGTTGGAATACCTAAAAAAGTTAAAAGCGCGGGGCTTAGAAGACCCTCGCGCCAACAACAAGCAAAAATAGTATGTGAATTAAATCAGAAAGGCTTTAAGCTCCGTGCTGTCTTGGAAGTGACGGAGCTTCCAGAATCGACCTACCACTATCATTTAGCCAAGAAGGATGAAGTGAATAAAGACGAAGAACTGGAAGAACTTATCGAAGAAATCTTTGAAGAACACGAAGGGAGATATGGGTACCGTCGCATCAGGGATGTACTGCACGCCAAAGGACATAAAGTAAACCATAAGCGAGTCAAACGTTTGATGGACAAGCTAGGGCTTCAGTGTACAAAATTCACTCGAAGAACTCGCAGCTATAGCTCTTATAAAGGCGAAATTGGTAAAAGAGCCCAAAACAAAATAAACCGTCGGTTTATGACGTCCATTCCTTTACAAAAACTAGTGACGGACGTCTCTGAATTTAAGTGCTTAAATGATGAGAAACTCTATTTGAGTCCAATTATGGACTTGTACAACAGTGAAATTATTTCGTTTAAGGTGTCTAAACGCCCTACATTAGATATTGCCTTAGATCCTTTAAAAGAAGCTCTATCAGTCGTTGAAAAGCATGCCCAATATCGAACAACTATACATAGTGATCAGGGTTGGCATTATCAACACAATTCATGGGTTAGAACTTTAGAAAAACACGGCGTTTATCAGAGTATGTCCAGAAAAGGAAACTGTATTGATAACTCACCAATGGAAAATTTCTTTGGAATTTTAAAGCAAGAGATGTATTATGGAGAAGAAAGAGTAACTTATTCTACTCTTAAAAAACGGATTGAAAACTATATCGATTATTACAACAACAAACGCATCAAAACAAAATTTAGTGGCTTATCTCCGGTTGCATACCGAAAACAAGACACTCAATTAGCTGCTTAATATTTAATTACATAAACTCCAACTTTTGGGGTTCACTACATTTCCTATTCGGGAGATTGTCGGTTTTTTTGTTAAAAGTAGGGATTAGACAATCGATAAGAAAGTCTAATTTGATTTGCCAAAAAGGGAGGACTATGATAAATAGAAGAATACGATTTCAAGGAGGTTTTCGAAGATGAT
>JBHWQC010000103.1:0-13550 GCA_043425375.1 Atopostipes sp.
GCTTCTTCTTCGGTTAAGAAAGGCCCCACCGGCTTCGTGAGGTTTTCAAATGCAGAGTCGTTTTCATCAACGACTACTTGCGTCACAATCGAAGCGACTTGTTTTTCAATATTTTCAGCCACTAATTTTTCTTTTAGTGTATTTTGCAGCCAGTAGCCGATACTCCCCTGTGTCATCGCAACTAACGTATCCAATGGCAAGGCTGGGTTTTGTTCTGAATCCGCTGCGGCTTGTTGTAAGAGTAAATTCCCTACTTGCGGGCCATTTCCGTGCGAAATAACCAATTGGTAATCTTGTTTGATTAAACCAACTAATTTCTCACTTGTGTAGCGCAACGCATCCATTTGCGCTTGTGCTGTTGGGTCATCGGATAAAATCGCATTTCCCCCAAGAGCAACTACAATTCGTTTGTTCATCATCTGCTCATTCCATTCCTATAAAATTTGTAAATACGTGTACATCCCCATCAATAAATCATACCCTGAAGTTTCACCATAATTTTGGATATAAGAAATCGCTTGTTCAAACTGCTTGTCATCTTGAGCCCTCACTGCTTGAAACAGTAAAACCAGCGGCTCATTACTGTAGCCGGCAAATAACGCCTCATAATAGGATAGACTCACATCTGTGGTCGATCGTTCTTTCAGCCGCTTTTGAACAATGGATTGAATATGTGGAAGATGGGCGAATGTTTGTTCCATACAAATCAACCCTTGTAAAAAATCATCTCCAGTAGGTGTTAGACCTACTCCCCCACCAATTAGGCGGTTTACATGATCCACACGCACTTCTTTGGTTTCTAAAATATCTTCTAATGTTTCCCTCAATCTGTCATTGGTTGAGAAACCGGTTTGTTCGAATAAAGCTAGAGCTTCTAAACGTTTTTTAAACCCTTGCAAGTCCCACTTTTCTTCTGGTACAGGTACGATTTTTAAATCTTTAACTCGCTTTTCGGTCAGTCGAATGGTAAAGATATGAGGTCTCGTGTAAAAAAGCAATTGATCTTTTCGTACACGGACATGGAACCCAACATCTAAATGCGGATGAATCGCATCAAAGACCTCATGGTTAATCGAGAGCCCTCGGCCAGATAACATCCCCTCTTGATGGGCACTCATATATACTAATTCACCTGAAAAATTTAAATTAAATCCATTCGGGAATACCGAATGGATTTTAGCATAGTGATGCTTAGCGAGTATTTGTTGCGTAAACGAACTGAATACACTAAGCGTACTTAGTGTATTCGTCGTATTCTCTTTACTCGACATCAATACCAATTGCTTTCGCATAGCCGATAAGAGCTTCTTCGAAACTCGCAAGCGACGCTCGCACCGTTCCCGCTCCCACTTGACCGACTCCTGCTTCTCTGTGTGCCATACCTGTATTGATGATTGGCGTAATACCAGTTTCTACAACTTTACGGATATCAATTCCCGCAACGGCACCTTTAAAGTCCCAGTTTGGAATCGACCATGTCGGGTTGTTTGCAATGGTAATTTTTGACATTTCCTCTGAAATTTCACGTGCATCATCCAGTCCACTTAAGCCAACGAAACGCGTGACTCCTGGTGCGGCAATCATTGCCATACCACCTAAACCGACTGTTTCTGTGATTGAGCTGTCTCCGATATCTGGGTTGGCATCTTCAGCTGAATAACCTGTGAAGTATAAGCCATCTGGCGTATTTACTGGGCCTGTGTACCATTCATCGCCTGTTTGGGCAATACGGACACCGAAGTTTTCACCATTTCGCGCCATAGTTGTAACCAGCGTACCTTCTTCAATCTGACGCGCATATTCAACAATGGATTTCCCAGCAGCCATCGCTAAGTTTAAGAAAAACTGGTCCGTATCGGCTAAGAATTGAATCACTTCTTCTTTTTCTTGGGCACTGACATCTTCAAGTCCGACAATTGCTGGTGTAATCTCTTTTAAGAAGACAAGGGAAGCGGCAATGTTACGCTGGTGGAACTCATCCCCCATACCAATTGCACGAGCCATCATGACGTTTAAATCTAAACCTTCCTCAAACGTACGGACTGCTTTACCTAAGACTGGGCCTAATACATCACGCATCCATTTTAGACGATTCACTACGTTTTCTGAGTTGGCACCGAAACGCAAGACCTCGCCGATTCCTTCGTTCATAATGCTAAAGCCTTTAGAACCTTGTTCTGACTCATCTGCCACGTTTTCAACATAAACCATTGGGAAGTTTTTCGTTGTAATTCCGCCCATTGGTCCTACTGCCCCCACATGGTGACATGGGATAAAGCGTACTTCGCCACTTTCCAGTTGACGGCGAGCATCTTCTTGATCTTCTGCCCAACCTTCAAAGAGCATCGCTCCAATACAAGACCCTTGCATTGGTCCTGTCATATTTTCCCACTTAATAGGTGGTCCAGCATGTAAGATAATTTTCTCTTCTGTGTCTAGCTCAGGAATTAATTCATATCCAGGACGCACATCCTTTAAGATTGGTTGAGAATTGATTAATCGCTCAACAACTTTCTCATTTGCTGCATCAATCTCATCGGATCGCTTATCCAATTCGTTTAAAATACGGATTAATTTTTTGTTACCGCCTGCACGAGGTCTCCATGTGAACTGTAAAGCTTCACCGCCAAATTCTATAATCGGCTCAGTAAAGCTCTTAATTCCAATATTAATGACACGTGGCGGGTTATTCATCAAGTCCGTCGTTGTTTCGCTTACTTCAGGCAATGTGACTTTTTCTCCGTCATAATCGATAAATGATTTTTTCGGGAAGGTCACTTCTTTGCCCATTAATTTCAAGGCATAACGTACCGCTTGTTCGTTACTTGGCGCAAGAATCACACCTGCGTCTTCGAGTGTTTCAATGGTTGAAGTTAAGCCTTGTGGATCTTGGTCTGTTCCTACAATCGAACCAATGACATATAACTCACGGCCCGATTCTTTTGCTTCAGCCAATGCTTCTTTGATGCTTGGAGCTAAAGCGCCAGCCATGTCTGGGTGAGAACCGTAGCCTAAAACCACATCAAGTAAGATGACTCCGGTCGTTTCATCTTCCAAAACCTCTTCCAGTTTATTGACACGGACCTCCGGATCAATCATCGGGTGAGGTTTCCCTTGGGTATACATATCGTCCCCTAAGTCCATCACTTCAAAACCGTTTGTATTTAAAATATAACCATGCTCAGATTGGATGTCACCTAATTTTAAAGCATCCGCAATTAAAGTAGCCGCTTCGTTGGCTAACGTCCCGCCTGAATAAAGACCTTTCACTGTTTTTCCTTCTGGAAGTGTCTGTTCAACTTCAAAATCAAGTGCTTGTGCGTAGCTTTCTTTCACTTCTTCGCCGTTCGCTAAGTCAACAGCTGTACGAGCCGCTTCTTCTAACGTATAGGCTAAGGCCACATTTCCTTGATGTTCGGTGGGTTTTTCCCCTAAGAAAATTGCAACAGCTGGTTTCGAGAGAGATTGTAGCGCTTGGATCACTTTGTCGCGGACCGCTTTTGCTGGTGGTTTTGAAATCACTAAAACGACATCTGTCGGCTCGTGCTCATCTAAAGCAGCAATTCCATCTAATGTTGTGATTCCGCCTACTTCTTCCGATAAATCTCGTCCACCTGTACCAATCGCATGCACCACTCCGCCACCTAAATCTTCAATAATGGTTGCTGCTTCTTGAATACCTGTTCCTGAAGCGGCCACAATACCGATATTTCCTGGTGTTGAAACGTTGGTAAAGGCTAAAGGTACACTTGAAAGCACACCCGTTCCACTATCTGGCCCCATCAATAAAAGACCTTGTTCGTGTGCTTTTTTCTTTAAACGGACTTCGTCTTCTAATGCGACGTTATCACTGAATGAAAAAACGTTTAATCCATTGTCTAAGCCGCGTTCAATTTCATCCGCTGCATACTCGCCTGGGATAGAAATTAACGCTAAGTTTGCATTGTCCAAGCCATCTAATGCATCCGACCAGTTATCAACATCTTTCATGCCGCTTTCTTCAGCACCTGAAGATAAATCGTCCAGGAATTGATCAACAACTTCTAACACGTCATCCATTACAGCTTCGTCGTCTGCATCGATAACAATCGCCATTTGATTGGCACCAGCGGCTTCGACATCGTCTGTAAATAAACCGGCTGTTTTCATCATATCCTTGTTGGCATCGGTGGCCATCATGACCTGTCCTTGATTGACCCCTTCAACTGCGTTCACTTCGTTCGTCAACAGCATCAGGTTAATCGAATCTTGGTAACTATTTTTTATGACTGAATATAACATTTTATTCCTCCTCAACTGTAATTGTATAGCGCTTTCAGTTTGATTTATATAGCTAAACGGACTAAAACTTTCTTGACTTTTATACATTCTGTATAAATTTACACAACGAATGAATAAGGCTTGTCCATCCCTCCTTAAATTGCTTACAATATTCGTAATAGATTACACATAGAAAGAGGATTATATGTCTGCCTATACTAAAACGAACCTAAATATTTTTTCCTTTAAAAATAAATTACTTCAAGCTACTTTTTATCAGCCGAAAACTGCAAATATGCAAACTGTCCTTCTTTATTTTCATGGAGGCGGGTTTGTTTTTGGCTCACGCGAAGATTTGCCCACGCCTGTTATTGAACAGTTAACCGCTAATGGCATTGGTATGGTTGCAGTCGATTATCCACTGGCCCCGGAAACCAAATTCCCCACTCTTTTAAAAATGACCCACAAGGTCACCAAATGGTTTGTGGAAGAATTTTTACCAGCAAACAATGTGCAGAGTTATTTTATATTTGGGCGCTCAGCCGGTGGTTTTTTAGCGCTAGCGAATGGTGTATATGCCCAGCAGCTTTCTACTTACCCTAAGGGAATTATATCATTTTACGGCTATTACCACTTGTCTGATGCCTCTTTTTCCCTGCCAAATCGTTATTATTTGCAATACCCTAAAGTCAATGAGCAAATCGTCGCCAACCAAATCCAAAAGGAACCGCTTTTTGAATCGACGGATCAAAATCGCTACTTTATATATATGGCCGCCCGGCAGAAAGGTGACTGGATGGACACTCTCTTAGACTCGCCAGAGCAAAAAAAGAAGCTTTCCCTCTCTAAAGACGAAGTGAAGGGTTTACCCCCTCTTTTCCTTGCAGCTTCCACAAAGGATCCAGATGTGCCTACACGGTTTTCCCGTCAAATAGCTAATCTGCATCCAGAAGCGACGTTGCATTTAGTCGATGTCGAAGCGCATGATTTTGACCGGACGCATGTGGATACTTTAGGTATAGAAGTGTATGAACAGTTAACAGATTGGATAGTCGCACGTTTAAATGAGTAGAGATATTTTTAGACTAATAATTACGTAGGCGTTGAAGTGTTTAACGCGTCTATAATTTTATTTATAGAGCCGTTAAACTATCTATCGCCTCTCTATCACACTAAAAGCAGAAAACCGCTTCTCTAAACTGTTTAGAGAAGCGGTTTTCAAGGTGGTAATTCCTATTATTTTTTAATAAACTCGCCAACGTAGTCTTCAGATACGCCTTCTTCTTGCGAGTAGACGACATTTCCACGTAAGACAGTGGTCACAACTTGGGCACCAATTTCACGTCCGATATATGGACTGATTTTGTTGCGATACTCTAGGTCTTCAGCTTCTAAAGTGTAAGAATTTTCAGGATCGATTAAGACCAAGTCTGCATCGTAACCGACGCTAATATGTCCTTTTCCATCTAATTCGTACAAGTCTGCTGGACGTGAGGCAATGATTTCAGCGAAACGCTCTAATGACATGCCCCGTTTGTTGACCCCTTCGTCAAATAAAATATCCACGTTGTTTTGCAAACCTGAAATACCGCCCCATGCGTCAAAGACGTTCTCATGGTCTTTCAAGTCTGGTGTACATGGTGAGTGGTCGGATGTTACAAAGTCAATATCACCATTAATGACCTGCTCCCATAGTCCGTCTTGTGCTTCTTGGTCACGGATTGGTGGTGAACATTTAACCACTGGTCCAATCGCATCTAATTCATCTGTTGTAAAGTAAAGATAGTGTGTACAAGTTTCTGCGGTCACATCCACGCCACGCTCTTGCGCTTCTTTAATGACTTCGATTCCTTTTGGAGTGGCTACGTGACAAATGTGAATACGGCAGCCTGTTTCTTCTGCAAAAGTAATCGCACGTTTAATCGGTTCAATTTCAGTAAACTCTGGACGGCTGTTGACATAGGATACAAAGTCAGTAGCGCCACTTTCATAAGCAATTTCACCTAATTTATCTGTAATTGGTGCGTTTTCTGCGTGAATGGCTAGTATTTTACCTGTTTCAGCAATTTGACGCATGCCTTCGTATAAGGAATAGTCATCTACGTTTTGGAAGTCGCCGTCAATTGTCCGGTCTCCAGCTGTGGACATGAATGCCTTATAAGCCGCAACCCCTTTTTCATCCAATTCTTGAATGCCGCCCTCAAGGTTAAATGGAACTAAACCACCAAATGAGGCAACGTCCGCTTGAAGCTTTCCTTTACCCGCTTCAAATTTAATGTCCAAGGTTTCTGCATCCACTGTCGCAGGAACTTGGTTTAACGGCATTTCCATAAAAGTGGTCACGCCGCCTTTAGCGGAAGCAGCTGTTCCCGTTTTATAGCCTTCCCACTCATCACGGTAGCCGCCGCCTGGTTCTGAAATGTGGACATGTGCGTCGACCATTCCTGGGCTGACAACTAAACCTTCTGCATCAATTTCTTCTTTTCCTTCTAATCCTGTACCAATGGCTGCAATCTTGCCATCTTTTACAGCAACGTCTGTTTTCACAGCGCCTGTACTTAAAATGACGAGACCATTCTTAATTACTAAGTCGTTCATGTAAATCTTCCCTTCTTTTTTTCTATATTATTTAATCCATTGTTATTTTTCGATCTTGTACAGTCACGCCCGTAATATTTTCTTGAGGCCAGAAGCGCACAAGTAAGATATATAAAACAAAGGCGATGATGAAACCAGCTACCCATGAAATATCCGCAAGCACACCGAGTGCTGGAATAAATTGACCCGCTAAAACGACGACTAAAGCAACAATCGTAGCGATATAGGCGTTGACATTCAACCCGTAATACTTACTCTTCTTCGCTTCAGCTGTCCCTTCTGGCAAGTACAACTCATCCAAATTAATGTGCCCTCTTTTAACCACATAGTAGTGAGCAATCATCACTCCACCGACAGGCCCTAAAAGTGCACCAATCAAGTTGAGGAAGGTAATAATCGCGCCGCCTTCACCCATAAATCGCCATGGCAGAATAAGCACACTGATGATTGAAGCAATCAATACACCACGTTTGTAGTCAATCTTCTTCGGCCACAGCGCGCTTAACTGATAAGCCGCAGGAATAATGTTACCTGTTGCGTTTGTTGAAATCGTTGTCATTAAAAAGACTACTGTAGAAATCGCAATTGCTGGTAAAGAATCCCATTTATTAATAATGTCTAACACATCATTTTCTTGTACACCAAAATGTATGGAACCGCCAATTAAAATAACGACTGACATAAAGGCAAAAACAATATAGCCGACACCTAGTCCAGAAATTTGACCTTTCGTCTGTGCTTCATTTGAGGTCGCATTTTGCGTAAAGTCGGATACGCTTACACCTGGAGCTGCCCATACCGATAGGACGGAGGAAATAATCATTATCATGCCAAAGAGTGTACCGTAGTTCACGGTTGAGTCTAAAGAATAGGTCATAATATTTTGCAAGCCGCCACCGACATTAATTGCCCAAATCGTCATGCCACCAAATACAATATAAATAATTGGTGTTAAGATACCAGTAAATTTATTAATGGTATCGCCCCCGCCAAATCCGATGGCAAGATTCAAGACCCAAAACACTAAAAAGGAAATAAGACCTGGTATAGTGATACCTAAAATCTCGGTTCCGCCGCCAATTTCTAAAAAGCTTGGCCAAATTCTTCCGATTAAAATCAATAAGGCCGCGGACCCTGTGTAAGTTTGTAAACCAAACCAAGCGATAGCTGCTACTACCCCACGCAAGAAGCCTGGCAACTTAGCCCCGATATTTCCATAGGTTGAGCGTAAATGCATTGCAAACGGTATGCCGTAAGAAGCGCCCGCTCGTCCATTAAAACTGAGAAAAAGAGCAACCGCTATCCCACTCAATGCAATGGCTAACATGACTTCAAAAGCTGTTAAGCCAAGCAGTAAGAATCCACCGACAGCCGCATAGTTTGGAATGTTGTGAATGGATCCCATCCATAACGTAAAAAAGTTTTTGGTATCCGTATTCCGCTTTTCCGTCGGCTTTGGCAGGATATCTTTGTTGTCATAACCTCTTTCTCTAAAATGTTCCACATCCTCATAATCAAAGTGCTGATCTTTCCACGGATTAGCTGGAACATCCTGAAGATTATTTTCTTTCACTTTTTTCAACTCCCTTGTCTTTATTACTTTCAAGACCATTTTAAAGAAAACCGCTTACATCTTCATTGTCAAAATTGACTAATTTTTTAAAAAAATTGTTCAAATACGCTAGTTAAATTTGAAGGACCATTCAATCAACCCTTCAGCTCAGCTGTTCTTTATAGTATAATAGGTTAGAAGCTGACTTAGTGAATGTTTAAACGATGAGGAGGCATGTTTATGATTTCATTAAAAGATTTATTACAAACGCCCCGATTTTCTGATTTACAACTCCTGACAAAACTTGAAGACTTAAATGACATGGTCATTCAAAGTGTGGAAATTACAGAAACACCGGATGTGGCTAGCTTTATTCCAAAAAATGTATTTATTTTGTCGACAGCGATGGTTTTTCAAGAGAAGCAAAAAGAGATGATCCCGTTCATCGATTCTTTAATTCAAGCAGATGCGATTGGCTTAGGGATAAAAGTCGGCCGTTTTCTGTATGAAGTAGATGAGGAAGTAATTGCCTACGCAAACAAAGTACGCTTTCCAATTGTCATGGTTCCGGACCATTACCCTTTAGGCTCTTTATTACATCGAATAATGAACTTGGTGTTGGAAACGGAACGAGAAGAAATTGATTTTGCTTTAGATATTCAAAAACGTTTCTCCGATTTATTGATCCAAGGTGTTTTAAACGATCGGCTGGTGCTTGAATTTAGTCAGATGATTCAATCGCCGATTATTTTATTGAATCCTCTTGGACAGATTATCTCACAATCCAATCATTTTAAGCAACACAAAGCCCAAGCTACTTACTATGTAAATGAGGCGTTTAAAGAACGAAAAAAGACAAATCGCCAGACCGGTTCTTTCATTGTGACGGAAGCGAATGGTTCAACGGTGCATATCGCCCTTGTAGAAATTAATGTGTATGCTTATTTTCCGCATTATTTAATGATTATCCATCCCGAAAAAGTGCCCTATCCAACCTCTGTTTTCGCTTTTGAACAGGCGGCTTTGGTTTTCCAATTTAATCTGTATAAAAACCAGAAAATTGATGAGGCCAAGTACAGTAATGAAGCCAATTTCTTTAATGATTTACTCAATAATCAGACCCGCGAGGCCTTTATTGAATCCAATTGGCTCTCACTCAGCCGCAATTATGGTTATGTCCAATCCAATTATTATCAAGTCATCCATATTAGTAGCCAAGAGAAGGTTAAGGCAGCTAATCGTTCACAGTCTTTGCAAATGAATGAAAAATTGTTTTTGTCTTATCGTTGGCTGCGAAAAAACATACAAAGCTATTTCCCCTATAGTTTAGTGCTCTGGCGCGAAAATGACAGCGAGATTATTCTGCTCCTGCAGGATGAGCCTGAAGAGTTGAATGAGAAATTAAAACAGATTGCAGAGCAAATGAAGGCGATGATTAATATCCATCTTGTTTTTAACGTCGGCCGTTCCTTTACAGAATGGCATCAAATGGAACAGTCGTACACGCAAGCTCGGTTGACGAATAACCAGCGCCAACAAGAAGGCGTTAAAGAAACGGTTCTTTATTACCGCGACAATGGGGTCGAGCAACTCTTTAACCAGTTGGATCAAAATGAAATTTTCTATTTTTGTAAGAGTGTGTTAAAAGATTTAGCCTATCCGACCGAAGATGCCAAAATCGATTTGCGAAACACCTTGGATATTTATTTAAAAAATCAAGGAGAAATCACCCAAACATCCAATGAATTATTTATCCATCGCAATACAGTAAAATACCGCATCAATCGTTGCGAGGAAATTCTTGACGTTGAGGTCGATGATCCAGAAGTCTCATTAAATCTTCGCTTAGCCTTGACCTTAAGCAAGGAGAAATAGAAAGAACTTTCTACTTTCTTACTTCTATTTCGAAAAAATAACCCTTCAGGAGAGACTCAAAATTGAGTTCTTCTGAAGGGTTATTTAGGGTTAACGCACCGACTAGTCGGCAAAGATGCCTTTTCCATCGTAAGAATTGATATAGATTTCATCCGATTCTAAATACTCCATAATTGTTTCAGGAATATCGACACCATCCTTTAGGTTCTTTTCTTTAGCTATAGTACTTAACTCACCTGGATAGTAAACTTGATCAAATCCTGGAGCCGGTTTGATTGCGTGCAATTCATCCACTGTTCGGTCCATATCTTTTTTAAAATCATCAATGTCTCTAAATCGTGACGGATCAATGATAATGAAGGTATGCCCTAAATTACGATATTCGGATAAATCTTCGTACATCGAGCTGACGCCCTTACCAAAAGGAAGTCCCAATAATACGCCCGCTAAAACATCCACCATCATCATCAAGCCATATCCTTTAGGTCCGGCAATCGGCACTAAACCAGCAACTTCATTCGGGTCCGTCGTCGGCGCGCCTGTCTCATCAACCGCCCACGTGTCTGGTATATCATTTCCTTTTGAACGTGCATCCAAGATTTTACCCCACGCTTGAACAGTTGTCGCCATGTCAAATACAATCGGATTGCCTTCACTGCGTGGAATCGAGATGGCAATTGGGTTGGTTCCATAATAAACCTCGGACCCTCCGAATGGGACGACCATTGGATCTGACTGAGTAAACGCCAAACCGATTAAATCTTGTTCAGCCACTTTGCGTAAATAATAAGACAAGGTTCCTGTATGAGAAACTTGCGATACCCCAACCACTGCTGAACCACTTTCTCGTGCTAGTTCCATAGCAGGGTCTAAAGCTTTATTGGCAACGTAGTGACCTTGTGCATTGTCTCCATGGTAAATCCCCGTACTTGCGCCTGTTTTTTCAAAAGATAAGTCAGGATTCGTATTCGTTCCGCCCTTGCTGATTCGCTCCGAATAGTACTCGACACGCACAGCGCCATGTGAATGCACACCAATCATATCTGCATAGACTAAATGGTTGGTGGTTTCTTCTGCATGCTCTTCAGGTAAACCTGCTAAAAGCAATTTCTTTTTAATTAATTCATGTAAACGCTCGGCGCTTACATTTACCGTTTTTACTTCTTCAGACATTTAAAGGTCTCCTTTACTTATTTCTTAAATTTGAGGATCGCGGTTTGCATCTTTTGAATAGAGATAAGAGAGTGGTTCATGTCCCACACCGTAAGCCGCCTGAGGAGTGTAACGTCCCATAAAGATGTAGTCGCCTTTTTCAACTGGATACCAATCGTTATCTAAGTTATACATCCCTTTTCCGGTCAGCAAGTAAGCACCGTGCTCTTGATAATGTGTTTCAACGTAACCGTGGCTGCCACCTGGTTGGAATTCTAAAATATGGAAGTTCATATCAAAACCAAAATCATCTGTCGGTAAGAAATCCCATAATAAGACGTCTTCCATGCCTTCGTATTCAATGGGTGTCAAGTCCGCTTTGTTTCCAACGACGCGATGCGCTTCATACCCTTCAACTGCTTCATACGCTCGCTTGTATAAGAAGGCCTCTGTCATTTCATCTTGCGCGTTTTCAAAATACATGGTCTCGTTTACTGGGAAGTACGCATAGCCGCCTTCCGTCAGTTCGTATGTTTCGTCTCCATCGCTGACGTTTAATTTACCAGAAATTACGTATACAAATGTTTGCAGTCCTTCACCGCCAAAGCCGCGTTCATTTTTCCCGCCTTTTAAAAATTCAACGATGTAGTCATTAAAGCTAGCGCCTAATTTCGGTGAACCTAAGATAGTAATGTTCACGTTTTCAAATCCTGGCACTGCGTTTTGGACAAGTCCATCATGAGGAATCAATGCAAATCTTCCTTGTTCTATGACTGCCCTTGATTCTAGTAACCCATCTCGATATCCTTGTTTATTATTTTTATAACCCATTGTTTCACAATCCCTTCTCATTATATGTGGTCGATTTCATTGTACCGACTTCATCTTGAAGATGTCAATTTCTACTACCCATAAAAACTATTTCTTTCTTGTGCAAAACATACAACATTATGAGTCATCTTCCCTTAAATCATTAGAGCCTTTTTCTTATTTATTGTAGTTCAATGGTTATTTCAGTTTAAAAGCGGATATTCGTCATTTTCCACTAATTTTGACGAGTAAATCTTCTGTTACTCGTCACTCCTCACTATTTTTGACGAGTAAATCTTTTGTTACTCGTCAACTTCTCACTATTTTGACGAGTAACTCCTAAAATGAGCTGATTTTCTAATAAAAAACTCTTGCTTAAGTTCTCACTTAAACAAGAGTTTTTAACATTTAATTCGGTTTTTTAACAATGACTTCAATCTCAACATCCGCCCCTAAAGGCAATTCATAAACCGCTACACAGGTCCGAGCAGGATAAGGTGCTTTAAAGAAATCTTTATACACATTGTTCATATCCTCAAAATAAGCCATTTTAGTTAAATAAACATTGACTTTGACCACCTCATCACTGGTGACGCCTGCTTCAGTCATCACCGATTCTAAATAACCGAGCGATTTTTGGGTTTGTTCGGTAATATCTCCCTTTACTTTTTCTGCTTCTGTTCCGTTCATGGCTGTTTGGCCTGAGAAGAAGATGTAATCACCAGAATTAATGGCGTGGGAGTACGGGCCCGAGGCGCTCACATTCTCTGCCGTATAGTTTTTTCTAGTCATATTTATCATTCCTTCAATTCTTCACTTTTACTCTTTTCCAACCATCGACAACCCAATCCGTCCGCGACTGACATCGACAGAATCAATCCACACCGTTACAATATCGCCTACTGCTACTACATCTTTGGGATGCTTGACATAGTCATGACTCAATTTGGAAATGTGCACTAAACCGTCTTGTCCCACACCCACATCTACGAACGCGCCAAAGTCGACGACATTACGAACGGATCCTTCGAGTTCCATGCCGACGGTTAAGTCTTTTATTTCAAGCACATCGGTACGTAATAACGGTGCCGGCATATCGTCACGCATATCGCGGCCTGGTGTTGTTAAGGCTTTTAAGATATCCTGGTAGGTTTCTTTTCCAAGGCCGACTTGCTCTCGCACGGCTTTGGCATCCAGCCCATTTAACACTTCCCGTGCTTCTTCTGAACCTAATTCTTCTTTTTGGACGCCGGCGATTTTAAGAATTTGTTCGGCTTCTTTGTACGTTTCCGGGTGAATACCG
>JBHWQC010000104.1:0-4683 GCA_043425375.1 Atopostipes sp.
GTAGTCTGAAAGTGCTAGTGCTAGAAGAGTTAGAAAGCATCGAAGAAAAAAAGCGTTACAAAGTAACATTTGTGTAACGGATGTGAAACGCTTGGGTAACACAGAGAAAGAGATAGAGAAAGAGATAGATATAGAGATAGAGAAAGAGCTAGAGACAGAGAGAGAGAAGAAGAGCCGTCCGCCTGTCGCCGATAATGCTTTTTCGTTTTATGAAAAGAATGGCTTTGGAACATTAGCACCATTAATCATTGAAAAAATGAATGATTGGATAAACGATTTTAAAGACAAGGGAACTAGCGAAAGAGAAGCAGATCGAATTATTAAACAAGCGTTATCTATTGCTGTTGAACGTAATAAGCGGCACTGGAATTATGTAAATGGAATTCTTAACAGCTGGTTTAACGATGGCCTTTACTCAATTGACGCTATAGAAGCTAAAGAAAATCAGTGGAAGAAAGATGTTGAACAGAAACAGAAAGAAAGAGAGGGCGGCTATGGAGGGCTTGAGTTCTAAATTAAAGAATCATCTTAATAAGCTCAAACAATCTAATGAGTATTGCGATAAGCATCAAACATGGAAAGTTGAAACAACTTACGGTTCAGTGTTTTGCATGGCTTGTAAGAAAGAAGAAATTGATGAAGAAACACACAAGATAGCTCAAGAAAGCTATGAGAACGCATTGAAACACAAAACTTATGGCATGTTAGATCGTCTATCCATCTTTTCAGACAAAACAATCAAACAAGCAAACTTTGAAAAATACGAAGCCAAGACAAAGGAAGAAAGTACGAATAAAGCACACGCTCAGAAACTAGCGGAGCAGTACATCAGTGGTAAAAACTTTAATACATTACTAACTGGCAACCCAGGGGCTGGCAAAAGCCACTTATCTATGGCAATGCTTAAGGAAGTCAATGAGGAATCAAGCCCTTTTAAGAAGTGTTTATTTGTTTCAATTGACGAAGTGTTTCGTCGAATCAAAAATAGTTTTAATTCAAATTCACATTTTACTGAATCGTACGCAATTAACCTTTTGAGTGAACCAGATATCTTAGTGATCGATGATCTAGGAAGTGAATCAGGATCTATCGGTAATAGCCAAGCTACTGAATTTACGAACCGTGTTCTTTACAGCATTATTAACAGCCGGATGGGTAAATCAACAATCACGACGACTAACCTAACTAATGCACAGCTTAGCAAAAAGTATGACCGAAAGCTTTTAAGTCGCTTGTATCAAGGAGTAAAAACGAATAAAAGTTTAATTCAGTTTAAAGAAACCAAAGATAAACGACTTGACTTAGATTTTTGAGGTGACGAAATGACAGTTAATTATATTTTAGAAAGTTATGAATCAAACTTAGAGATAGAGCGCCAGGCCTATAGAACTTGGCGCATCTATGACGGAAACCAGTGGCGGTATTCTTTAAATACTCAAGAACAAGCACGCAGACTAGCAAAGCAGTTTGGTGGCCAAGCTATTGGCTACTGCCTATGGGATGATCAAGAGAACCGTGCTTCTTATATCAATGTAGAGCAGGTGCATCCATGAGTGTAGAAGTGATCTTAGAAGATGCGAAGTGGGTTAAATGGGTATGGACAAAAGATGAACTTAAAACGATTGAAAAACTAATGGAAAAAGGACTTAGCGTTTGGCAAATTAGCGAAAAGATTGGTGAAAACCTAGATAATACTGGATTAGCCATAATTCATATACATGACAAGCAAGTATCCAGGAGGAAACAATGAATGAGACGCAGAAATAAATATGGTGCTAAGAAAGTAACCATTGACGGTATCACTTTCGACAGCAAAGCAGAAGCAAGGTACTATCAACGATTAAAGCTGCTACAAAAGAGTTGCGAAATCAAAAAGTTTGATAGGCAGGTACCTTTTGAATTAGTCCCGAAGTATATTAGTCCAGGAAGTGGCAAAACCGTTAGAAGCGTAAAATATGTGGTGGATTTTGTCATCACATATTCTGACGGACGTCAGGAAATAATTGATGTCAAAGGGACTGAAACCTCAGTTTTTAAATTAAAGGCTAAATTATTCATGCATAAATATGATAAGCCATTAATCTTAGCGAAATATAACTACCGAACCAAAACATTCCACCATGAAAAGATGTGAATTAGTTGAAATATGGACAGCGATTAAAAGAAAGAAGAAAACAAATCGGATTTAGCGAAATGTATGTTGCCAAGAAACTAGACATTAGTACTTTAGCCTATAGAAGCATCGAAGAAAGTCGGTTTGTACCAACCGAAAGAATAATCACTCGATTGGCTAGGTTGTACGGGCTACCTAAAGAACTAATTAAAATATGGGTTTATAAGACAACTAGACGTAGCAAAATCGTAATCAAGTAGAAAGGAAGACGGCCTTGTTATTTGCAGACATTAACAAAGAAAAAACGAAAGAGAATGTAGACAATCTGTTGTGCAATTATCACCGATTTAAACGAATAGCAGGTCGTCCGATTGATCAGAACGTGACAGCAACCTACACTTTTGAGCCTAAACCAGACTTTTTTGATCCGTCAAGCAAAATAGAACGAGGCGTCATCAAGAAAGTGAATGCTGGAGAGATTGTTGATGAGATACAGTCAACGCTAACTTTACTGTCAATTGAAAGTCGCAAAAGACTTCACCAAAAATATTTTCGATCATATAGACAATTTGATTATGAAATTTACAGCAATGAGAATATTTCAAGGAGTACCTTTTATCGAGAGTTAGGTAAAGCTCAAATAGAATTTGCAGAAGCTTACCAGGGCGGGAAATTACTAGAGTTTGAAGAAAAGAGGATAAAATGAACCAATTGAAATTAAGCAAAAATCAAAAGAATAAACAAAAGGTTACTTTAACACTAAAAGAACTACAAACCATTAAAGATAATGCCACTCAAAAAGCGGTGAAGATTACGCACCTCTTCCCGCTATGGGTGTTGCGAACTAAACATGGTTTTGGCGAGAAGCGGTTAAGAGAATTCATGGAACAGTACGCAGATTTACTTGACTCTTACAACAAAGGCTATGTATCGCTACCCGATATTGCAAAGCAGTTGGAAGAAGAAGTAAATCTTAAGTTGAAATAGTGTGTTTATATGGAGGTAGACAAAACAGGAGATTAAGGATTACGATCCGAGATATATGGATTTTGCTAAGCCGGTAGAGGGGTTGAAATAAATGCAGTATTTCAATATTCAAGTTGGCGATATTGTTGAGTATTTCAAAGAAGAATATCAAGTAATAGATAAAGATGAAATTGGTAGATTGTTTATGAAACGATTATCAGACGGACGAACAGATTTAGCTTTTGATAGTGATGTTTACTTTCTAAGGAAACCAGTAGAGGAGTTGGAAGAATGAAATCACAATATAATAAATTAAGAACCTTACAATACCAGATTGATGTTATTCAAAAAGAAACACTGGAAAATCTAGATAGTATCAAAAACTTGCAAAAAGAACTGGATGAGATAAAGCGTGAAGAGCTTTTTAAAGACAGAGAAGGCAGTTATGGCAAGTATATTAATGTGGGGGATTGACTCAAATAAAAATGAGACACTTTTGAGAGTAAGTTGACACACATGTGAAACTATTATATGAGATACTAATAGTGTAGAAGTTTGCCTACCAGGACTTCTAACGTTAATCCTTTTTCCACCTCGCATGTCGGGGTGGTTTTTATTTTATATGTTATGATTAAAATAAAAAAGGTAGTGTGGTTGCAGTGGAAGAAAAATTTGATATAAATAAATTTAGAAGATCGTTAGCATTGTCAATGAATATAAATAGTAAAGAAATGATTAGTGCTATTAAAACTGCCGCTAAAATTGATTTTGATAGTGTAACTAAAGCGTTAAACGAAACAACTAAACCACATTTTAAAAACATGGTTGTAGATTTGCCGAAGGTATCTCTAAAGTACAATGATATTGTTTTACCTAAACTTAGTGATTTTTATCAAGAGTTACCTAAGATGACAGTTGATTATAACAAAATTTCTAATTTTAGCTTAATGGTGATATGTCTTCAATTCAAACTTATAAATATGGCTATACCAGGCCATATGCTTAGTAATTATAATATTAAAGAGATTGTAGAGGAGCTTAAAGGCTGTAACAAACAAAAATTAATTAATAGTTATAAATTGAACAATTACCAAAAGTTGTTCGATGATTTAGAAGTTATAAAAAGGGAAACTAAAAGCGGACCGTTCATAGACAAGATTATTAATATTTTATCAAAAGATATTAACAACTTTCAATTCTGTTTGTTACCAATGATAACTATCATGGAAAAGCATTTCATGAGTTCTTTCAATTTGCTCAAATTATCCAAAAGCACAGAAGAAATAAATAGCAAAAAGAACACGTTAAATAACCATACGTTTAATCAGTATTATGGGTTTGGATATTCTGATAATCGAAATGAAGAGATGATTTACGATACATTAAGAAATGCAATAAACAATTTTTATAAAGGGCATAAAGGATACATGATTGAAGGCGGTAAGCATTTTAATAGACATGAATATGCTCATGGAGCGATTGACCCTAATGATTATACACTAGATGAATTTATAAGAATTGTCATATTGGTCTCTTCTTTTAGTGTATTTGTGGACTAAGTCGAATAATTATTTTGTTAAAGTATCGAATTAAAAACACACTCC
>JBHWQC010000105.1:0-4302 GCA_043425375.1 Atopostipes sp.
ATACTGTAGACAGAAACTTGTTTTTTGCCACGTCCACGACGTTCAAATTTAACAACCCCATCAATTTTAGCAAATAATGTATCGTCTCCCCCGCGGCCAACATTCTCGCCTGGGTAAACTTTTGTTCCACGTTGACGGTATAAAATGGATCCACCTGTAACAGTTTGTCCGTCACCTGTTTTCGCGCCTAAACGTTTGGAGTGTGAGTCACGACCGTTTTGAGTCGATCCACCACCTTTTTTAGTAGCGAAAAATTGTAAGTTCATTTTTAACATATTGGTTGCACCTCCATTACTTATAAGCTAAAAGTCTGTTCATTTATTCAGATTTCGATACGGAGAGAAACTCGCCGTACTCTTCTTGCATATCTAACAAAGAAAAATACAGATTCGCGAATAAAACTTGTGCTGTTTCATGATGCGTTCTGTCATCAACTTGGGGCAGCACAACTTCTAAAAATCCGCCCTCTTCTTCATTTGCGTCAATTTCTGGTTCAATGGATGCAATGCGCGATAAATTATTCGCTGTACCAATTGTCAGGGCTGAGACCGCTGCACAAACTAAATCATGTCCATAGGGCCCCGATTCTGCATGACCAGAAAGAGTAAATTTTATAAATTGTTCGTCATTGGTTTCAAAATGCGCATATATCATAAAGGTTCACTGCTTATGCGTTAATTTTTGAAATGGTTAATTTTGTATAAGGTTGACGGTGTCCTTGTTTACGGTGTGAATCTTTACGACGTAAGTAACGGTAAGTTGTTACTTTTTTCGCACGACCGTGTTTTTCAATTGTTGCTTCGACAGTAGCGCCATCTACTAATGGTGTTCCGAATTTAGACTCGTCTCCACCAACAAATAACACTTCGTCAAATGTAATCGTGTCACCAGCTTCGCCAGCTAACTTTTCAACGTAGATTTCTTGTCCTTCTTCAACTGAAAATTGTTTTCCGCCTGTTTGAATAATTGCGTACATATTTGCTGCACCTCCTATAATTAATATCTCAGACTCGCCGTTATAAGTGGCAATTTCTTGCACTTTTGACTTATATACGAGCGGTTGTAGATGTGAGTCTGCACAAATACAACGCAAGTATTATACCAAGATTCACGACACAGGTCAATCCTTATTTCCCTCTTCTTTGAATATTTTGATATTATTTGCGTTTAACGTATGAAATCATATTTACAGTATAGAAAAACAGGCGTATAATAATGATGAACAAAGAGGCGCTGTTTGTTCATCTTACCTGTACATAATGCTGAATTCTCAGCATAGAAATGAGGGGGTTATGATGAAAAAGACATACCCTATTCGCCATTTTTTATCTGTCGCGCTCATCACTCTACTTTTCTTTCTCTCAATAGCTCCTACTGCATCCGCTGCCTCTTCTCAATGGATTTCTAGAGGAAACACAAATGAGAAAGTCATCGCCTTAACTATCGATGATGGTTCAGATGGAGGTAGTTACTCCCGCATTCTGCAGGTGCTCGATAAACACAATGTAAAAGCGACATTCTTCTTAACAGGTTCTGCCGCTGAAAGACATCCTTCGCTTATTCGTCAAACGGTAAACAGTGGACATGACATTGGAAACCATTCTTACAGCCATCCTGAATTCACAAAAATTTCCACCAGCGCTATGAGAAGCCAGTTGTCACGTACAGAAACCATTATCCGAAACATCACGGGACGAACAACGAAACCTTATTTCAGAGCCCCGTATGGAGCGGTAAATCAAACCGTTTTGAATACCGTAGGGAATGAAGGATACGCCTATACTTTCCATTGGACAATTGATACGTTGGACTGGACTGGAAACTCAGCAACTACGATTTACAACCGCGTGATGAATGGGCTGCAGCCTGGCGCTATCGTTTTGATGCATACAGGAGCTGCGACGAATACCGTAGCTGCACTTGACCGGATGATTCCAACCATCAAGAGCAGAGGCTACAGATTTGTAACCATTTCTCAAATGATGAACCGAAAACCAGCACCAGTCAGCCCGACTAAACCTACCGTTCCAGTAACAGGCGGCTCAACTTATACCGTACGACCAGGCGACACTTTATATGCCATTGCCAGACGATACAACACAACCGTCACTCGAATTGCACAGGCTAATAATATTCGAAACGTCAACTTAATCCGTGTAGGCCAAGTGCTGCGAATCCCAGGTACAACGACTACACCAGCGCCTAAACCTGCGCCAACAAAACCGGCGCCTACTAAACCAGCACCTACTACTAGAACCTACACTGTAAGACGCGGCGATACCCTTTCTGCAATTGCACGAAGATTCAACACGACGGTTTCTAAGCTTGCACAAGCCAACAACATTCGAAATGTCAACCTAATTCGAGTCGGACAAGTGCTTCGAATCCCTGGAACAGTAGCCAGCACACCAGCGCCTAAACCTGCACCTAAGCCTGCTCCTGCAAAACCAGCACCATCAGTCAGAACGTATACCGTTAGACGTGGCGATACACTTTATGCCATTGCCCGACGCTACAATACAACCGTGTCTAGACTTGCAAGTGCCAACAACATTAAAAATGTAAATCTTATTCGCGTGGGCCAAGTCTTGAAGATCCTTTAACCTTGATTTTTAGCGTCTAGAAGCCAAACCCAAAGAGGCAGAACTCGTACTTTAGCGTTCTGCCTTTTTTTATGAAGAAACAAGATTGCCTATTTCATTGAAAAGTAAGACATTTAAAAAACGGGAACCTTCTATTCTGTACGAATAGCGTGGTTCCCGTTTTTTTCGGAACTCTTTTTCAAGGAGTTTAACTGATTTGAACGACCTTGTTTTGATGCTCTTCTAAGTGGCAAATATAGCCGATGGGAATCGGACCTGCTATCCCCAACATCACGAATGGTTCATTTGAGTTGTTTGTCATCCCGTGTTTCTCTCCTGGACGAGCCACAACAACGTCTCCTTTTTGTATATGGACTTTTTCTCCTACTTCAGGATAGTATTCTGCAGATCCTTCGAGCACAATCCAAATGTCGTCTGCTTTTGCATGTGAATGAATGGGAAGTGTTTGACCTGGCAGCATTGTCCAGACAGCACCTGCCAAAAAGTCGGTCTCAAAAAAGATCTCTTTTGTCGCTGCCTCTTCTCTAAATTTCTGAATAGACGGTGTATGAAAGATACGGTCGGTTAATTCATCGCGATTCATTTCTATTAAACTCATGGGAAAGCACTCCTTTTATTCTTTTTAATTTATCTTTCAACAATATTTGTGGGTTCGCCTTTTAAGTAAGCTATTGTATTATCAAAAGCAATTTTTGCTCGACGCTCCATCGCTTCATCCGACAAAAAGCCGACATGCGGAGTCAGAACAGTATTCTTTGCTTGGAGTAATTTATACTCAGCTGGAATTGGCGGTTCCATATCAAATACATCAATTCCGGCTCCAGCAATTTTTCCAGCATTTAATGCATCCGCTAACGCGTCGTTATCCACAATAGGTCCTCGGGCGGCATTAAGCAAAATCGCATCCTTTTTCATTAAGGCTATTTTTTCAGCTGAAATTAATCCTTCCGTTGAAGGAATGAGCGGTACATGCAGAGAAATAATATCGGCTTGCGCCATTAACTCCTCCAGCTCTAAATAGCTCAACCCTAATTCTTTAGCTTCAGAACTTTCATTTACATCATAACCCACTAACTCTGCTCCAAATGCCTGAAAGAGTTTAGCAGTCCTTAATCCAATACTTCCCGTACCAATGATTCCTACCTTCTTGCCTTGAATTTCCCGCCCTTGAAAAGGCGGTACATCCGTTGATTGACGAATAGTTTGATCGCCAGAGGTAACGCCTCGGTACAAGTCCAAGGTTAAACCCACAACCAGTTCAGCTACTGCTTGGTCTGCATAACCCGCCGCATTTGTGACAAGAATGTCTTGATTTTTCGCTTCACGGATGCCTACGTGATCCACACCCGTAAACGCCACGTTTATTAATTTTAATGTGTCAATTTGGTCGATGACTTCTGTGGGGTAAGGATTGTTTGCAATCATCACCACATCTGCTTGTTTGCTTCTTTCAATTAATTCCTGAATCTCAGACGTTTTTTCAGAAAAATATTCAAATTCATGTCCTAACTCTTCAATTGCTCTTCCATATTCTTCAATCTGTGTATCTGGTATATTCAATGGCTCCAATAGTTTGACAAGCATTGCTTTTCCTCCCTGAATCTTACAGTAAAATAGTAGAATGACTTCCTGATAACAAGTACTTATTACTCGTATATCATAATGTGAAATACTTCACTTGTCAATTTGTTTTAAAAGA
>JBHWQC010000106.1:0-49747 GCA_043425375.1 Atopostipes sp.
AAGCGTCCCGTACACTTTTAACCGCGAATCAAATTTTTGAACAATATTTTTGAATTTTCGGAAATTTCTTTGGGCTTGAGTAATCGGGTTGTCTGCGAGTACTTTATTGTTCAAGATGCAATCCCCATTTCTATAAACAAACTGGCCATCATAATGTTTAATCTCGAACATATGGGCACCTGCATTTGCTAAAAGCAGCATATCACACTCGAACTTACCGTTGTTGTTCAACCATATATTGCGAATCCCTTCCCAGTTACTATTTCCATAGCGTTTTAAGAAAGCTAGGACTTTCTCTTCTCCGGCTAAACCTTTTTCCAAATTATTTAAATAAAAATCAGAAGAATACGGCTGGCGGACAACTAGTATTCGCTCAAGATCTATAAGTGTCGTTTGTTTCGATGCCTCAAGTACTTTTTTAGTTTGCATAATTTTCAATAGTAACACTCCATCCATTAAATTTACTTCCTATATATATAATTACCCTTTTTTAATGAATTTCGTTAAATTATTTTCTAATTTATTGAGATTTTTAAACGAATAGTTCTAATAGGTTGTTTCATCCGCATTCATTCTGTTGAGACACGTCTTGACTTACCCAAATTTAATTTCATTCCGTTGAGACCCCGCTTGACTTACCCAAATTTCGTTTCATTCCTTTGAGTAGTGCCTTGACGGAGCGAAATGTCCCTTTTCTTTTGAAAATGCAAAAAAGCCTACTACTCTTTACAAGTAGTAAGCTTTTCTCCTCATTAATAACTAATGGATTAGTTATCGCCAATATTTTTGGAGTTGTCGATAATTTCATCGATTAGGCCATATTCTTTGGCTTGGTTTGCATCCATGAAGTTGTCACGATCGGTGTCTCGTTCAATGACTTCAATCGGCTGACCTGTTGCATCTGAAAGAATTTGGTTTAATTTTTCTTTAGTTTTTAAAATATGACGTGCGGCAATTTCAATTTCTGTCGCTTGGCCTTGGGCGCCGCCTAAAGGCTGGTGAATCATTATTTCGGCATTTGGTAAGGCGAAACGTTTTCCTTTTGTTCCTGCCGTGGCTAATAAACTTCCCATAGAAGCTGCCATTCCGATCACAATCGTTTGAACGTCTGCATTGACGAAGTTCATGGTATCAAAAATGGCCATTCCTGCCGTGACACTCCCACCGGGCGAGTTGATGTATAGGTAAATATCTTTATCTGGATCTTGAGCGTCTAAGAATAATAATTGCGCAACCACTGAGTTTGCGACATTATCATCAATTCCGCCACTCAACATAATAATACGGTCTTTTAACAGACGCGAATAAATATCATAGGCGCGTTCACCGCGTGGGGATTGCTCAATAACTGTTGGTACTAAATTCATGTAATTCCTCCTAATATTTCAAATCATTTCTATTCGAATGCTTGATTACGTTCTTTATTATAACTGGTAGGTCAGTAAAGGTCAAACATTACACTTCAATCTTTAACCTTTTACTGGCTGCTCTGCCAGCTCCTCAGCCATCTTTGTCATTTTACGCATGCGATGGTTGACGGCGCTTTTTGAAATTGGGTTTTCCGTTACCAACTCGCCTAATTCTTTTAAGCTGGCTTCTGGGTTCTCTAGCCGTAAAATGGCAATTTCTTGTATTTTATCAGGCAGCGCATTTAGCCCAATGACCTTATCAATGAATAAAATATCTTCAATTTGCTTGGTCGCCGCATTGACAGTCTTGTTCAAGTTGGCCTGCTCACAATTGACTAAACGATTGACGGAATTGCGCATATCGCGGACAATCCGGACATCTTCAAACTGGAACAGTCCATTATTGGCGCCAATAATCCCTAAGAAATCGGCAATTTTTTCTGCTTCTTTTAAATACGTCATAAAGCCGCCATTTTTACGTTCATGGGTTTTCGGGTTTAACTCAAAAGTGTCCATCATCTCAATAATGTCTTGATTCATCTCTATACTACTGGAATGGATTTCCAAATGATAGCTATTTGTTTCCGGACTATTCACAGATCCCCTGGCTAAAAATGCGCCGCGCAGATAGGATTGAATTTTTTGCTCATTGTGTTTAATTTCACCGGGCAGGCTCTTTTCTTCAAGCATGGCTTCTAAGATATCCAACTCCGATAACACCTGTTTGGCTTCTTTATTCAGACGAATAAAATAAACGTTATTTTTATTTAATTTCATGCGGCGTCGCACACTAATATCAGCTTTAATATCGAACAGTTTTTTAATCAAAGAAAAAATGCGCCGCGCAATAGCCGCGTTCTCTGTTTGAACGGTGACAAATATACTCGTTCCCACTTGATCAATCAAGCCATTCATTCGAATCAGGGCAGCCAGTTCTGCTTTCGCATGTTCGGGATGAACTTCCAGCATCGTTAATTCTTTTTTCACATCTGATGCAAAAGACATACCCTCACCTCCTCTATACTTTCTTTGATTGGTTAGATTCTCACTTTTCGGTAGTTAAATGAAACCGCCCGCAGCAGTTCTTCCACCACTTTATCGCCATCATGGTAAACGCCTTTGTCTGTCACATTTAAGAAATCATTGGAGATAATCATCGGCACACGGTCTTCCAAACCTTTAAAATGGTGCTCAACTTGGTATAAATACTCATCATTTGCGACTTTGGCGACATGCTCTTCGGGTACTTTGGCAATATTGACAAGCACGGTGTCCAAGAAATCTTTACCGATATGTTTACACAAGACATCGACATGATCGGCATCCGTAAAGCCTTCCGTTTCACCCATTTGCGTCATAATATTGCAAATATACAAGACTTGTGCTTTTGTTTCCGTCAAGGCTTGCCCTACTTCGGGAATCATTAAAGTGGGCAGAATGCTCGTGTATAAGGAACCGGGCCCCAATACTACCATATCTGCATCCATAATCGATGACACCACTTTTTTTCCTGCTCTAGCCATCCCTTTTTTCTCATCGGCTGTCGAAACCGAGACATAGTCAATTGTTTTATCGGGACGCGCAATTTGCGATTCGCCTGAACCAAGCGTCCCGTCGGTATAGCGTGCATGTAAAATTAACGGCTCTTCCGCCGCTGGATAAATATGCCCGTCCACATGCATCATTTTACAAAGCAGCTGAATGGCTTGATACATGCTGCCATGCATTTCAGAAGTGGCCAGGATAATTAAGTTTCCCAGTGAATGGCCATCAAGCGATTTGTCTTCGGATTGAAAGCGGTATTGGAAAATGTTTTTTTGAATATTTGGAATATCGCTCAGCGACACCAATACATTGCGAATATCTCCTGGCGGGACGGTGTTAAACATTTTACGCAAGGCACCGCTGCTGCCCCCGTCATCTGCTACGGTCACAATTGCCGTTACATCGGCATCTTTTTCTTTTAAACTGCTGAGGATGACCGGCAAACCCGTCCCTCCGCCGATTACCGTAATTTTAGGTCGGCTTCTTTTTGGTCGATAAATTTTCATGAGTTCACCTTCGATTCTTTTACCACATCAATGTCACGATGCGTCACATTTACATTATACCCATCTGCTTCAATTTGCTTCGCTATTCGTTCAACCAGGGCCACGGATCGATGGTGGCCTCCTGTGCAGCCAACCGCAATGGTTAAGCTGCTTTTTCCTTCGCGTCGGTAGCCGGGCAGAGAGAATTCAATCAAATCCATAAATTTGGTATAAAATTCTTCTGTTTCTGCTTGGTTCATGACATAGTCATAAACCGGCTTGTCGGTTCCTCTTAAATCCCGTAATTCTTCATCATAGTAAGGGTTTGGCAAAAAACGCACATCCATCGCAATATCAGCATCAATAGGCAAGCCATTTTTAAAGCCAAACGATACCAATTCCACTCTAAAAGGCTGTACTTTTGAAGAGCTGAATTCTTCCATCAATTGTCTTCTTAATTCTCTTGGCGTCGTTTCAGTCGTATCAATATAAACGTTTGAACGCATGCGAATTTTTCCTAAAAATTCCCGTTCCTGGCGGATACCTTCGATTGTCCGACCTTGCTTCGCTAATGGGTGTGAGCGTCTGGACTCTTTATAGCGAGAAACCAATTCTTCATCTGTCGCATCCAAAAAAAGTGTCCGACTTTCAATTGATGTTTTGGTGTCGACATATTGCAGGGCTTCATAAATTTCTTCAAAAAATAATTGCGAGCGCAGATCCATCACCAGCGCTAACTTTTCTACTTTTTGTGAATTTTGAACCAATTGTAAGAATGTTTTAATTAAGTTTGGAGGCATGTTATCAATACAGTAATAACCCATATCCTCAAAACTTTGGACCGCTACTGTTTTGCCGGCTCCACTCATTCCAGTAATAATGACAAGATCTAATTTGTTCGCCATTTTATAACTCCTCCATCGGATTCCTATGCGTTTTTTCTTCATGCATTATCATAACACACCCGGGCGTGTCATGATATGCTTTTTGGTAAAATTTTCCAAACAAATAAACTTGCATTCGCTTATTTGCCAAGCGATGCAAGTTTATCTGTTTTATTCAGTGATTTTTCTTTAGTTGATCAGCTCATTAATCGTCTCTTCAAAAGCGATAACTTTTTGATCGACTTCTTCTTGCGTATCAGCGACAGCGCCGATATAAAATTTAATTTTCGGCTCTGTACCGGAAGGACGAGCGGCAATCCAGCTGCCGTCTTCCAAGTAATATTTCAACACATCCGCTTGATCAAAGTCTAATGTTGATGTGTCTCCTTTGGCATCCGTTAAAGTACCATTCAAGTAGTCTTCAACATCTGTGACCTCTACCTCACCAAAAGATGTCGGGCTTTCTTCGCGTAAGCCTTTCATCACTTGCTTGATTTTTTCTGCTCCTTCAATTCCGCTCATGGTAATGGAAATGGTTTTTTCCTTAAAGTAGCCATACTCTTCAAACAGTTCTTGCAGGCCATCGTAGCAAGTCATGTCCTGTTCTTTGTAGTAGGCGGCTAATTCTGCGATTAAAATCAGCGCTTGAATGGCATCTTTATCGCGTACGAAAGGCTTGACCAAGTAGCCGTAACTTTCTTCAAACCCAAATAAGAAAGATTTGTCGCCAGTCTCTTCATATTCTTTAATCTTCTCTGCGATAAATTTGAAGCCGGTTAAGACATTGACGGTATCGACGCCATAGTTTTCAGCAATCTTTGTCGGCATTTCACTGGAAACAATCGATTTAAGAACCACGCCATTTTCCGGAAGCCTGTCTTGCTTTTTATACGCTTGCAGCAAGTAATTGATCATTAACGCCGCAATTTGGTTGCCGGTTAAGACTTGGTATTCGCCGTTGTCTAGAAGAGTCGCCATTCCTAGACGGTCCGCATCTGGGTCTGTTGCGATTAAGACTTCTGCCCCAATTTCTTTTCCAAGTTTAATCGATAACTCAAACGCATCCGGATCCTCTGGATTGGGTGATTTTACAGTTGTAAAATCTGGATCGGCTTTCGCTTGACTCGGTTCCAGCGTGACATTTTTGAAGCCGGCATTTTCAAGCGCCCGTGAGCCAATCATCGTGGCAGTCCCGTGGAGCGGTGAGAACACAATGTTTAACTCACTGTTTCGCTCAATGAGGTCTTTGTCAATATTGACGGTTTTTAACTCTTCCAAGTAGGCCTCATCGACTTCAGCGCCCACCATTTCAAGTAAACCTTGCTCTTCCAGCTCAGTTTTTTCGGCCACTTCGATTTCTAAAATGTTTTCAACAGAGCGGACGTACTCGGTCAGCTCATCGGCTTGCGCCGGCGGGAATTGACCGCCGTCTGCGCCGTAGACTTTGTAGCCGTTGTACTCTGGCGGATTATGCGAGGCCGTCATCATGATGCCCGCAAATGTGCCTAGGTGACGCACCGCAAAAGACAGCTCTGGTGTAGTGCGCAGGCTTTCAAATAAATACGTTTTAATGCCGTGCGCCCCTAAAGTTTTGGCAGCTTCCAGTGAAAATTCCGGCGATTTGTGACGAGAATCGTAGGCGATCACCACGCCGCGATTTTTCGCGTCTTCTCCATTGGCTTCAATAAACTTTGCGAGCCCTTCTGTGGCTTGACGCACGATGTATGTATTCATGCGGTTCGTGCCCGCGCCGATTACACCACGCATCCCAGCCGTTCCAAATTCTAAATTGGTATAGAAGGCATCTTCTAATGCGACTTGGTCTTCTTCGATAGACTCTAGGTTTTCTCTCATCTCTTCGTCTAATCCTTCAAAACTTTTCCACGTGTCATAGGTCTTCTCCCAGCTCATTGCAATCCCTCTTTCTGTTGTTTTTTCTATTGTATCTATTATAGCATGTATTTGTGAATAGTCCCTTTAATAAGGGGTGGGATTTTATGAATTCATACCGCTGGCAGCTGTTTTATCGAACCCAAAAGCCTAATCCATAAAAAAGCATCCCTCACTCAATAAGGATGCTTTCAAACTCATTCGTATTTATTTAATAAACGCGAGTTCTTCTTTCAATGACTCGACATATTTATAAGCGGCATCGCCAGCGATTGAGCCGTCTCCGACTGCGGTGGCGACTTGACGCAAGACAGTTTTTCGGACATCACCGACTGCGAAAATTCCAGGTACACTTGTCTGCATATTCTCGTCCGTTACAATCCAGCCTTCTTCATCGGTAATATCTAAATCAAGAAAGGCTTTTGTATTCGGCAATAAACCGATATAGATAAAGACCCCATCTACCTCTAATTCAGACGTTTCACCTGTCTTCACATTTCGTAATTGAAGCGACTTGACATTCATATCGCCCTCAATTTCTTCCACGACCGTATCCCATATAAAGTTTACTTTATCGTTGGCAAAGGCGCGGTCCTGTAAAATCTTTTGTGCACGTAACTCATCGCGACGGTGAATAATGGTCACTTCACTGGCGAATTGGGTCAAATACGTGCCTTCTTCCACGGCTGAATCGCCGCCACCAATGACGGCAAGCGGACGATCGCGGAAAAAGGCGCCATCGCACACGGCACAATAAGAAACGCCGCGACCGTTTAATGTGTCTTCACCCGGGATACCGATTTTTTTATGCTCAGCGCCTGTAGAAATAACGACAGAACGGGTTTTAAATATTTTATTGGATGTGATAACTTGTTTGTATTCTTTGCCGTCAATAATTTGACGGACATCGCCAAAAGTATATTCAGCGCCAAATTGCGTAGCCCCTTCATACATTTTAGCTGCTAAGTCCGGACCTTTAATGGATTTGAAACCGGCATAGTTTTCCACCTCAGCTGTATTGATCAACTGGCCGCCTGGCGCGCCGCGCTCAAGGATCAACGTGGATAAATTTGAGCGGGAGGCATATAAGGCAGCAGTCATTCCACCTGGTCCAGCCCCAATGACAATGACATCATATATTTTATCTTGAAGTTCTTTTTCCATCATTTTTAATCTTCCTTACACATGAAATAATTCTCGTTAACTTTTTTATTATAGAGCGTTTATTGAACCCTGGCCAATATTTCGCTTGGCACACCCTCTATTCAGCTTTTCCTTTGCGACGCATTAAATTCACGACCGCATCTTCGACATCAACGTCTTCGTAGACCACTTTATAAATCGCTTGGGTGATCGGCATTTCGATGCCGCGCACTTCCGCCAATTCTTTGGCCGCAATCACGGTGGAAAGCCCTTCAATGGCCATGCCCACGCTGTCTTGGATTTCGTCCAGCTTGCGCCCTTCACCGATCATTTTACCGGCTTGCCAGTTTCTAGAATGAGGACTGGTACAGGTGACAATCAAATCGCCCACCCCGCTGAGACCCATAAAGGTTTCGGCTTCTGCACCAAGGGCCACTCCAAGCCTCGCAATTTCAGCTGAGCCGCGGGTCACTAAAGCGGCAATGGCGTTGTCGCCGTAGCCTAAACCGTTCAAGGCCCCGGCGCCCAGCGCGATAATATTTTTCAGCGCTGCACCAAGCTCGACTCCTATGATATCATCATTTCGGTACACACGGAAGTAGTCATTCATAAATAATGCTTGCACTTTTTCTGCCGCTTTTGTGTTTTCACTTGCCGAAGTGACACTGGTTAAGTCTTGCACCGCGACTTCTTCAGCGTGACTTGGACCTGACAAGACCACAATCGCCGACCGTTTCTCTTCGTCAATTTCTTCCGCTAATACTTCAGAAATGCGATTATACGTTTTCTGCTCCAACCCTTTTGAGGCATGGATAAATAATTTGGGTGCTTGTACAAGTTTATTTAATTGTTTGGCCACACTGCGGATCCCAACGGTTGGAATCACGAGCAACACAATCTTTCGGTCCGAAATAGCTTCTTTTAAATCCGTCGTACCGGTGATGGTCGTTGGCAAAGTAATTTCTTTTAAATACCGCTTATTTGTATGGTGTTGATTAATTTCTTCAATAATCGCTGCGTCTTTTGGGCGCGACCACATCTTCACATCATGCCCATTTTCCGCGAGTACTTTAGCCAACGCCGTCCCCCACGACCCGGCTCCTAATACTGCAATTTTTTCTTGTGTTTGTTCACTCATTTAAATAGCCTCCTCATTCCAAAATTTGATAACACAAGTCCTTATCTTTTCTTTTCATAGGCTTGTTTTTTCTTTTGGAATTCACGTTCATACTGTATACCGTCCGTATAATATTGGGGTTTTGGGAAAGCGTAGTGTCTTTGATAAATAATCAGACCAATTCCAATTAGAATAATTAACACCGACACGATTTGTGAAATGCGAAACGGCCCTAAATACAAACTGTCTGTCCGCAATCCTTCGATAAACAGACGACCGAAACCGTACCAGATCAAATAGCCAGCTGTCGTCTCTCCACGTAAGAGGAGCTTTTCTCGATTTCTCAACACGAACAAAATCCCCACACCTAACAAACTCCACAGCGATTCATACAAAAATGTTGGATGGTAGTAAGCGCCATTGATATGCATACCTTCAATAATAAATTCCGGCAGCATCAGGTTTTCTAAAAACTGACGGCTTACCTCTCCTCCATGCGCTTCTTGATTGATAAAATTTCCCCAGCGGCCAATCGCTTGGGCGAGTAAGGTATGAGGCGCTAAAATATCAGTGATTAAAAGAAAGGGGACCTTTTCTTTTCTCGCCCGCCAATAAACAGTCAATACCCCAGCAATAATGCCCCCATAAATAGCCAAACCACCTTCCCAAATCGCTAGAATTTTTAGCGGATTGGCTAAATAATAGTCCAGTTCAAACAGCACATAATATAAACGTGCCCCTAAAATTCCAATCGGCAAGACCCAAAAGGCGGTATCTACCACAAAATCCTCAGAAATGCCGCGTTTTTCCCCTTCGCGAATGGTTAAATAAACCGCTAAAATCATTCCGGTCACAATAATCAAACCGTACCACGCCACCGATAGAGGGCCAATTTCAAAAGCAATTGGGTCAATTGTCATCAAGTGTACATTCATTCTTCCGTTCTCCTTCTGCCAAATAAAACTTATAAAGAAGCTTTACAGTTTTGTATTTTTTTCAATTAAACGCGTGAGATTGCGTTCAAATTGTTCCGTCGCATCGAATCCCATATCTTTTGCTCGGATGTTCATCGTCGCCACTTCAATGATGGACGCCAAGTCTCGACCAACGCGCACAGGAATATAGAGTAACGGCAGATCAACATTAAAGAAGCGTTTGGATTCCAAATTGTTCCCCAGACGATCGAATTCGTGTTCTGAATCCCAATGCTGTAAATTCATAATGATATCAATTTCAGCCGAATCGCGGACCGAACCGACACCAAAGATACTGGCGACATCAATGACGCCTAGCCCGCGAATTTCAATTAAGTGACGTAAAATTTCTGGTGCTTCTCCGATGATGCGACTTTCATCCATCATATATAGCTCCACCCGGTCATCTGCCACTAAACGGTGGCCTCGTTGAATAAGCTCTAAGGCGGTCTCTGATTTTCCAATGCCCGACTCACCGATAATTAATACACCGAGCCCATAGATTTCTACGAGTACGCCATGTTGGTCAATTCTTGGCGCCAAATACTCCTCTAAAAAGTTTACCACATTTGCGGACAAACGTGTGGTGTTTCTTTCGGACGTTAAGACAGGAATGCCATTTTCCGAAGCCACTTCGAGCAATTCTTCCGGCACTTCTTGTCCTCTTGAAACCAAGAAGACGGGAGTTTCATGATGACACAATCGTTTAATAATGAGTGTTCTTTCTTCTACAGTCATTCGATTTAAGAAAGAAATTTCTGTCTTTCCTAGTAATTGTACGCGATTGCGCGGGTAATAATCAAAATAACCCGTCAATTCTAATGCCGGGCGCGAGACATCAGGCACCTTAATTTCCCGATCGACAAAATCGCCACCTGATGCTAGAGCGACGTAAGGCATATTATCCAGTAATGCTTGGACGGTCACTACTTTTTTTCCCATTGTTTTCACCTCATAATATGTATTTTTTCATGTTTAAACAGTCATTTTCTTTTAGTAGGAATAAAATTATAATAGCATATCTGCGTCTAACTTGCGAATGCGTTTTCTCCCGGACTGGCTTTTAAATCCCGCTAGATGAAATGTATTTTCTCTATCTATCCAGTCTATTGCATAACTTGAAAACGCTTATTTTAATGAATTTCAATTTCTTTCCCCAAAACGTTTGCTTCTGTGATATGATAGGACCTAATTAAATTATGAGAAGAGGGTTAGAAAAATGAAAAACATTCACTTGGGCCTAGTCCCGCGTATTATTCTTGCTATTCTAGTCGGTATACTCCTGGGTCAGCTTGCATTTATTCCAGCCAGTCTGATTCGTGTATTGATTACGTTAGCGGATCTTTTTAGTAGCTTTTTGAATTTCGTCATTCCCCTAATGATTGTAGCTCTTATCACTAAAGGCATCGCCGATTTAACAGAAGGAGCAGGTACTCTTTTAGGCGTGACCTTTTTGTCGGCATATGGTTCCACCCTTGTCGCCGGCATTTTGGCTTATTTTGTAGCGATAACGGTTTTCCCGAATTTTATCACCTCTGATTTAGTGGATACTGTGGTTTCTTCTGGTGAAGGACTGAAGCCTTATTTCTCGATTCCTTTAGATCCCTTACTGTCCGTAACCTCTGCTCTCGTTTTTGCTTTTATGACAGGGCTTGGAATTTCTTGGCTGCGTGAACGAGGTTCGGGTGAAGTGATGTACGCCTTTTTTGTGGAATTTGAAGCCATTATTATGAAAGTCTTGTCTGCGATTATTGTTCCGTTGATTCCTTTTTACATTCTCAGTAATTTTGCCAACATGAGTTATTCAGGCAGTGTCTTTACCATTCTTTCGATTTTTTGGCGCGTCTTTATTATCGTTATTATCCTGCAAATTCTATACATTGCTCTCCTTTTCGTTCTATCAGGCACCTATGCCGGTAAAAATCCGTGGAGACTAATTAAAAACCAAGTATCGGGTTACCTGACGGCTTTAGGGACTCAATCTTCCGCGGCGACGATTCCAGTCAACGTGGAAGTGGCTGAGAAAAATGGCGTTTCAGAAACGATTCGCAATTTCGTTGTCCCATTAGGCGCAACCATTCATTTAGCTGGCAGTATGATTGCCATCACGTCCACATCAATTGCCGTGCTGCTGATGTATAACATGCCGGCCGACTTTGCATCGATTTTTGGTTTTATCGCTGTGCTTGGCATCGCGATGGTGGCAGCGCCCGGGGCTCCAGGCGGGGCGATTATGTCTGCTCTTCCGTTCCTGCCGATGGTGGGGATCACAGCGGATGCCATGCAGCAACTGATGATCAGCCTCTATATTACCCAAGACAGTTTTGGTACAGCAGCTAACATTTCTGGTGACAATGCCATCGCCGTTTTCATCGACAAACTCTATCAAGACAAAAAAGCAAATGAATAAATCCAAAAGACAAGCCCCCTCCTTCGGGAAATGCTTGTCTTTTTTGACTATGAAAGGATGTTTTATATGAATAAAGAATGGTTCAATCAATTGCCTGTAAATAAGATTCGACAAGTCACACCGGTGAGCGGCGGCGACGTAAATGATGCCTATAAAATTGCAACCTCTGACCACACTTATTTTCTACTTGTCCAGCCGAATGCAAAGAAAGAATTTTTTGCTGCGGAAGCAGCAGGCCTTAAGGATTTAAAAAGAGCAGACATCACCGTTCCAGATGTCTATGATGTAGGTGAAATAAATCAAGATGCCTATCTTTTAATCAGTTATTTAGAAGAAGGCCCGCCTGGCAATTATTGGGACTTGGCGAAATTGATTGCAAAGATGCATCACATCAAAAGTCCAAACGGCCAATTTGGTTATCACCTCCCTCATCAAGGTGCAGATACGACGTTCTCTAATGCTTGGACCGAGTCGTGGATTGAATTGTTTGTCGAAAGACGTTTGGACGAGTTGCGTGATGAGTTAGTCCAAACAAATGAATGGTCTCAAAAACAAATCGAAACTTATACCAAAGCACGTCTGGTAATCGTTGAAGAATTAACCCGTCACAAGAGTGAACCTTCTCTTCTCCATGGCGATTTATGGGGCGGCAATCATATGTTTTTAACCAATGGCGAGCCCGCCCTCTTTGATCCCGCCCCTTTTTATGGCGACCGTGAATTTGATTTGGGTGTGACGACAAGCTTCGGTGTCTATCCTCAAGAATTTTATGCTTCTTATCAAGAGGTATTTCCACTGAAAAAGGGATTCGAAAAACGACTTCCTTTTTACCGACTGTATGTCTTTATGGTGCATCTTCATAAATTCGGCGGAATATATAAGCGGCGGGTTGATCAAACGTTAGAAGACATTATCGGTTGAGTGTATTTCCTTATAGAAGGAGTTCCACCGCATCACTTTCTGAGATTTTGACCAGGTAGACTGTTCCACTGTGTCATTTTTCAGATTTTGACACACATCAGCTTTTTAAAGACTTAGAAAAACGAAAAAGGCTGGAAAATTTTGACTTTCCAGCCTTCTTCTTATGCTTCTTTATTTGGGACAAGTTCTAGTAATTCATCCGCATGTTCAATCATTTCTTCTTCTGTCACAATCATTTGACCATACTGATCCGTATTAGTGACAATAACCATTGTGGTGGTGTCATAGTCGTGTGATTTAATGACGTCTAGATCAGCTTCGATTAACAAGTCGCCAGCTTTCACTTGGTCTCCTTTTTGAATATGAGCCGTGAAGCCTTCTCCTTCTAATTCGACGGTGTCTAGTCCGACATGAATCAAAATTTCTGCGCCTTGTTCACTGATTAAACCAACGGCATGGTTCGAATCCATCATGACCGTTACTTCACCAGTTACAGGAGCATAGACTTTCCCGTCGGCTGGTAAGATAGCGACCCCATCACCCATCATTTTTGAGCTGAAGACTTCATCATTAACCTCTCCTAATGGCACAATCTCTCCATCCATCGGTGAGACAATAATCTCGCCATCCATTTCAACAATCTGATCGGTATTCTCTTCTATGGGTTCCACGTCAGCCGTTTCTTCTTCAGCTGCCATTGCTGGCCCTTCATTTCCGACGTCAGGGTTTTGCTTCAAGAAATCGTTCAAGTCGCCGGCGATACCTTCAACTTTTGTTCCGTAAATGACTTGAACCGACTGACCGCTTGCCATGATGCCGGCTGCGCCTGTTTGACGGAGTAGATTTTCATTGACTTTTGAGCCATCCTTTACAGTAACACGAAGGCGTGTGGCACAGTTTGAGAAGTCGGCAATGTTGTCTGAACCACCTAAACCTACGGCAATTTTATAAGATGTTTCATCATCACCTGTGAAGCCTGATGCTTCCGCTGTTTGTGCGGCTTGACCGATTCCGTGTTCTGCCCGGTACTCATCTTTTGTACGCAAGACGGCTTCTTCATCGTCCGCTTCCGTTCCTGGTGTTTTCAAGTTGAACTTGCGGATGCTGAATCGGAAAATCACATAGTACAAGACGGCCCACAAAACAATCGGAAGAATGAGACTCGTCCAATTGGTGCGCGCGTTTCCTGGAAGCACCCCATAAATCAGGAAGTCAATCAGCCCGCCTGAGAAAGTTAATCCCACTCCAGCGCCGAGCCATTCCACCATAATCACGGAAAATCCGGCAAGCACCGAGTGCACCCCGTAAAATAGGAAAGGCGATGCGAATAATACCGTGAATTCAATCGGTTCCGTAATTCCTGTCAGAATGGACGTGAAGGACGACCCGAAGAGGAGTCCTTTGACATCGTCTTTCTTCTCTTTGCGCGCTTCATGGTACATGGCTAACGCCGCTGCCGGCCAGCCGCCAATCATCAGCGGGAACTGGAAAGAGAAGTATTTGGCGAATTCCGGTGAGACCACTTCTCCAGCAGAGATTTGAGCAAAAACAATGTTTTGCGCGCCGTGGACAAGTTCTCCCGCCACTTCTGCTGATCCACCAAGGGCTGTTTGCCAAAATGGCAAGTAGAAGACATGGTGCAGACCAAATGGAATCAGTGCCCGATAAATAAAACCATATAAGAAAGAGCCAATATTTCCGGACTCTACAATTAAACCGCCTAAGGCTGCGATTCCTGCACCAACATAAGGCCAAACAAAGGCAAAAATAAAGCCTAATACTGTTCCAGCAACCGCTGAAATAATCGGAATAAAGTGTGTGCCCTGGAAGAAGGATAAGACATCCACGAATTTCACCCGATAGAATTTGTTGTGCAGCCACACGACAATAAGCCCGATAATAATTCCGCCGAATACACCAGTGTTAAGCGTTTCTTCAAAACCTAACACACTGCCGACTAAACCCTCGATTTCTCTTAGAGCATCCATATCGGCAAAGTTTTGAATCGCACTTGTCAACGCCGCATACATCGTAAAGTAGCCGACAACTGCAGATAAACCGGCAACTTCTTTCCGGTCTTTAGCTAATCCTTGCGCCACAGCAATCGCAAAAAGCAAAGCTAAGTTGCCAAAAATAACGTCCCCGACATCGGTCATCACATTAAAGATGCCATTGAGGAAAGTGCCGTCTCCCATAACCGCTTCCAAATTGTATTGCGCAATGAGCGACTCATTTGTTAAACCAGCACCAAGACCTAAGAACAGCCCGGCAATAGGCAACAGTGCAATCGGTAGCATAAATGTCCGACCAAGCTGCTGCAACTTATTGAACAACTTACTATTCATTTTTCTAAACCTCCAGTATAATTTTGGGCGCTTTCCTCCTAGTCAGAAAAGCACGCTACGCAGATTGTACCATATTCAAATACGCTTCACCAGCTCCTCTCTATACCTACTCTTTATGAAATGAATAAGTTAGATAGATACTCAGTCAGAATGCTTCATTTATGAATAGTTAGGCAGCTTCACATGGTAAAAATGTCTCACTTTACTAAGTTGAGGCACTTTGATTCAGTCAAATCAAAAAAGAGCTAGGAAAATTTTCCCAGCTCAATCTACTCTTCTTATTTCATTTATCTAAGCATCCGTCACCAAAGCATTCACTAAAGATATGATCAGCGAGACGAAAATCGCTTGTCCAAAGGAGCTAATATAAATGCCGGCAACAAGTACGCCTGTTAACCAGATCATCAACCCATTAATCACAAAATAAAACAAACCCAGTGTGAGACAGGTGATCGGTATAGAAAAAAGCGTAATAATCGGTTTCACTAAACCATTCAGTAGACTCAAAACTACGGCCGCCAGCACAGCAGCCACCCAGTTATCGACATAAAAGCCAGCTAAAAAGTTTCCAAGGATTAAAAAGAGTACCGTATTGAGTAGGACTCTTTGCCACCATTTCAACATTAAAAATCACTCCAGTCTTCTTCCGTGATATCTTTTGTTTTTGAAGAAGACGGCTCCTCATCTGGGTGGATTTCCTCAAAGTCACGTGTGTTAAAGTCAAAACCTCTGGGCTTCTTCTTAAATGTTTTTTTCGATTTTGGTTTGTCTTCTTGCTTTGGTGCTGTCGGTATAATAATAGCTCCAATGATGTATAGAGGAATCACAGGAAATGGGCTAAAGAACATTAAAATCGCTACACCTACACGAATTAATGTAGGGTCGACTTGAAAATATTCACCCAATCCGGCCAGTACTCCAGAAACTATCACATCATCTCTTGATTTTGTTAATCGCATTCAGATTCCTCCTCTAGTTTTTGACATCCTTTTATTACTCTTCAGGAATAATAAACGCCAACAGGAAGTATAACAGAAGCGGTGAGCCTACCCCAAAGAAGGTAAAAATTAAATAGCCCACTCGAACGAGTGTTGAATCAATCCCGAAATATTCTGCAATGCCTCCACATACACCGGCAATTTGCCGGTCTGTGCTTGACTTGGTTAATTTTTTCATCGAAATGTCTCCTCGCTTTTCTTAAAGGTCTGTATCTTTAAGCAATACATTCCCTGTCGTTGTTTGTGCTTTGACGCGGCAAAGCTCGCCCGCACTGATTCGTCGAAGGGTATGGGTTTTGCCTTTTTTCTCTGCACCTAACGATTTTTCCATATCGGACAAGCGACTTTTGACTTTGCCAAAGACCGATTTGGCTTCGATTTCAAGGCCGACTTCTTTTGGCAAAGAAATTTTTACGTCGCCGTTGACCGAGCCGCCGACGACTCGAATTAACTTGTCGCCGCTAAGGGTCAGACGGATGTCGCCATTGGTCGTGTTAACGTCGGAACTTTGAACAGAACCGACAACGCGCACGTCGCCATTTACGGTGCTCACAAGCAAATCGCGCAAGGCCACTTCTTTGAGCGTAATATCGCCGTTTGTGCCTTTGACTTCTAACATGGTGGCATCCAAATCTTGCAGCGTGATATCACCATTTGTCGCTTTCACGTAGATGTCACGCGTGGTGATGGCATCGAATTGCACATCGCCATTAAAAGAATTGGAACGAATATAATCGTAGTCTCTTTGCGGCAGGTAAATCGTTAGGTCAGCAACGACTGATTTATTCGGGACATGGAATGTGAATTTGTCGTCATCCACCTGAATCACACTGCGGGCTTCAAAAGCATCTAGAGGAGTGGCTTCATCCACATTTCCGTGAATTTTAATATCCGCCGTGACTTTGATATTGTCATTCATGCTTGGCTTATAAATCAAGTTCCCATTCGCATTTTTAATGTCAAGAATCGTAGCGGTGGTATCTTCAAATAACCACTCATGCTTAAATTTCACTTTCGCTTCTCTTGGGAAATTCAAGTTAATATCGATGTCTTTCCAGTCAATATTATCAAGAGCATCTTTTGTCGTGCGCACCGTTTGTCGGAACACATCGCCCAAGGTTCTTGATGTCTCACCAAAGATGTCGCTGGCTTTATCGAAGGTTTTATTTGCCCCCTCGCGCCACTCTTCTGGAATATCGATATTTTCAGACATTCTTTTTGCTTTTGTAGTCCACTGTTTCATTTTGATTGAATGCACTTCTTTGAGCAGTTCATTCTTCTCCTGCGTTAACTCACTGATCTCTTCACGAAGCGTTGCAATGCGTGCTTCCTTCGTTTCAAGTTCTTCTTTTGACGGAGTTTCTTTTTCTAAATCCCGCAGTTCTTCCATCACTTTAGTTAAATCCGCATTCAAGCTTTTCACTTCTTCTGTACTATCAATTTCTTCAATCACCGAAATCAATTGAATCTCTTTTTGCAGATTAATCATTTTGTCTTCTAATTCTTTTTTCTTGCTGTAGTACGACTCATTCATCGTAGCTTTACGCTCTGTCAGTTCCGTTTCAATCTCAGAAATTTCCGCTTTTTTCTCTGTTATTTCTTCATTAATCGCATCGATTTTTACCGAATACTGGTTTAACTCATTGGCCAGGTCTTCGAGTTCTTCTTCCACCTGTTCCTTCTCTTCATCTGTTTCAGCGAATTCATCGCTCTCATCCGCTGTCGACGTTTCTTCTATTTCTTCAAATGAAGGAGTTTCTTTTGGTTCTTCCTCTACATCAATTTCAACAGAATCGGCTTTTTTCTCAAAAATATCTTCTGAAACAAAATCTCTCGCTTCTGATTTTTTCGATTCTTTATCCGCTAAACGCTCCAACAAGTCGAGTGCTTCGTCTACTGATAATACGCCTTCTCGAACCAACTCTAAAATTCTTTCGCGCTCACCCATCATACGTCCTCCTTAAATGGATCATTCATGTGTCCTCTTTTTCTACACTACCATTATCTAACATCTTTCGCCCTTTGTCATAGGTCTACAGTCTGATTTAACGAAGAAAATTCTGGAAAAAGACAAAACTCTTGTGTATGCTTGATAAAACCAAGCAGAATGGAGGACCTTTATGAAAAAAGTCGGTCTGTTGATTAATCCCATTGCCGGCATGGGCGGAAAAGTCGGTTTAAAAGGAACAGACGGAAAGAATATTTTAGCAAAAGCCATTTCGCGAGGCGCCGTGCCCGAAAGTGCCGAAAAAGCAGTCAAAGCACTCGAGAAGCTGCTACCCCTTAAAGACGACATCCAATTTTTGGTGGCTTCTGGTGAAATGGGTCAAGACGTGGTCGGTGATTTAGGCTTTGCCTTTGAGGTTGTTCATACAGTAAAGGGAGAAACCGACGCATCAGAGAGTATCGCATTAATTAAAAGGTTTGAAGCAGTTGATGTGGACTTAATTTTATTTGCAGGCGGTGACGGGACCGCACGAGATGTGGCCGCTGCGTTAAAAAGTGCCCCGCCAGTCATCGGCATTCCGACAGGTGTAAAGATTCATTCGCCAGTGTATGCCGTGACCCCCGAAGATGCCGGCGAATTGGCCTTTGACTTTTTGACGGGCGGCCCACTTGCTATTTTAGAAAAAGAAGTCATCGATATTGAAGAAAAGGCTTTTCGAAGAGATGAAATTATTACGCAAGTATATGGCTATTTACAGGTGCCTTATGACGAATCGCACCTGCAAAATTTAAAGGCCCCTTCCTTACAGTCGGATGCCGCCGCACAAATTTCAGCCGCCCTTCAAATCATTGACGATATGGAAGCAGACGTCTTCTATATTATCGGGTCCGGCTCAACACCCCACCGGATACTAGAAGAGTTGGGGTTAGCCGGCACAAGATTAGGGATTGATATTATTAAGAATAAACAGATGGTCGCAAGGGATGTGTACGAACAGCAAATTTTAGAGATTATCGGTGATCAGTCCGCTAAATTAGTGGTGACGCCCATGGGTGGGCAAAGTTATATCTTTGGCCGCGGCAACCAGCAGCTGTCCGATAAAGTCCTGGAGAAATTGGCTAAAGAGGATCTTCTTATTGTGTCTACTCCCGCTAAACTGAAAGCCTTGAAGCGAAAGCCGCTTTTGGTGTACACAGGTAACTCTGAAATTGACCAAAAAGTCAGCGGCTACTATAAAATTGTGACAGGCTACGGGCAATATAGTATGTATAAAGTCGAGCCGGCCGTAAAAGATTATTTTTAGTTGTAAATTTAATTTGCAACTAACTTTTTCGATTTTTTAGTTGTAAATTTAGTTTGTAACTAACATTTTCGTTTTTTTAATTGTAAATTTAGTTTGCAACTACTTTTCTTGATTTCTTAGTTGCAATTTAGTTATAACTTTAAAAAAGCAGTTTTAGGAAAGAATCGCTCTTCCTTAAAACTGCTTTTTTATACTTTATTTCTTTCTTCGACTTTCCGCAAATTCTCTTTGAGCTTGCGCAGCTTCTGGATTATACGTAACGACTGGTCGACGCGAAGCAGTCACTTCATCTAAGCGGCGAACCGATGTTAAATGTGGCGCGCCGGAAACTTTTTCTGGATTCTCTGCTACTTCTTTGGCAATTTGGATAAAGGCATCTGCTGTATAGTCTAAATCCATCTTCGACTCCGTTTCCGTCGGTTCAATCATTAAAGCTTCTTCAATGATTAATGGGAAATAAGTCGTTGGTGCATGCACTCCGTAATCTAACAAACGTTTCCCAATATCTTTCGCATTGGCGCCTTGCGCAACTTGGCGATTGGCACTGACAACAAATTCATGCTTACAATATTGGTCTTTAAATGGCGTATCATAGTCTTCTTGAATTCTCGCCTTTAAATAATTCGCATTTAATACGGCATCTTCTGAAGCTCGGCGCAAGCCATCCGCGCCCATCGCTCGAATATAAGCATACGCTCGCACGATTACACCAAAGTTTCCAAAGTTCCCTTTGATTTGACCGATGGAAGCTGGATACTCTCTATTTAAAACAAACAGATCTCCTTCTTTTTCTACGCGTGGAACCGGTAAGTAAGGCGCTAAATAATCTTTTACGCCAATTGGACCGGAACCTGGTCCGCCGCCGCCGTGCGGTCCGGTAAAAGTTTTGTGCAAATTTGTGTGGACGACATCAAAGCCCATCATGCCTGGATTAGTGATGCCCATATTCGCATTCGAATTGGCTCCATCATAATACAGCAAGCCGCCTGCATCATGTATAATCTCTACGATTTCTAAAATATCGGACTCAAAAAGGCCGGCTGTGTTTGGATTAGTCAGCATAATGCCAGCGGTGTCTGCTCCAACCGCCGCTCTCAATCCTTCAATGTCCACTGTCCCCATTTCATTGGAAGGAATTTCAATGGTTTCATAGCCGGTGACCGCTGCCGTGGCCGGATTGGTTCCGTGCGCAGAATCCGGGATGAGGATTTTCGTCCGCTGATCGCCTTCACCATTGGCTTCATGATAAGCTTTGATAATCAAAACCCCTGCTAATTCACCGTGTGCACCTGCCGCCGGTTGCAGGGAAACTTGATCCATGCCTAAAATTTCCGCCAAATGGTTTTGCATATTGTACATGAGTTCCAGCGCCCCTTGCGCCGTTTTTGGCGACTGGTTCGGATGAATATGGGCGAAGCCGTCAAGATTCGCAATGTCTTCATTGACTTTCGGGTTGTATTTCATCGTACAAGACCCCAAAGGATACGGCCCTGACTCAATGCCAAAGTTTTTATTTGACAATTGCGTATAATGGCGGAGTAATTGGAGTTCAGAAACTTCCGGCAGCTCGGCTGGTTCTTCACGGACAAGATGGCTCGGCAGTTCTGAAACCAAATCGTACTCTTCAATTTCACTATGGGGCAGATCATAAGCCGTATGCCCTTCGTGCGACACTTCAAAAATCAACGAATTATAATCATTCAACATCTGCAGTCACCTCCCCTAATGCCTGAACAAAGCGGTCCATTTCTTCTTTTGAACGTTTTTCGGTTGCACACAACAAAACCACATTCGCTGCACCATAAGCATCGGATGCATCAAAACCACCGATAAAGCCTTTTCCAAACAGCTTATCATTCACTTCGGAAATGGGTTGATTGAGTTGCACCAAAAACTCGTTAAAAAACGGGCCTTTATTTACAACTTCAAACTTCTTTTCTTTTAATTGTTTCGCTAAGTAATGGGTATTTGTGGTATTTCGCTGCGCCAAGTCTTGAATGCCTTGCTTTCCGTAAGCCGTCATCGCAATGGCGGAAGCCAGGGTATAAAGCGCTTGGTTCGAGCTGTAGTTACTGGTCGCTTTTTCCCGGCGAATATGTTGTTCACGCGTCGTAAGCGCCATGACAAAACCGCGTTTGCCTTCTTCATCGGCTGTTTGTCCCACAATCCGCGAAGGCAGCTGGCGCATTAATTTTTCTTTAACGGCTAAGTAGCCGGCATGCGGACCCCCATAAGACATGGGAATACCAAATGGCTGCATATCGCCAACCACCATATCTGCGCCTAATGCGCCGGGACTTTCAAGTAGGCCAAGCGCAATCGGATTGGCAGACACGATCAATAAGGCTTTTGATTCTTCGACAATCGCTTTAATTTCACGCAAGTCTTCAATCGTTCCAAAGAAATTCGGATACTGAACGATAACGGCTGCTGTCTCCTCATCTAGTCTTTCTTTTAATGCTTCTAAATCCGTACTGTCCCCGCTAAGCCCCACTTCTTCCACTTGATACCCTTTGCCGAAGGAGTAGGTCTCTAAGATATTTCGACCTTGTGGATGGACCGCTTGCGAAACCAGCACTTTATTAGACTTGCGGACTTTCCCAATCGCAATGTTGGCCGCTTCAGCCATCGCGTTGAAGCCGTCATACATCCCGCTGTTTGTCGCATCCATACCCGTCAGTTCACAAACCATGGTCTGCCACTCAAATAAGGCTTGCAGTTCTCCTTGTGAAATTTCCGGCTGATAAGGTACATAAGCCGTCAGAAATTCTTGCCTTGAAATGATGTGTCCGACCACCGATGGAATATGATGGTCATAGACGCCGGCGCCTAGAAAATAAGGCAGTTGGGAAGCAGTCGTATTTTTGCCGGCCAATTCTCGGGCATGTTTTAATAACTCATACTCACTTAAGGCATCGGGCAAGTTCATTTTTTCATCAAGCAGTACATTTTCTGGAATGTCTGAAAATAATTCCTTGATACTCTTCGCACCAATCGCGTCCAGCATTTCCTCGCGGTCTTTATCGGTATTGGGCAAATATCTAAAATTTGTCATGAGCAATCCCCCTCTAATCTGTGCCATTTTTTCTAAAAAAGAAAAGAAAGTGTTCTTTTTCAAGAACACCATCTTCTGCTTATTACTCGGCTTCGACTAATGCATCGTACTCTTCTTTTGAAAGAAGCTTCGCAAAGTCGATGTCTTCATCTGATTCTAACTCCACCAGCCAGCCTTCACCCATGGCATCATCATTCACGCGTTCAGGTTCGTCTTCCAAGGCTTCATTTATGGCAGTAATCGTCCCAGCAACTGGCGTCATAATGCCGGATACAGATTTGACGGATTCCACTGTTCCAAATTCTTCCCCTTCGTCAAAGGTATCGTCCACATCTGGCAGCTCTACATAGACAATGTCCCCCAGTTCTTCCTGGGCATAATCTGTAATACCGATTCGTACTTTGCAATCTTCCAAAAATTTGACCCATTCATGATCTTCTGTGTAATATAGATTATTCATCCTGCACACTCTCCTTTTAAAATTTTATATTTCTCTTCTTAACCAATCTTTTCTCACTAATGTTGCCGGGACTAATCGGTTGCGAACTTCGATAAAGATGTCATTTCCTATTTTAGCATATTTTTTAGCGATTAATACATAACCGATGGCTTTTTTAAACGTTGGACTTTGTGTACCCGAAGTGACCTGGCCAATTTCTGTACCGTCTTCTAATTTTACCAGCATCCCTTCTCGTGCGATGCCTCGGCCCGTTAATTCAAAACCGCGTGAAACGCGTGGGTTGTCTTGGGCACGGTAAGCTTCTAAAGCGGCTTTTCCAGGGTAATCGACGGCTTTTTTAGCGCCCGTTTTGACCGCAAAACCAATGCCGCCCTCTATCGGGTTAATCTCTTCAGATAAATCATTGCCATACAAAGCAAGTCCGGCTTCTAAACGTAAAGTATCGCGAGCCCCTAAACCACATTGGCGGATTCCAAATTCTTTGCCCGCTTCCAGCAGCTTTTCCCAAATGAGTGGTTGTTTATCAAATGGGACATAAATTTCAAATCCGTCTTCTCCGGTATAGCCAGTTCTGGAAAGAATAATCGGATGAACATCGGCTACAGTTGCCTCTGCTAAAAATTGGAACGGTTTGATTTCAGAAAGATTTCCTTTGACTAACTTTTGCAGCGTCGCTTCTGCTTGCGGCCCTTGGAGCGCAATCAGCCCATAGTCGTCGGATAGATTCTCAATTTTGACTCTGTTGTCTTGATTATGTTTGGTAAACCAGTGATAAATTTTATCGGTATTGGAGGCATTTGGAGTAAAGGTAATCGATTCATCTGACTGTTTATAAAAGATGACATCGTCTAAAGTGCCGCCGTCTTCTTTTGTGACGGCTGTATACATAGCCTGATTGTCTTTGGCTTTGGTCGCATCATTTGTGATTAGAGAATCAACAAAGTCTACCGTATGTTCACCCGTAATTTGTATTTCACCCATATGCGCCACATCAAAAAGGCCCACCCTTTCGCGCACTGCTTCATGTTCTTCTGCGAGTTTTGTAAATTGAATCGGCAGTGCCCAGCCGTGAAAATCAGAGACTTTAATGTTGTTTTCTCTATAATAATCGTACATCGGTGTCTTTTTTAATCCATTCTCATCTGTTTGTGCCATTATTTTCCCCCATCTCATCCTTTAAGCTTGTTTCTATCTAATAAAATTGTAGCATACATTCTAATTTTGACGTTACCAAAATAGACAAAAAAGATAAACCTCTTCCTTTGTGCATAAAATGATTGAGATTTTTCTTTATACTTAGTTTTATTGCGGTAAGCCTGTTGCAGTTCCCATTTTCGCAACAAGTAAAATAAGGTTCCTCTGTTGCGACTTTAAATAATGCAACAGCCTCAACTGAATTCCTTGTTGTATTTTAAGAGCATACAACAGCTTTCTTATGTTTTTCTGTTGCAGTATCCTTTTTTGCAACAGGCAGTAACATTTAAACGTTATAAGCTCCTTATTCGCACAGACCAAAAAGAGTCTACCTACAACATTTCTGCTGCAAGTAGACTCTAATCAATTTTTGATTATGCTTTTTCTTCTTGTCGGACAAGCATCCGTTTTAAATATTGGCCGGTATGACTTTCTTCGACTTTAGCAATTTCTTCTGGCGTTCCGGTAGCCACGATGGTTCCGCCGCCGCTGCCCCCTTCAGGGCCTATATCGATAATATAGTCCGCCATTTTAATTACATCTAAATTATGTTCAATCACAACAACAGTATTTCCATCTTCCACCAAACGATTCAAAACCTCTAATAATCTTGCGATATCATGGCTATGCAAACCGGTTGTCGGTTCATCTAAGATGTAGAAGTTATGTCCGCGTGAGATTTTTTGCAGCTCACTTGCCAATTTCATCCGCTGGGCTTCGCCCCCAGACAGCGTGGTAGAGGATTGGCCCAAAGTAATGTAGCCTAAACCGACATCGTAAATGGTTTGTAGTTTACGGACAATTTTAGGAATGTTTTCAAACACTTTTAAAGCTTCTGTTACCGTTAAATCCAAAACATCCGCAATGGAGTGGTCTCTATATTTCACTTCAAGCGTTTCAGAATTGTACCGTTTCCCGTCACAGACTTCACAGGGAATATACACATCCGGTAAAAAGTGCATCTCAATTTTTTTGATGCCGTCTCCTTTACACGCTTCACAGCGCCCACCTTTTACGTTAAAACTAAAGCGCCCTTTTTTATAACCGCGCATTTTGGCTTCATTGGTTTGGGCGAATAAATCACGGATGTCATCAAAGACGCCGGTATAAGTGGCTGGATTACTGCGAGGGGTGCGGCCGATAGGGCTTTGATCAATCTCAACAACTTTCTCAAGCGACTCGTAACCACTGATTTCTTTATATTTTCCTGGTTTCTCAGTCGAACGGCCGACCTTACGCGCTAGGGCCATTTTTAAAACATTATTGACCAAAGAAGATTTCCCCGAACCTGAAACACCGGTCACTACATTAAAACGTCCCAACGGGAACTCAACATCGACATCTTTCAAGTTATTTTCACTCGCACCTACTACTTTAACGGCTCCTAAATCCTCTGTCCGTCTTTTTGCAGGAATTTTAATCTTTTTCTTGCCGGACAAATATTGGCCGGTAATCGAATGGTCATTTTCCGCTACTTCTTCTGGTGTACCGGCCGCTACAATTTCACCGCCACTTTCTCCGGCGCCAGGGCCGATATCAATCAAATAGTCCGCAGCCAGCATCGTATCTTCATCGTGCTCGACTACAATTAAGGTATTGCCTAAATCACGCATTTCAAGTAAGGAATCGATTAACCGATTATTGTCGCGTTGATGCAGTCCAATAGATGGTTCGTCCAACACGTACATCACACCGGTTAAGTTTGAACCAATTTGCGTGGCTAAGCGAATGCGCTGCGCTTCCCCACCGGATAAGGTGCCGGCTTGCCGACTCAATGTTAAATAATCCAGACCGACATTTCTCAAAAAGATTAAGCGGTCAGCGATTTCTTTTCGAATCGGTGCAGCAATCATGGACTCATTAACCGAAAGCTCTAATGTTTCAAAAAATTCTAGCGCGTCGCCTACGGATAGATCGCTTAAATCTGCAATATCATATTGAGCGACTTTTACACTCAGTGCCTCGCGACTTAACCGTTTGCCGTTACATTTAGGGCAAGGCAATTCCGTCATATATTCACGCATCACACGGCGGGTATAATCACTGGAAGTGGAGTGGTAACGCCGCTCAATATTATTCATGACTCCTTCAAAGGGAATTTTTGAGTCTCGCACTTTGCCAAAGTTGTTTTTATAATGGAAACGAAACTCCTTGCCGCCAGAGCCATATAAAATAAGATCCTGATCTTTTTTTGGCAATGCTTCAAAAGGGGTGTGACGGTCTACTCCGAAATGGTCTGCTGCTTGTTTCAACATTTCTGGATAGTATTCTGAACTAATCGGCTGCCAAGGAACGATGACGCCTTCCTCTAATGTTTTGGTGCGGTCTGGAATCACTAAATCAATATCTACGATTAATTTGGTGCCGAGTCCATCACAAGCATCACAGGCTCCAAAAGGGGCATTAAACGAAAAAAGCCGCGGTTCTAATTTCGGAATGGAGAAACCGCATTTTGGACAAGCATAATGTTCACTGAACACCAATTCTTCGCCGTCAATAATATCAATGGAGGCATAACCATCCGCTAACTCAAGCGCTGTCTCTAAGGAATCAGATAGTCTTGAACGAATGCCCTCTTTAATGACTAAGCGGTCCACAACGACATCAATATCGTGGTTTTTATTTTTATTTAAATCAAATTCTTCACTAATATCTCGCATCTCGCCATCGACACGTACACGCACAAATCCGTCACTTTGAATTTTCTCAAAGACTTGTTTATGTTGGCCGCGGCGACCTTTAACGACGGGAGCGAGCACTTGAATCCGTGTACGCTCCGGCAATTCTAAGATTTGATTCACCATTTGGTCGATTGACTGGCTTGAAATTTCTGTGCCATCATTTGGACAAATTGGGGTGCCTACTCTGGCGTAAAGCAAGCGTAGGTAGTCGTTAATTTCCGTCGTTGTTCCAACGGTTGAACGCGGATTATTGCTGGTTGTCTTTTGGTCAATCGAAATGGATGGACTCAGGCCTTCAATACTGTCCACATCCGGCTTATCCATTTGTCCTAAAAACTGGCGGGCAAAAGCAGATAGGGATTCAACATAACGTCTTTGCCCTTCCGCATACAACGTGTCAAAGGCGAGTGAACTTTTTCCCGATCCGGATAGACCGGTAATAACGACAAATTCATCTCGAGGAATTTCCACATCAATATTTTTTAAGTTATGGGTGCGTGCACCATGTACACGAATTTTATTTTTAGTCACTAAAAATCATTTCCTTTTATTAGTCATTTTCCAATATTGCATCTAGTATATACTGATTAGCCTTCCAATTATAACAAGAATGCCTTGAAAAATAAAGAATATATGTTCGGCTTTTAATTCAATTCACGAAAAAAACCAGTTAACCGACAGGCGGCTAGCTGGTTTCACTGATTGTTTTTTAATCTAAATCAATAATTTTTCCACTATCTAGATAAACAATCCATTCTCCGATATTTTTGATGTAATCCCCGATACGTTCTAAATGCATACCCACAAAGGAATAATCAGAGGCTGCCAAAACGGAATCGGGATCATGTTTCATTAAGTCAATGGCCGCGAAACGCAATTTCTTATACAAAGCATCCACTTCATTGTCTCGTTGGGCGGTTTCTACTGCTTTATCCACATCAAATTCCACAAAGGCATCAATAATATCAGTACACATGGTGGAAATTTTTTGGCCCATTTGTGAAATACTGTTTTCCAAAGCTGTATCGCGTTTTTTTCCTTTGACATTAATCGTGACTTCCGCAATATTTTGCGCATGGTCGCCCATTCGCTCTAAATCGGAAGAAGCACGCATAACAGCTAATACTCGACGTAAATCAGAAGTATTTGGTTGCTGCAGTGCAATAATTTCATAACATTTACGATCAATATCATTTTCTTTTTGATTAATTTTTTTATCGTCTTCGATAACTTGCTGGGCCAACACCGCGTCATGATTCGTCAACGCTTTAACCGACTTATAAATCGCTTCGTTCACCATGCGGCCCAACTGCGATAAATCACGATGAATTTCTGCTAATTTTTCATCAAAAATTGTTCTCACTTACTGCATCCCCCTCATTTTCCGTTCTCTCGTATTAACCAAAGCGTCCTGAAATATAGTTCTCCGTTTGCTCATGCGCCGGGTTCGTAAAGATTTTTGTTGTATCGTCTGTTTCAATTAATTCACCGCTCAAAAAGAAAGCCGTACGATCCGACACTCGAGAGGCTTGCTGCATGTTGTGCGTCACCATTGCAATTGTATAGTCATCTTTAAGTGTCGTAACCAGCTCTTCAATTTTCGCCGTCGAAATCGGATCAAGCGCACTTGTCGGCTCATCCATTAACAATACCTCAGGCTCCACGGCTAAGGCGCGAGCAATACAAATTCGTTGCTGCTGTCCCCCCGAAATTGACAGGGCACTGCGATCAAGATAATCTTTCACTTCATTCCAAATCGCAGCTTGTTTTAGTGACCGCTCTACAATTTCATCGAGTTCATTTTTATCTGTAATCCCATGCGTTCGCGGACCGTAAGCAATATTATCATAAATACTTTTGGCAAAAGGGTTTGGGTGCTGAAACACCATGCCGACACGTTTACGCAGTTTATTGATGTCCATTTTAGGGTCATAAATATCTTCCCCATCCAGCTCAATCTTTCCTTCAATTCGAGCCCCTTCGACTAAATCATTCATACGGTTTAAGGTTTTAATGTAGGTCGATTTACCTGACCCCGATGGACCGATAAAAGCGATAATTTGATTTTTATAAATATCCATATTAATGTCTTTTAAACCTTGAAAATCATCGTACCACAAGTTTAAATCTCTAATTTTCATTTTAGTCATAATTCCTAACTGCCTCCCTTGATAAATTGACGACTTACAAATGTCGATAAGCCATTTAACACTAAGACTAGCACGACAAGTACCACAGCCGTTGCATACGCTTCGTTCACATGGAACCCTTCATTGGCCAAAATATACATATGGACAGCTAAGGTTCGTCCAGAAGCGAAAAGCGACGAAGGTAAGTTTGTTGAAGAACCTAATGTATAAATAAGAGCCGCGGATTCACCAATGATTCGACCAATAGCCAAGATAATTCCAGATAAAATTCCTGGCATGGCCACAGGCAAGACAACATTAAAAATCGTCCGTAATTTACCAGCACCTAACGCAAAACTCGCTTGGCGCAGCGGCATGCCAACAGACAATAACGCCTCTTCAGTTGCTCGGATAATTAAAGGCAGCACCATGATGGTTGTAGTCATTATACCCGAAATCAATGAAAAGCCTGCGCCTAAGAATAAACCAAAGAATAAAAAGCCAAACAATCCATACACAATAGAAGGAACGGCCGCTAGTGTATCAATGGCCATTGAAATCACTTTAACAATGGGTCTTGAGCGATCCGCATATTCGACAAGATAAATCGCCGTAAAAATACTAATGGGCGTAGCAATCAGCAAAGCCCCGCCAATAACGTATAAAGTCGTAATTAATGCGGGCATTAAAGAGACGTTTTGTACGGTATAATCCCATTCGAAAAGGCTTGGTGTAATATAGGGAACCCCATTCACTAGGATAAAGAGGAGCATAAAGCCTAATGAACCGAAGGTTATCACAGCGCCTAAATAAACAAAAAACTTAGCGACGATACTTTTCATTATTTATTGCCCTCTCTTTCTTTCACCCAAATAAAGGTGCCGTTTATAATTAAAATAAATACAAATAACACTACACCGGTCGCAATTAAGGCGGATCGGTGATCACCGGAGGCATAGCTCATCTCTAAAACGATATTCGTTGTTAATGTACGCACACCCGACAAGAGACTATCTGGTATAATTGGCTGGTTTCCGGCGACAAGGACAACGGCCATCGTTTCACCAATCGCACGTCCGATTCCCAAAACCACACTGGAAATCACACCAGAAGATGCAGCAGGTATCATAACGGTAAAGATGGTCCGTTCATGTGTCGCTCCTAAGGCGACGCTTCCGTTATAGTAGCTTCTAGGCACTGCGCGGATGGAGGATTCGGATAATTCAATGATGGTTGGTAAAATCATAATGGAAAGCAAAAGCATTGCTGTCAGCATACTATACCCATTTCCACCAATATAATCTCGAACAAGGGGCACTAACAATTGCAAAGCAAAGAACCCATACACAATCGAGGGAATCGATGCCATTAAACTAACAGCCGGCTTCAGTATTTTATAAAGCTGCGGCGGACAATATTCTGCCATAAAGACAGCCGTTAATATTCCAATCGGAACCCCAATTAAAGCAGCTCCAATCGTTACATAAATCGAACCAAGCATCATGGGTACAAGTCCAAATTGCGGTTCTGTTGCAGTTGGTCTCCAAACCGTCCCAAAAAGAAATTCGCTAAAGCCATATTTCATCATGACCGGAATACCATTCGCGAACATAAACACGATTATTAGGACGAGAGAAACAATGGACATAATTGCCGAGATAAAAAAGACTTTATCCATTACCTTTTCTCTTCTTTCAGCCAACATAATCATCCTCTCAAATTAAATTCATTCTATTCGAAAATAGTTGTTGTTTTTCAACACTTCAAATATACCAAATAAAGAGATTTAAAACTAGTTAAAGTGACAGGTTACAAGAAAAAGATGGGAAGATAACCGAGTACCCTCCCATTTCCTTTTATTCTTTTTGTATCCATGACGTTTCTTAAAGAAATGACTTACTGAACATCTGCCCAGCTTGTGATGTCACCTAAGTAAATGCCTTGAACATCTTCTAAAGCTAAACCGTTTAGTGGATTATTGTTGTTCACAATCACTGCAATTCCGTCCACGGCAATTGCGTCAACGCCAAGCACTTCTGCTTCTTCGTCTGCATCTAATTCACGGGAAGCCATGCCGATGTCTGCTGATCCATCAATAGCTGCCGTAATACCTGCACCAGAACCTGGCGCTGTGATATCGATCTCGACACTTGGGTTAAGATCTGTATAATATTGCGCAATTTCTTCCATTAATGGCTGAACAGAAGTTGATCCAACAATACTGATGTTTCCTTCCATGGCTTGCGCTTCGTATTCTTCGCCCTCGCCTACGCTAACGTAGCCTTGATTTACAGCAACTTCTTGCGCTTGAGAAGAGAAGAGGAAGTCGTAGAAGTCTTGCGCTACATCGCTTAACTCTTGACCGTATGTCACATTAAAGTTACGGGCAACAGTATAGTCGCCAGCTTCAATGGCTTCTGGCGTTGGAGCGGCACCATCAATTTCAAGTCCCTTAACTGAGTCGTCTAATGAACCTAAAGAGATGTAACCAATCGCATACTCATCACCTTCAACACCTTGCATGACAGCACTTGTCCCATTTTGGACAGTTGCCGATTGTGTAATGATGTCATCGCCATTGTCGTCTACAACTCCAACAATTTCAGCGAAGGCACCACGTGTTCCTGATCCTTCTTCACGAGTGATGACGTGAATATCTTGTGAAGTATCAAAATCTCCAGCTGCTTCTTCTGAGCCAGTCTCTTCTGTACCTGTTTCAGTATCTGTGGTTTCTTCTCCACCATTTCCACAGGCTGCTAGTAATAAAGATAAACTAAGTGTGGACATCCATTTTGCTGTTTTTCCGAAAGTCATAAGTAAAAATCTCCTCTTTTCATAAAAATGATCTAGCTTTTTGCTTCCAGTACATCATACAAGCTGATTGTTTACATTTGATGGATTTCATGTAAATTTTACGTAAAGTTATAAATTATAGGTTTCCCGACTCCTCCTTATTTTCTAAAGGCAGCCATAAAATAAAAGTCGTTCCGACATTTACTTCACTGTACAATTCAATGCGACCATCCATCCGATCGACTAGCCATTTTACAATAGATAAGCCCAACCCCGTTCCGCCTGAATTGCGGCTCCTGGCTTTATCGACACGGTAAAAACGCTCAAAAATTCGCACCTGATCCGCTTCAGGGATGCCTATGCCATTGTCAATTACTTGAATGCGCGCTTCATTCTCTATCTGGTCTATATCTACAATCACTGTACCATTTTCTGGAGTATAGGTGATTGCATTAGCGATAACATTCATCAAGACTTGTTTTAACTGGTCTCGATTCGTAAAAATGGAAACAGGCGCGCCTTCTTCTAAATAACAAGTGATGTTTTTCAATTCTATCTTTTGTTGTAAAATTTGAAAAACTTCTTGTACGACTGCCTGGAGGTCTACCCATTCTGCCGCCGCTTGATTTGGACGACGCTCCAAGCGCGACAGCTGCAAAATATCTTGGACCATGGCATCCAAGCGTGTCGATTCTTTTAACATAATTTCTAAAAACTCCGTTAACACTTCCTCGTCATACATCGCCCCGTCAAGCAGCGTTTCACTAAAGCCTTTTAGGGCCGTAATTGGCGTACGTAATTCATGGGATACATTTGTGGCGAAATCCGTTCGAATGTTTTCCAAACGCTGAATCTCGGTAATATCGTATAACAGCACAATATAATTAAACACCCCTTCCACTTGCCCCGGAACGGGCACCACATTAGCATCCAGCGTTTTTTCTTCAGGTAAATACAAGCGTATTTCTGCATTCACTATCTCTTGTGTGGCATAAGCTTGCTCAATTAATTCAATCAGCTCAGCACTGCGGATGTAATCCGTATACAAATGATTAATTTGTCCATATAAGTTGGACCCCAGCAGTTCATTCATTACTGGATTGACCATTCGAATGATTCGGCTTTCATCTAATAACATCACACCAATAATGAGATGATTAATCAAGCCATAAGTCCTCTCTTCACTCGCTTTTAAATGCTGCCGTTGTTCTTTTAAGCTTTCTGCCAAAGCGTTGACAGAAGTGCCCAACTCATCTACTTCGTCAAAGGATTTTGTCGTATATTTGGCTTCATAATCAGAATTGATTAGTCGGTGCATCACTGATTTCATATCACTCGCCGCAGCACTGATTCGATGCATCCAGCGACTAGTTAAAAAGATTAATAAAATAGCTAAAATAAGAATGCCAATCAATAAAACACGAAGCGCCTCTTGCATCACATCGGTCAAATTCGCAATCTCATTCGTGAGTCTCAAAATCCCAATCGGTTCTTCTTCTTGATTGTACAGATATTGGGCGATGGAATAATCTTCCTTATTGCTTGAACCATTTTGAGCCAGCGAAATTCCTCGATCGCGTCCAAAAAACACCTGCTGTATTTCTTCTTTCTCGGCTTGATTAGGTAATTCCGTTAAAGGAACATCAGAATCAAAGAGAGGATTGCCCTCCGGGTCCATGAAAGTGATTCGTTCATGAATGACAGGCGAGACATTTTCTAAGACTTCGATAATTGCTGCTGCATTTTCTGTTTCTGTTGTCGTGAATTCATCCATATATTGCACCAAAGCGGTCATTTCCTCTTCAAGCATTTCTCGCTGGGATTCAATTACCCGATTTTCTACGATATTTGTGAGTAAAAAATAAAGTAGCAGAATAAAAACGGCTACTATTAATAAATAGATGCCGTATAATCGGTTTCTTATTTGTTTCATTTGGGCGCCTCTAATTTATAACCAAAGCCGCGCGCTGTAATAATGTACTCGGGTTTCTTTGTATTCCGCTCAATTTTTTCCCGTAAATGACTGATATGTACATCCACAATCCGCGTTTCACCCGCAAAATCGTAATCCCAAATGGCATTCAATAATTGCTCGCGACTTAAAATACGGTTTTCACGTCGAGCGAGATACAACAGCAATTCAAATTCTTTCGGCGTTAATTCAATTGATTCCCCGCGTATTATCACTTCATATTTATCCGGATGAATTTCAATTTCACCAATCACAAGCACTTCCTCAATGTCTTTTACGGTTTCTGGTTTGGCAGAGGCTTGATGTTTTGCACGACGAAAAATAGCTTTCATACGGGCGAGCACTTCTCTGGGGCTGAACGGTTTAGTGATATAATCATCCGCACCGATTTCTAAGCCTAAAATTTTATCAATTTCAGAATCTTTGGCGGTCAGCATGATGATGGGCACTTCCACTTTGTTTTGTCTGAGTTCTCGACAAATTTCCATCCCATCCATGTTTGGCAGCATTAAATCAAGTAAAATCATGTCATAGGCATTCGCCAGACCCATTTTTAACCCTTCCTGCCCATCCATGGTGGATTCAACTGCGTACCCTTCCTGCTCTAAGTTGTAGCTGAGTAGTTTTAAAATAGATTGTTCATCTTAAATAACCAATACCTTTTTCATTTCACTAGCCCTTTCTTTCCCCACACTTCGAAATTTCACTGGTTAGTTTTCTAACAACAACAACCCTAGATTGTTATAATCATCATCATACAGCGGTGTTTCAGCAAGAACGATTTCCCCATCTTGTCGACGAATGCGCACTTTGATATACGAACGATTATAAGCGAGTAGTTTATTGTACTCTTCTGTATCCAGTAACGGCTGCTCATTTAGCTCTAAAAGAATGTCTCCGATTTCAAGGTCTAAGCGTTCAGCCGGTGAATCTTCGCGTACCGCTATGACACGCAGCCCTTCATTAGCGGGCCCATAACGAAACGTCCCCCTATTCTCTCGCTTCCGGTGACGGTACAGTACATAACCGCCTCCGATAATGAGGAGCACCACGGCAATCCGGCTAAAGATCGGTATAAAATAAGATAGTCCAAACAGCACCAGCCCAAAAGCGGCTAAAAAGCGGAAATCCTTCTGCAGTCGCGTCGTTGCTTCGCTGAGCGTTTGACTGGATAAGGTGAAATGAAAACCAACCAAGATAGGCGCGATTAAAAGTGCATATTGATTGCCATTGATTGAAAGCAGCGGCCACCATGACGCAAAAGGTTCGATGACTTCACCGGGCACCAAGAAAACGAATGGCAGAACCCATAAATCTCGACTGCTATATTGTGCCAGATTTTTCCCCCGTTTCGACCGGCGAATCAGCGGGTACAATTTCTTTTCTTTTTTCTTTTCCATAAAAAAGGTGGTGATGAATAAAATAAGTGCAGAAAGAAAGATTAAGTTTGTAAATAAAGGAGGTGACGCATTTAGCGTCTCCGTTAAGTGAATATACGACGATGGAATAACTGTGCGAAAACTTTCAGCTGGAAAAGCGACATCTAATTGATTCAATCCATAGACGGCAAGTGCACTCAATGAAAAGGTAAAGATTGGTTGAATAAACCGAGTCCCGCCGATGAGAAGTAAAAGAATTGCAACAACTTGATAAATGAAATACCACTCAATAGTGAGAGGTACACCAAGACCAATTGCCAACAGCGAGACGAGGATGCCTGGCACAATGCCTTTCAGTAAGTAATCACGTCTCTCAAAATTTCGCTTGTTGAAATTGATGCGAAAAGTTGCACGTGTATAATTCACACGTTTCCTATAATGATGGTGGGCATAGAGTAAACCAATCAGAAATAAAGGTTGCACAAAAAAGAATAGAATCGACCATAAGATATTATTTGCTAACATTTTCTCCCTACTTTTCTCTTTTCATTTGTCAAGCGCTCGTAATAGCTTTTAGTTTACAGATTTCATTTCAAAAATTCAACTTGCAAGTGCAAGATGATATGTAATGCTGTTTATTCATAGAGAAGATAAAAAAGTTAAAACCACTATTGGCGCGGTTAACGAAGGGTATAATGATTTCTCACCTTTGTTAAACATTCCAATCACACTTTTGTATATTCAAAAAAAGCCTTCAAGTATACTCGGATACTTGAAGGCACAAAAGTGTACACTCTTTTCATTTTATCTTATTGGATTAGCGACCAAAGCCTACAAAGTAGTTTGACCAGTAACCTGAATCAAGGGAAGCAACTGCTACACCTGTGGATGATTGGGAACCAATAAAGCTTCCGCCACCAAGGTAAATCCCCACATGATCCACTCCACCGCGTTGGTTGAAGAAGACTAAATCACCAGGTTGTGCTTGGGCTCTTGACACACGACTAGTGGCTGAATATTGCCCCGCAGCTGTTCGTGGAATTGAGCGGCCTGCTTGTCTAAAGACATACGAAGTAAAGCCTGAGCAGTCAAAGCCAGATGGCGTTGCACCTGTATAAAAATAAGGTACGCCTGTTAATCCATGTGCGATACCTACTACCGACCCGTTACTTGCAGCGGGAGCGGGTGCAGGAGTTTCTGCCGCTTTCGCACTTGAGGTGCTTGTTGAAACAGTTTCTGATGAATTGTTTGCATTTGTACTTTCATTCGCATGCTCAGATGTCTTTTCATTTAAGCTTTCAACAGAAGCTCCACTTGTTTGAGCAGAGGCGACACGCACTTCTGCCAATTCTTGACGACGGGCTTCCGCTGCTTTTGCTTGTTGGATTAATTCTTCACGGTCAGCCGCTGCAACAGCTTTATCGGCTGCAATTTGAGCCACTAAGCTTTCTTGTTCCGCTTGTTTTTCTTCTAGTTCTGCTTTTTTGGACTCGAGTTCACTTGCCAGTTGTTGTTGCGCTTCTTGCTTTTGAACGGTTTCGCTTTCTTTTGCTTCAACTTTTGCTTTGTCTTCTTCTTGCCTTGCGACTTGTTGTTTGTTTGAGGTGATTAATGTCGTAACGACATCTAGGCGTCCGACGATATCATTTAAAGACTCTGCATTCAGCACGAAATGAATCAAGTTCCCTGTTTCTCCCATAACTTGTAAGCCACGCGCTTGTTGATTTAACTGCTCTTCACGTTTTTCGATAACGACTTTTAAGCCTGCGATCTCTTCACGTAATTGTTCTAAATTGGCTTGGGTCTCTTGAATTTCAGTAACCAATTGAGACGCTTTTTCTTCATTTTCTTCAATGTTTGATTGTAGAGCTTCTAATCGTTTGGTTGCTTCATTTTCTTCTGCTTCTAATTTTGAGATCAGGGAATCATATTCACTGACTGAAGCAGGTGCTGCCTCTACAGACAACCCAGGAGTAGTTAGAGTGGTAAAACCTAATGTTCCAACAAGAGCAAGTGTCAACAATTTTTTTCTAGTCATTTTTAGTTCTTCCTCCAAAGTATTGTTCTCTTTTGTTTTTATCTTAAGCATCTAAGAATCGGCGGATGGAGAAGGCTGAACCGATTCCTCCAATAATGACGCCAATTGCGGTAATTAATAAAATCAAGTAAATCATAAATGGGTTGGGTTCGAGGAGTGTAAAGTACGTCCCGGATAAGAAATTCATCACAGTACCATAAATATTGTCATACAAGAACCATAAAATAACCGATGGAATGATTGAGCCAACCAATCCAATTAAGGCACCCTCGATTAAGAACGGCCAACGGATAAACCAGTTTGTCGCCCCGACTAGTTTCATAATCTCAATCTCTGTACTACGTGAGAAAATCGTAATGCGAATAGTGTTTGAGATAAGGAAAACAGCTGTAAAGATTAAGGCAGCAATAATGATTAAACCAATATTGCGAATGGTTGAGGTCATTTGGAATAACCGATCGGCTTGTGCACCCCCGTAGTTAACTTCTGAGACGTACTCCATCGGTTCAACCGTTTCGGCCACTTGTGACGTATATTCTGGTGCGGCTGTATCTAAAACGAAAACATCATGTAAGGGGTTCTCGTCACCTTCAAACAACTCAAAGTCTTCGCCGTAACTGCCGACTACATTGTCCAGCTCTTCTTCTCGGCTTGAGAAAGTGACTTCTTCAACATGCTCCACTTGATTCAACTCTTCTTCAAGGGCTTCTCTGTCTTCTTCACTCGCTGCTAAGTCGATATAGACGCGTACACTCACATCATTTTCAATGTCTTCTGCTAAGCTGTTAATATTTGATACGCCGGCAATAAGCGTTCCAACAAGTAATAATGTGATGGATACTGCACTAATCGCTGCAAAACTCATCCAGCCATTTCTTCGGATACTTTTAAAGCCTTCTTTAATATGGCGCCAAATGGTTCTAAGCTTCATATGAATAGCCTCCTTTGGCATCATCACGAGTGATGCGACCATCTTCGACTACGATTACTCGATGCAGCCTCTCATTGACAATTTCGCTGTTATGAGTGGCCATAATAATGGTTGTCCCCTGCTCATTGATTTGTTCTAAAATTTCCATAATTTCTTTTGACGTTTCAGGGTCAAGGTTACCCGTTGGCTCATCTGCAATCAGAACGCGCGGCATATTAGTAATCGCCCGGGCAATCGCTACACGCTGTTGTTCTCCACCAGATAATTCATTGGGTAACATATTGGCTTTTTCTTCGAGTCGTACAAGTTTTAATACTTCTTTTACTCGTGAGTCGATCTGTTGGGGACTTTTTTCAAGAACTTCCATTGCATAAGCCACATTCTCATAAGCCGTAAGTGTGGGTAAGAGTTTGAAGTCTTGGTAAACTACACCGACTTGACGTCTGAGCAGTGGAACTTCTTTCTTTTTTAAATTAGCTACATCATAATCGGCTACTAACACCGTACCTTCAGTTGGTAAAACGCCTCGATAGATTAAACGCATGAACGTCGATTTTCCAGCACCACTAGGTCCTACAACATAAACAAATTCACCTTGTTCAATGCGAACAGATAAATCTGTTAATGCCGTTACTCCGTTATCGTATACTTTCTTGACATTTTTCATTTCAATCATTTTTTAAACACCTTATACCTTAATACCGTATATTCGGTAGATTTTTTTACAGACAAAAAGTGACCTGCTGCTCGTCACTGAAAGTAGTATACCACCGCAATCCGCCAATACTATTTAAATTAGATTACAAATACATTTCAATCACAACATAATATTTCAATCAATACAGCTGACGCTATAAAAATGTTGCTAAACCTTGATGGATCAACAACCTTATATTTCAAAGAAAAGCAGAAATATTCTTAAAAGCATGAAAAAAGTCCCAAAAAAGAGACTTTTTCTCTTTTTTGGGACTTTTTAAAAACAAATCATTTGTAAAGCTGGGCTTGTTTATGAACACTTAGTCATTTGTGTCCATTGTCATTCGGAGGTACGGTTCAATGAATTGATCCAAATCGCCGTCCATTACAGCATCGGTATTGCCAGTTTCCGCATCGGTTCGGTGATCTTTGACCATTGAATACGGATGGAACACATAGGAGCGGATTTGCGAGCCCCAGCCGATTTCTTTTTGTTCGCCGCGCAATTTTGCCAATTCTGCTTCTTTTTCTTCTAATTCTTTTTGGAAGAGTTTGGATTTCAACAATTGCATGGCAGTTTCTCGGTTGGCCAGTTGGGAACGGCCCGCCTGACTTGTTGCCACAATACCGGTTTCGATATGGGTAATCCGCACCGCAGATTCGGTTTTGTTCACATGCTGTCCGCCGGCGCCACTTGCGCGGTAAACATCCACACGAATATCTTCCGGCTGCACATCAATTTCGATATCTTTAGTCACTTCCGGGGCCACTTCACAGGATACAAAGGACGTATGACGGCGGCCGCTTGAATCGAAAGGCGAAATCCGCACCAGTCGATGGACGCCTTTTTCGGCTTTCAAGAAGCCATAAGCGTAATCCCCTTTTACAAGCAAGGTCACACTTTTAATGCCTGCTTCATCCCCCGCTTGGTAATCGATAATCTCAAAGGTGAAGCCTTTTTGTTCGATATATCTTCGGTACATGCGGTACAGCATTTCACCAAAATCTTGCGATTCCGTTCCGCCCGCGCCAGGATGCAGTTCCAAAATAGCATTGTTTTGATCATAAGGGCCATTTAGAAGCATCATCAACTCGTAATCTTCGACGGCTTGGTGTAGTTGTTGAATGCCTGCATCTAATTCAGTCTTTAATTCTTCATCTGCAGCTTCTTCTACCATTTCCAGCATCACTTCGTATTCTTCGTGCTCTTCCACCAAGGCATTAAAGGAATCATATTTTGTTTTTAAGGCATTTAACTCGCCGATGACCCCTTGGGCTTGATCCTGATCATCCCAAAAACCAGGTTGGGTCATCGTTTCTTCATATTCTCGAATATCCACTTGCATCTTTTCTAGGTCAAAGAGACCCCCTAAATGCATTGATTTTTTCTTGGATGGTTTGTAATTCTTTACGGATTTCACTTAACTCCATTTTGTCGCCTCCTTGATTTTGAACAAAAGAACCCCTTGCCATTGACTTAAGGGGTTCTGGTGCCTTGACTTGTTTAAAAATTAATTCTTTCTTTTTGTTACTTTTTTAGGTTTATCGCTGCTTGGCTTCGCTTGTTCCCGTTCCATATTTTGACGGATTTGAGATTTCATCAAGAGTCGCGTAATTTCATATTCGATATCGGCAATCATTTCTTCAAATAAACGAAGGCCTTCTTGCTGGTACTCAACCAGAGGATCCGCCTGTCCATAGGAACGTAGACCAATTCCTTGTCGCAACTGGTCCATTTCATCAATATGGTCGGTCCACTGCTGGTCGACCACTCGTAAAATAACGACTTTTTCAAATTCTAAGAATAATTCTTCATTCTCAATCGCTTCTTTTTGGGCATGGTAGTTCTCTTCAGCAAAACCATGTAGTAAGTCACGAATTTCTTTTGCCGACTTGCCTTCTAAATCGGCACGTTCAAGTGAACTGGAATCGCGTAATAAAACAGTGTGGGCAAATTCAACTAAATAATCTAGATTCCACTCCGCTTGATTTTCTTCTTGTGTATACATATCGACATAACGATCAATCGTTCGTTGAATCATGGGAATCGATACGTAACTAAGCGACTCTTCTTGTAAGATGACTTCTTCACGCTGAGCATAGATTACCTCACGCTGTTCACGCATCACGTCATCATAACGCAAGACATTTCGACGCGTATCGTAGTTATTGCCTTCAATTCGCTCTTGAGCGGATTCAATTTGACGGCTAATCATGCGACTTTGAATGACCGCATCATCGCCTTCAATTTTCAGTCGCTCCAGCACTTGTTGAATGGCATCGGAGCCGGCACGTTTCATTAAATCGTCTTCCAGTGAAAGATAAAATTGAGAAACGCCCGGATCTCCTTGACGACCTGAACGTCCACGCAGCTGATTGTCAATACGGCGGGATTCATGTCGTTCGGTACCAATAACAGCTAAGCCACCATTTTCAACCACACCAGGGCCTAATTTAATATCGGTTCCGCGTCCGGCCATATTGGTGGCAATGGTGACCGAACCCGGCTGTCCGGCATTGATGATAATTTCCGCTTCACGGAAGTGATTTTTCGCATTTAACACTTCATGTGGGATGCCTTCTTGACGGAGCAGCTGGCTGATATACTCAGATGTTTCAACCGCTACTGTCCCGACTAAAACTGGTTGTCCGCTTTCGTAACGTTCTTTTATATCTTGAACCACTGCATTGAATTTACTCTCTAAAGTGGGGTAAATCACATCATCGCGGTCATCACGAATTAACGGACGGTTTGTTGGAATTGCAATAACATTCATATTGTAGATTTCAGTAAACTCTTCTTCTTCTGTTTTTGCCGTACCGGTCATCCCGGCTAACTTTTCGTACATGCGGAAGAAGTTTTGGAAGGTAATTGTCGCCATTGTTTTGGTTTCTTTTTGGATTTCAACGCCTTCTTTGGCTTCAATGGCTTGGTGCAGACCATCTGAATAACGGCGGCCTTCCATAATACGACCTGTAAATTGGTCGACGATTTTGACCTGTTCTTCATCCACCACATAATCGTGGTCGCGAATCATAATATAATTTGCTCGCAGGGATTGGTCTAAATGATGCACCAATTCTTGGTTGTTGACATCGTATAAATTTGGCGTCCGGAAAGCACGTTCCGCTTTATCGATCCCTTCTTCGGTAAAACTAATGGTTTTTGATTGCACATCAATGGTGAAATCTTCATCTTCTTTTAGACCCTTCACAAAGAAGTCACAACGGGTGTAGAAAGAAGTGGAACGGTTGGCTTGCCCCGAAATAATTAAAGGCGTACGTGCCTCATCAATTAAAATCGAATCCACCTCATCTAGGATGGCATAAGATAAGGGACGCAAAACCATGTCTTCTTTATAAACCACCATATTGTCACGTAAATAGTCAAATCCAAGTTCGTTGTTTGTTGTATAGGTAATATCTGCCCCGTAAGCTTCACGCTTTTCAGCGGATGTTTTGTCATTGGTGTTTAAGCCAACTGTCAGGCCTAACCACTCATACAATTCACCCATCTCTTCCGCGTCACGAGAGGCCAAGTATTCGTTCACCGTGACCACATGCACACCTTTGCCGGCAAGTGCATTTAAATAGACAGGCATTGTCGCTGTCAATGTTTTTCCTTCACCAGTTTTCATCTCTGCAATGTTTCCTTCATGCAGAGCCATTCCTCCCATTAACTGGACACGGAACGGGTATAAACCGAGCACACGTCTAGCGGCTTCGCGAACCGTTGCAAACGCTTCGGGTAGGATATCATCTAGTGTTTCACCCTCGGCTAAGCGGTTTTTTAATTCCGGTGTTTTTGCTTTTAGTGCTTCATCAGATAAAGCTTCATACTCATCTGACATTGCTTCGATGCGATCGGAAATTTCGCCATAACGTTTTAACGCTTGACGGTCCGTATCAAATAGACTTTTTAAAAATTGAACCATCTCTTCAAACTCCTCTAAATAGATGTCATTGATTGCTTGTAAGTGTTTTAATTCTACATTCTAATCTATAAGCCCAAAGGCAATGCATTGAGCCTACTCTTCTTTTTACGACTAAGACTATCACTTATAGTAGCAAGAATGGACTGAAAAAACAATTATATTTTAAGGCAAAAAAAGAAAGCAACGACATTTCCGTTGCTTTCCTGTGATACGATTCAATCGAAAGGAAGAAGACTTACAGATTTTCAATCTCGTCTGTCTCAATTAAACCATAGTCTCCGTCATCTCGCTTATATACGATGTTGGTGCTTTCTGTTTCAGCATCTAAGAATACAAAGAAAGTGTGTCCAAGCATTTCCATCTGCAACACAGCTTCTTCCGCATTCATCGGTTTTAGGTCGAATCGTTTTGTTCGGACGATTCGAATAGCTGATCCTTCTTCAGTTTCTCCATTTAATTCTTCATCCAGTTCAGATGTTTCTTCCACTAAATCTGGTGAAATGGCCTCCGGTAATTCCGCAGTTTGACGACGGAATTTTCGATTCACTTTCGTTTTGTACTTACGCATCTGACGTTCTAGTTTGTCAGACACCAAGTCGATACTTCCATATAAATCTGGTGATGTTTCTTCTGCCCGTAATACAATGTTTGGTAAAGGAATCGTTACTTCAGCTTTCCCTTGGCGGTCCGAATAGACTTTTAAATTGACGTGTGCATTGGCTTCCGGCATCTCATCAAAATACTTCTCTATCTTCCCTACCTTTGACTCCACATAGTCCCTGATTGCTGGAGTAACCTCAATATTCTCTCCACGTACATTATAATTCAACATACTACTTCACCCTTCCATCCATTTTATATCCATCAATAAATAGGTAATGCAAATAAAAGAATATATTCATATATCATATTCTTATACTACCCTAATTATACATGAGAGCGTTTTTTATCACAACTAAAGACTATACCGTTTCAACTTTCTTTTCTAAAGGCTAATCCTAACAGGCTTTCCACTTTATTCAGCGAAATACAGAAAATGTTTCGGTGCGATGAACAGTTTCCAAAAGGATACGGGCATGATAAAGCGTCCGCCCGGTTGTATAGACATCATCAATAATTAAAAATGGTTTCTCGAGCGCAGCTTCTTTTTGTAAGACGAGCTGAAAAGGTTGCTTGGTTTGCAGTCTCTCCTCCTTTGTTTTACTCGACTGCTTTTTGCCTTCACCCGTATAGATTAACCAGTTTTCAAAAGGAATCTCCGCTTGCCTTAACAAGACTTCTACCTGATTAAAGCCTCTTGTTTTCTGCCCCTTTTCGCTTAAGGGGATAGGAACAATCGTATGTGTTTTGGTTTTCTGTTTGAGAAAAGTGGCAATTGGCTCTTTTAATAATTTGCCCAATGCCACGTCCCCTTGAAATTTATATTGGTTCATAAATTGACGGGCGACCGTGTTGTAAGTAAAAAGCGCCTGATGATTGGGGACACAGGTTGGATACTTTGTTTGCCAATTTATACAATCCCTACAAAGTTTTTGCTCTGTTTGCTTTCGGTTGCATCCGGGACAAGTGGGGTAATTTTTCAAGCGATCAAATTGTTTGAGGCAGCGTTCGCAAGCCAGGGATTCTTCTAGTGATTGACAGGAAAAAATAAAGCCGATGGAAATTGGCCGCCTAATTGCTGTCTGACAAAATACACAACTCCTCATTCAATCAACCCTCTCTTTTTTGCCAACTGATTCATTTGTTTGATTTGTTTAATGGCCTTTTTCATGGCCAAGGACTGTCCATTATGATAAAAAATCACTTCGCCTGTTGGAAATTCGGGCGACCGTCCTGCCCTGCCTGCAATTTGTACTAAAGCGGCTTCCGTGAAAATGCGATCTTCCGCTCCGATTACGAACACATCAATATCAGGAAACGTTACGCCTCTTTCTAAAATCGTCGTCGTCAGTAAAACTTGCAATTTGTTTTCACGCATGGCCAGAATTTTTTCTTTCCGGTTAGGATCTTCTGCATAAACAACTGCGAACGAAAGCGCTGGGTATCGTTTTTTAAGTACCGCTTCAAACTTCAGCATCCATTCAATATTAGGTGCGAAGAGAAGACACTTTTTTCCTGCTGTCACTTTTTGGGTAAAGGTTTTTCCAAAAGACGTTTTTTCTGGGCGGTTGAGTAATTTTTCTTGCCAATCCATGCACTGTTTGGCTTTGGGAACCGGTAAGGGCTGACGATGATAACGAGCCGGCAGAATCGTGGCTGACAGTTTTTTCTTTTTGACTAGCTTTTGCATGACGGAACTCGGTGTAGCCGATAAGTAAAGACAAGCTGCTTCTTTTTTACGCGCCTTTTGTGCGGCAAATTGCAGCGAGTCATCCAGATGAAAAGGAAATGCGTCGACTTCGTCAATGATAATAACATCAAACGCTTCACGAAACCGATACAGCTGGTGGGTTGTGGCAATCACTAACTGTGTATAAGTATATGCTTCTGGCGTGCCCCCATACAAGGTAACCATTGGTGTATGCAAAAAAGCAGCTTGCAGACGCGGCGCCAATTCCAAACAGACATCGATGCGCGGGCTTGCGATACATACTCTTTGCTTGTTTTTAAGGGCATATTCAATCCCTTCAAAAAGCATTTCCGTTTTCCCCGCCCCCGTAACCGCCCATATCAAGCGCGTTTCTTTTTGCTTAATGGTTTCTACGATTGTTTTTGAGGCATCGTTTTGTTGCTTGGAAAGCTCCCCTTTCCAATGGAGCAGAGGATGGTTTGCTAGAGCAAATTGATTAATCTCGGGCAGATGATAAAAAGGCCGACATGCGGTTACTTTCCCCATCTGGATACAATTACGACAGTAAGAACACGGATGACCGCAGAGGCAATCTGTTTTTTGAACCTTTGTCATTACACTTTGGCAGCGATTGCAGTAAGTTTTCCCATTTTTTGCTGTGGTGCTTGCTCGTTTAATCACTTCTCCTTTCTTTATATCCAATCCTGGCGGCAATTCTTTTTCTAACAACTCTCTCCCATACAATAGTTGATACATAGTTTCCCTCCTTATTATATATATTTGCTTTTTTTCTCTGTTTTCGTTTTTTTATTTTTATTTTTTTGACATCTTTTCATTTAAGTGCTAGATAGCGTATGATAGAGAGGGAAGAAATGTAGGAGGTCAAAGCAATGGAAAATTATCGCACCATTAAAGAAAACGGGATTCATGAAATTGAAATTAAAAAATCTCGCTTTATTACGCATTTAAAACGAGTAGAAACAGAAGAGGAAGCGACTGCTTTTATTGATGAAATTAAAAAGGAACATTGGAAAGCCACGCATAACTGCTCAGCCTATACTCTGGGAATGAAGGATGACATTCAACGGGCGCAAGATGACGGTGAACCGAGCGGAACCGCCGGGGTGCCGATGCTGGAAATTTTACTGAAAAGAAATTTAAAAAATGTAGCGGCCGTCGTGACCCGCTACTTTGGCGGGACAAAACTAGGCGCGGGTGGTCTAATCCGCGCATATGGCGGGGCCGTCAATGAGGCGGTCAGCGCAATTGGTGTAGTTGAGCGTCAAGTGCAGCAGCTCATTGATGTAACAGTAGATTACTCAATGAGTGGCGGTTTGGAACACGCGTTTCGCGAAGCCAATTACCGCGTGCAGGATACCTCGTATGCAGAACATGTCACCTATCATTGCGTCATTCCTATTGAAAAAAAAGCAGCCTTTATAGAGGATGTGACGAACTGGACCAGTGCTTCTGCTGACATCCATGTGGGTGAACAAGCGTGGGTGGAAATTCCCGTTGAATCGTAATTTCTTGACAATTTGAAGGCAAACGTCTAAAATAGATTGCTTTTAAAAGAGCCGTGTAATAAACTATGAAGTAATGTAAATAAGAAGAAAAATTTAAATAAAAAGAATAGATGGTGCCTATGCGTTCTGAAAAACATATCGACAAAAAACATAAAAGAAAACGCATGTTGGAAACGCTTCTCAGCGTCGTGATTTTACTGGCCATTGTTTCAGGCGCTTTGACTGGTTATTATGGAAGCAAAATTACTTCTTTTCTAGATGGGATTAGCGCGGATAGTACGGAAACTGAATCGCCCGAATCAATTGAAATCACCCGGCAAATTGAGGACTTGGAACCTTTTTCTGCGTTAATTTTAGGCTTGGATGCGGAAGATGAAGGAGCAAGTCGCAGTGATACGATTATTGCAATGACGGTCAATCCGGATGAAGAGAGTGTTAAAATGGTTTCCATTCCAAGGGATACGTTAGTGACCTTACCAAATGGCCAGCTGGAAAAAATCAACGCAGCCCATGCGACAGGCGATTTCAACACGCCCCACAGCCATGCGATGAACGCCAAAGAAGCCGTTAGCGATTTTCTCAATATTCCGATTGAGTTTTATGCCACCTTGGATTTTAACGGGTTGGTGGAATTAGTAGATGCAGTTGGCGGAATTACAGTGGATGCAGAATTTGCATTCAATCAAAGTGACTATATCAACCGTGGGGAAACCATTGAAATTCAAGAAGGCCGTCAAACACTAAATGGTGCCGAAGCACTTGGCTATGCTCGCATGCGTAAACAAGATCCGCGCGGTGATTTTGGTCGGCAAGAACGACAGCGCGAAGTGATCGTTGAAGTGTTGAATGAATTGGTTTCTATGAATACAATTACCAATTTATCGAAGATCTTAAATGCCATTCAGCCTTATTTGAATACAAATGCTACGTCGAAACAAATGCTCGCTATTGCTTCGAATTATACAAAGGTGTTAAATGAGGTCGAACAACTTGAGCTGGACGGTTACTCTGGCGAAGAGTACTTCCCTCACTATGGACACAATGTGTATGTGTGGGAACCGTATGAGGAATCGTTAAATGACGTGCAGCTTGAATTGCGTAAGCATTTGGAATTAGATACCGATGAGTATATTGACATTCAGCCTGATATAGAACATGCTCATTCTTCAAAAGCCGATACATGGATTACACCAGATGTGAATATAGACCCTTATTAGTAAATGGTGAAAGCCAGCGATTTTTAAAAATCGCTGGTTTTTTGTTGTTTTAAAAAAGTTTTTTCGCGGAAATCGGAATTTTTTGCAAATATATATAATAGAGGGGTTTTTTAACTTCTAGAAAGAATGGTGACTTTTATGGTTATTTTTCAAACTAAGATGCAAAAAGCATTCGCGAAGCGTCCAAGTGAACTGGCTTTTAAACGAATGGTGTTTCAACGCGGAATTGATCGATCAAAGGATATTTTGGATACGATTCGGCGGTTGGAAGCTGGCGAGCGAGGGGAAGAGCTGCTGGTTCAGAAATTGGTGGCGTTTGGGCAGCCGGATTGGACGATTATTCGCAATTTACGCTTGAAGGATTATGCGACGTTTGAGATGGATGTGGTGTTGATTACAAGGAATTGTGTGTATGTTTTTGAGGTGAAAAATTATACGGGACGCTTTGAGTTTCGAGAGGGAGACAGTTTTTTTAATGGGCTGGAGCTGAATAGTAATGTGGTGCAGCAAACGCGCAATGCGCTTTTGAATATGCAGACGATTTGCGGGAAGTACGCAAGAAATATAAGGGTACAGGGAATTTTAGTGTTTATCGGCGAGAATAATCAAGTATCGATTCAATCAGATACCGGAAACATTCGTATTCTGCAACTGACGGATCTCTATACGTTTATAAAAGAAATTGTGGCTGAGGAAAGTTCTTATGCGTTTCCTTCTTTTGATACTTTGCGGCTGATTGCTCACTTGGAGAGGTATGAAACGGAGAATGTTTATGGGTCGACTCCCTTGTCAGCCGAAGAGTTGGGTAAAGCGCAATGCGGAATTTATTGTGCACGATGCTCGAGTTATGAAATCAAGATTTCAAAGCGTTACGTGAAATGTGTATGCGGTTTGCACGAGCCTCGCGAAGAAGCCATGGTTCGGACAATTTGTGAGTACGGGGTGCTTACTTACGATCGTAATTTTACGAAGGGAGAGATTTTGGCGTTTATTGGTAGGGATGCTTCGCATACTTATGTCGCAAAAATTTTATCTAAGCATTTTAACCCGGTGGATAAAAACCGTTATACCTATTACACAAATTATAAACTTCCTTATTATATGCTGTCACATCTGTTTGAAATTAAAGAGCCAGTCATTTTCTATAGCAAACGTGGTCTTCCAGAAATTTATAGACTAGAATGATTGTTTCTAACTGAATAATGTTCCCCGTAACCGCGAAATCTATTTTCATTGTCACGGGAATCGCGCCCTGACCTCCAAATTCGTTTTCGTTGTCACAGCAGTGGCACCGTGACCGCGAAGTCTATTTTCGATGTCGCGGCGACAAAATTAATGTATAAATTATCCAATTTTTAATTATTTACACTCAAATCAACAAAAAAGAGCCAAGCTTTTCTGCTCGGCTCTTTATTATCATAAAATTTAGTTGTCTAACTGACTCGCCGCTGCTTCATCCACAATAAATACCACATGTTCGTGTGTTTGTAAAATACTTGCGGGTACCTCTTCAGTAACAGGTCCATTAATCGCGTTCGCTACTGCTTCGGCTTTTGCTTCGCCATAAGCCAGCAGTAGAATCTTGTCTGCACTCATAATGGAGGCCAGTCCCATTGAATAAGCGGATTTTGGAACCTCATCCGCTGAATCAAAGTAGCGTTTATTCGAGTTAATCGTCTCTTCCGTTAACTCAACTTTTTGCGTCAATGAGTTAAAAGAAGTGCCAGGCTCATTGAATCCAAGGTGAGCATTCACACCGATACCCAAGATTTGCAGATCAATCGGATGGTGCACCAAGACTTCATCATAGCGTCTTGTCTCCGCTTCTTCTTCTGCTAACCCATTGGGAATATAGGTCTCTTTAAATGGCTTGTGCTTAAAGAGCTGTTCATGCATAAAATAAGCATAACTTTGTGGATGATCAGCTTCCAAGCCCACATATTCGTCTAAATTGATGGCCACGACTTCTGAAAAATCCAAATCACTCGCGCGCATTTCTGCATACATCGTTTCGGGTGAGCTGCCGGTCGGTAATCCGATGACTTTTAACCCATCTTCTAATTCCTCTTTTACGATTTC
>JBHWQC010000107.1:0-7975 GCA_043425375.1 Atopostipes sp.
TTCCGAAGACAATAAGGAAGGAGCGGTCATTAGTGAAATCGCCGCGATAATTGCTGAAGAAGCTTTATTTGACTTGGATGCGCCGATTCAGCGTCTGGCAGGGCCGGATGTGCCGAGTATGGGCTATGCGCTGAATTTGGAGCGCGAATTTTTAGTGAGTGAAGACGATATTACCAATGCCATGCGTAACTTGGCCGGATTTTAAGGGGGTTTAATGCAGATGAGTAGGAAACACATTGTGATGCCCGACTTGGGCGAAAGTGTGACGGAGGCTACGGTTGTAGAATGGTTTGTGAAAAAGGGAGATACGGTCAAAAAATACGACCTGATTCTTGAAGCGCAATCCGATAAAGTAGTCACCGAAATCCCTTCTGAGTTTGAAGGAAAGATTACAGAGATTTTGGTGAAAGAAGGCGAGACAGTCGCCATTGGGACGAAACTAGTAGTGATAGAAATAGAAGCTGGAGAGGATGATATTCCAGACACACCAAAAGAAGCGGTACAGGAGGCTTTTGAGCCGGAGTCCGATTTTGAAGTGCAAGAAGAGTCCACACCAAGTTCAAGTGCAGCTGCTGGTGAAATGAAAGCCCGCTATTCGCCAGCCGTTATGCGCATTGCGCAAGAAAGAGATATTGATTTGGCTCAAGTAAAAGGAACGGGTCGGCACGGACGCATTACTAGAAAAGATGTCGAACAGTTTGAGCCGGAAACCTTAAGCGAACCAATGAAAGTAAAGACTTCACCAGAAGAGTCGCCAGAGAAAAAGAGTGTACGTGCGGATGGCGTGCGGCGAGCGATTGCCGAAAATGTGACGCGCAGTGCGCAAGAAATCCCACATGCCTGGATGCTGGTAGAAGCGGATGTCACCGATTTGGTGAAACTGCGTGAGCATACGAAAGAAAAATTCCAAAAAGAAGAGGGGATGTCTTTATCCTTTTTCCCCTTTTTCGTCAAAGCGGTGGCTCAAGCGTTAAAGAAATATCCATTACTTAATGCCACTTGGGATAAGGGGAATATTATTTATAATACAGACATCAACTTATCGATTGCGGTCGCAACCGACGAACATTTATATGTGCCCGTAATTAAACAAGCTGACCACTATTCAATCAAAGGCCTTTCTAAAGAAATTCAGCGCCTGGTGGATGCGGTCCGTTCTGGAAGACTAGAGGCGGATGGTATGAAGGATGGTACGTTTACGGTCAATAATACCGGCTCTTTTGGTTCGGTTCAATCGATGGGCATTATTAATCATCCCCAAGTCGCTATTTTACAAGTGGAGACCATTTCGAAGAAAATCGTCCCGACTGATGACGGGTTTAAAGTGGCCGATGTGGTGAACTTGTGTCTGTCGATTGATCACCGCCTACTGGATGGGCTTCAGGCTGGGCGTTTTTTACAGGAAGTGAAAGCCAATTTGGCGCTGTTTAAAGAGGAAGCGCAGTTATATTGAAAGGAAGGAGTTGTTTGAATGCGAACGGTTAAAAAGCTGGGAATCAGCTTGGTCGTTTTTTTGTCAGTTGTGTTGGTTGCTTGCGGCCGAGATGTTTCGTCCGTCGAACAGGCGCTTGAGGGGACTTGGACGATAAGTGAGGCCTATCTAAACAATGAGCCGCTTGTCGATGTGCTGGAAGAAAATGCAGCGTGGTTTGATATCGATGAATCTGATTTTACTACCAATGAAGATGGCGAAGTAGAATATGACGTCGCGTGTTATTATAACGAAGGTGTGCTGCAGGTTGTAGATAGTGACGGTGAAACAATTGAAACAGATTATAACGTTTTGTCAGCAGATGACGAAAAGGGCACGATGCGTTTGGAATATACAATAGCAGAAGAGGACGTGACGGTAGTTTTACAAGAAGATGTCACTTTTATTGGTGAAGAGCGGGAGACAAAAACGTCGGCTATCCATATTTTGGATATTCAGATGGCTCTTGAAGCATCTGAGACTGCAACAGAAGTGGAAGAACAATGGGAAGGGTTGGGGCAGGAGATTGTGCGTGAGCTTTTGCGAAGTATTGAATTGACTCTTCATTTTGATTATGTCGGAGAAGAAGCTCCAGCTGCAGTTCAAGCAGAATAAAGCTAGAGATTAAAGTGAGTGGAGCGGCTACTCGCTTTTTTCGTGGGAGTTTGTTGGGAAAAGACAGATTATCCGCTGGATTTCAGAGGTCAACGGCCTCAGTTTCATAAAGTGAGGCAGGAAACTCCTCGAATCCTACCTCAATTCATCAAAATAGGGCAGCTGTTATAAAAAATCTCTCTCCTGAAAAGAACGCCTTTCAAGAGAGAGATTTTTTTAATTGTTTTCACTGTCTTCAGGTCCGATTTCTTCGGTTGGGTCGTCGATTTCATGTTCTTCGCCGTCTTGCTGATTGATGTCACTGTCGCGACAACCAGCCAGCAACATTAGCACCAGTGAACTCGTTAGCAGTAACTTTTTCACAGGAAAACTCCTTCCTCTATTTCTTTGTTACTTAAAATCTACCACAAGCGATTGAAAAAATCAGGTCATAACCATTGTCGCTGGCTAATGATAAGCACTCTTTATTTGAGAACCGCCAACGACTTTAGTATGATAAGTAAAAATAAAAGGAGTCCACTAAAATGGTAAATGCAACAGATATTAAATTTTTGCGACGAGCAATCGCTCTGGCAGAAGAAGCTTTGGAGAAAGGGGACCAGCCTTTTGGATCCGTTCTTGTCTCAAAAGAAGGGGAGGTCTTATTTGAAGACCACAACCATGTCTCTGGAGGCGATCATACTCAGCATCCGGAATTCAATATCGCACGCTGGGCAGGTCAACATCTGACGGAAGCGGAGCGCAAACAGGCGACCGTCTACACATCCGGTGAACATTGTCCCATGTGTGCGGCGGCTCATGGTCAGGTGAAGCTGGGACGGATTGTATATGCGAGCTCGTCCCAACAACTCGCCGAGTGGCTAAAGGAATTTGGTGTCAAAAGGAAAGGTCGCGTCATCAGCCGACCGATTCAACACGTTATCCGCGACACCGAAGTCGAGGGACCTAATGACGTCTTAGCGGAACAAGTCAAAGAATTACAGAAAGAATACTGGAAGCGCCAGCGGATTTAATCAACAGAAAAAGACAAGTCGGTTTATAACTTTAAAACCGGCTTGTCTTTTCATTAATAGTCGACTTCTGCCACATCGATAATTCCTTTCATTAAGCGAATACGCTCTAGGACCTCGTCTTTTTCGGTTTGTTCGCCAAGTGAAATTGTGGCAGTAAAAACAATATCCGTATCTTCGTCCGGTCCACTCGACATAAGTTCCTTCTCCACTTCAATATTAGAAATTTTGACATCCATATTCGCTGTCGCTTGGATAAAATCTCGAAAACCATTTTTTGCATGAATGATTAACGTTACTTCTTTTTCGCGCGTGCGAGCTTGAATAAATTCTTTTAACGGACGCAAGAAAATGATAATAGCAATAATGGCAATGGTTCCGATAATGGCAATTTCATAAAAGCCAATCCCAATCGCCAGACCAATGGTAGCGGCGGCCCACAAGCCGGCAGCGGTGGTCAGTCCTTTGACGCGGTTTTCACTGGTGACTAAAATCGTACCTGCTCCAATAAAACCAATCCCGCTCACCACCTGTGCCCCCATCCGGGTCAAGTCCGTATCTAAATCGGGATAAGTGAGGACGACATATTCGTTGGTCATCATGACAATGGCCGCACCCATACACACTAGCATATGTGTCCGCAATCCGGCGGCGCGATGCTTGACATCGCGTTCCATCCCAATGATACCGCCGACAAATATCGCTAAAAACATCCGAAAGAAAATCGTGAGAAAATTTAATTCATTTAAATTCCATGTGAATACATCCAACTCTAACATCTAAACCGCCTCCCCATTTCACCAAAAAGCCTTTCTATGGTTTAATTATGTGTGGATTGAAGCGAAGCTGTCAAGGTGAATGCTTTGATTTTGCGCTATCCAAAACGCGTGTTCTTATGGTACAATAAAGGCTGAACAGAGTTTTTAGAGAAGAGGAGTTTCCTGCAATGAAAGTAGCGATTCAAAACAACGATTCAAACGCTTCGGTGAAAGTGGCTAAAGAATTAACCGAGCGCCTCATTGAAAAAAAGATTGAAATCAATCAAGTGAACCCCGATATTTTAATTACGATTGGCGGAGACGGCACATTGCTGTCGGGTTTCCATCGTTACGCCCATCAGCTGGATTCGATTCGTTTTATCGGCGTGCATACCGGCCGTCTGGGTTTTTACACGGATTGGCGTGAATATGAAATGGAATCACTCGTCGACAGTTTAGTCAATGATGACGGCCAGTATGTGTCATATCCTGTTTTGGACACAGAGGTTATTTATGAAGACGGGCGGCAGGAAAATCATTTTCTTGCTTTGAACGAGTCGACCATTCAAAAAGTCGGCGGTACCTTTGTGTGTGATGTCTACATCAACGAAAACCACTTTGAGCGTTTCCGCGGAGACGGCATTTGCGTTTCCACTCCGACAGGCTCAACCGGCTACAACAAATCGGTCGGCGGCGCTGTCTTGCATCCGAGTCTGGAAGCCTTGCAGATGGCGGAGATTGCATCCATTAATAACCGCGTGTTTCGTACGCTGAGTTCGCCTTTGGTCATTGCTAAAGACGAAGTGATTATTTTAAAATCGATCGATCACCAAGATTTGCTGATCACCTTGGATCACATGACCTTGACGGAAAAAGCGGTTAAGGAAGTGCGGCTGCGTATTGCCGATGAATCGGTTCGTTTTGCGCGCTACCGTCATATGGACTTTTGGAATCGCGTCAGTGACGCCTTTATAGGGGACAGACATTAAATGAGCGTGAAGTGGCAAGTGGCGGCGGAGGAGCCGCAGCGTTTAAAAGAATTTTTAAAAGAAAAGGGCATCTCTCGCCGCATTATCGGCCGGACCAAGTTTCATGGCGGCGCGTTTTTAGTTAACGGCCATGAAGTGCGTGTTCGTGAAATGCTTGAACCGGGGGATGTGGTGCAGCTAAAATTACCGGTGGAGGCACCGAATCCGAACTTGGCAACGGTCGACGGCCCGCTGGACATTCTTTTTGAGGATGACCATTATCTGTTGATTAATAAACCGGTCGACCTCATTTCCGTGCCGTCGCCGGCACACCGCGGGGATACGGTGGCGAGCCGGGTGAAAAATTATTTGATTGAACAAGGCTACCGCCATCAAGTGGTCCATGTGGTCACACGGCTAGACCGTTATACCTCAGGTGTGATGCTGCTTGCGAAAAATACCTTGGCGCATTCGATGATGGGCCAGCTTTTGGAAGAGAAAAAGTTGGAGAAATATTACCAGGCGATTGTTGAAGGGCATTTGGAAAAAGAGACGGATTTGATTGAGGCGCCGATTGCGCGCAGTGAAGATTCGATTATTGAACGGCGGGTGCATGAAAGCGGCAAACCTTCGTTAACCGAATATCAAGTAGATAAGTTGTTGCCGCGGAATTTAACTTTGGTGCGATTGGCTTTGCATACGGGACGCACCCATCAAATTCGTGTGCATATGGCTCATATTGGCCATCCGCTAGTCGGGGATGATTTATATGGCGGGTCAACGGCTTTATTAGACCGTCAAGCCTTGCATTGTTATCAATTAAAATTTATTCATCCATTTACGAGTAAAATGGTAAAGGTTTCAGCGCCTTTGCCAAAAGATATGCAGAAAATTGTTGATGATTAGATGGAGTGAAAGCATTGGCGAAGCGAAAAAGATTAACGAAAAAACAAAGAGAGCGCCGACGTCGAATCGGTCTTGGCTTGCTTGTGGCCGCAGTGGTATTTTTTGTCGGCTATTTGACGGGGCGTGAGGATATTGATTTTGACGATGTGCGCGCCCGTTTGGATGAAGCGACCACCCAACTGGGCCAGCGCGTCGATAACTTGGGGCCGCCACGACAGAGTGAGGTTTCAACGGGAACGAGTCAGGTCCATATTTTAGATGTGGGTCAAGGGTCGGCGGTGTTGATGATTGCCGGCGATGGGACATCTGTTTTAGTGGATACCGGCCGTTATGACGACGGAGAAAAGCGTATTATTTCTTATTTGGACGAGTATATTGGCTTGGGTGGGGAGCTGGATTTGCTAGTGTTTACCCACAATGACGCCGACCATATTGGGCACGGGGATTTAGTTATGGAATATTTTGATGTGCAGGAAGTGTGGATGAACGGGGTCGACCACACGACGCGGGTCTACGAGAAATTGCTAGATGCTATTTTAGCGTCCGACGCGGAGTATGCGGAGCCAAAAGCAGGCGAAGTGCATGAGCTGGGGCCGTTTTGGATCGAAGTATTGCATCCGCCCGTCGACAGTCCAGGAAAAGATCACAACGATGAGTCGATTGTGATGCATGTGTCGTTTGACGGTTTGAGTGTGATGACATCCGGCGATGCATCGATTCCTCGTGAAAATGAGATTGTTAAACGGTATGGTTCCTTGCCGGCGGATATTTTGATTTTGGGGCATCACGGCGCTGCGGATGCGACAGGTGAGCAATGGATTCAAGCGGTGCAACCGCAAATGGCCTTTTATCAAGCAGGTATTGATAATACGTATGGCCATCCAAGCCCCGACACTTTGGAACGCTTGAAGCAATATGGCATTCCGACTTATGGCACAACAGAGTTAGGCACGATTTCGTTATATATCGATGAGCAAAACGAAGTGAGTGTAGAGACGGAAAGGTGATTGTGTGAAAGCTGTATATGAAGAATTAAATGGCGAGATGGCTGTTTTTCTTATCGAGGAGTTGAAGCGAACGGTACAGTTGGAACAGTCGAAATTACCTGTAGATGCAAAAATTGGAGATATTTATGAAGTCGAGTGGCAAGCGGATGCGCCCCTGCAATTTTTGGAGAAATTGCCTGCAGAACGGGCGCGTCGAGAACAATCAGCGCGAGCGAAACGAGAAGAATTGCTAAGAAGGAATAAGAAAAAGTAGCCATTGTATGTGGCTACTTTTTTATTTTATTTCAAATCTTTCGTCACATCGTGATGGGGAATCCCTGCATCCATATATTCTTCACTTGAAACTTTGTAGCCTAATTTTTCATAAAAAGGCAGCGCCTGTAGTTGTGCCCCTAAAATGATTTTATGACCGCCGAGTGCGCGGATTTTCTTTTCAGCCTCTTGAATAGTTTTAGCCCCGTACCCCTTGCCGCGCTGGTCTTTGTATACTGCCACCCGCTGAATTTTATAATAGCCTTCATCGATTTCAAAAATGCGAGCGGTCGCTACCGGTTCATCTTTTTCATAAAGCACCATATGATGAGCATCTTCTTCCAAATCGTCAATCTCTAAATCTTCAGGCACCTCTTGTTCATCGACAAACACTTTAAAGCGAATAGCCATCGCATCTTTTCGAATGATAGACTCTAAATCTGTTGTCCATTTAGCCTCAGTCATGTGATCATCTCCTAGGGATTTTCTTAGAAATTATCATAACACGTTCAAGAAGAATGGACTAGAATTTTAGAGGATTTGGAAAAGATTAAATCAAAGCCTGTGTCTGTTGTGTAACACTAAAACGAAACAGGTATTCGAATAAAAGCTGTTATTTTTTTAAAGAATGCAACAGGATATGTGCACAAACCTGTTTTACTAGATAGAAACGCAACAGATAATAGAGATTAGCTGTTGCAGTTAGCCAGACTGCAACAAGTAAAGTGTATAAAGCTATTGCAAGAATAAAAAACGCAACAGGGTTACTCAATATCCATCCCTTTCTTTAAATATATTCTCAATTTTTCTTGGGGAAATTTTATAATAGGCATGTCCTCTGTTCTCTACTTTTTCAAAATATTTAGAGAGAGTTTTTCTTAAGAGACTAAGTCCTACTTTACCGTCTAAAAAAGCTGCTAATTCAACTCGACTGATTGGGCGATTGTAATGCAAAATGCTATAGTCATAAATCGCTCGTAATAATGCT
>JBHWQC010000108.1:0-13492 GCA_043425375.1 Atopostipes sp.
GCGTATAGTATTTCAAATCCCCCATCCCCATGCCGCCTTTTGATAATAGAATAATAAGGAAGACGAGCAGGAAGGCTACGCCTGCACCAAGTAAAGAATTCCACCAAGGAGTCAGCGGATAAAGAATGCGATAAATAATAAATAAGGGCGTAAAAAAGAGCAAGATTTTATTGGGAATTTTTTGATAAGCAATATCTGATACCGTGATCGGAACAATCAGAGCAATAAGTAAGAGGCCAAGCATTAAAGAAGGGGTAAATCCAAAAGAAAGATAGGTAAATACAAACAAAACCCCAGTGATGGCTTCCATAATGGGATAAATCGGTGATATTTTTTGTCGGCATTCTTTACAGCGGCCGCCTTGAAAAACATAGGAAAAGACTGGAATCAGTTCAGGCCAGCCTAATGTCCGTTGGCAAGTGTCGCAGTAGGAGCGGTCTTGCTTAAAAAGAGTCCCGTTTGGTACACGAAGGCCCACTACATTAAAAAAAGAGCCGAAAATGGTACCGTATATGAAAAAGATAAGAATTATAATTGTTTGCATGTGGTTACTCCTATGTAGAAAGAAAGATCCCGAGGTGGGGTCTTAATCATTTATTAGTTTCCCCGATAATTCGGCAAACCAGTGAGAAAATCGGTAAAGTTCGACTTTCCTAAGTTCTCAAAAAGAAAGTATTTGAAAATTAGACGCTGAATGGCCAGCTACTAAAACATTGGTCAATTCATTGCTAACCGCCGATAAAATGAAACTGATAGATACCATCAGCAAATAAAGGGGATAGTAATAATATTAATGTTAATCCCCTTTAAATCACTGCCGGCAATCAGCACAATGACACTCCGAGAGGTTAATAGGATCTCTAAAAATAAGCCAGAAATCATTTACGTCACTAAGGAAAGTCCGCCAAAAAAGAGTAATAGGTATAGTTATGACGAACAGGGTTTAAGCCTACAATCACGGCTACCAGTAACAAGAAAAAGTAAAGGGATGGAAATTCCAATGTTTGAGCCAGATTTTGGAAAAAGAAAGATAGATAAACCACATACCCCATTTTTTTTCTTGAATGAATCATTTTCAAACCCTCTTTTCTTGTGAATCTTTCACAACTCAATCATAGCACAATGAAATGTATACACCGCACGAAAACTAGATCATCTTGTTTATTTATTGTAAAAAAATAGCTGCAAGCAAAAGGAACGATCTGCCTGCAACTAGTGGTTACGTTTTTAGATTGTGTTGCTGACAAGTGGTGCAATTTCATGCGGCAAAACCGGCCGGCTGTAGAGATAGCCTTGGCCATAAGGGCAGTTGTTATCAACCAAGAAATCCTGCTGTTCTTTCGTCTCAATGCCTTCAGCTATTACAGAGAAGCCCAGATTTTGCCCCATTTGAATCATACTTTTGACTAAGGAATCGGTCTTTTGCATTCCAGGGACCTGCTGGATAAAGGAGCGATCAATTTTTAAAATATCAATCGACAGATTGTTCAAAAGGCTCAAAGAAGAATACCCGGTGCCAAAATCATCAATGGCCACTTTCACTTGGTGGCTATGTAAGGCATCCGCTACTTGTTTCGCATATTCTGGATGGGTCATGACACTTTCTGTGATTTCAATAATAAAATCAGCAGGGTTTAAATTAAACATCGCAATGGAATCCACCATTCGATCCACTAACCACTTGTCTTGAAATTGACTGGCAGATACATTGACTGCCATTTTTATTTGAATGCCCTGATCTTCCCATTCCCTCATTTGTCTAGCCGCTTCGTAGATGACCCAGTAGCCTAAATCTGTCATCACACCTGACTGTTCAGCCACCGGAATAAATTCAAAAGGCGGGATGTTGCCGAGCTTTGGGTGCTCCCAACGCATAAGGGCTTCGACCGCCACGACTTTGCCCGTCACTAAGTTTATTTTTGGCTGATAGACTAGATAAAATTCCTGATGCTGGATCGCTTTATTCATACTCATCTCAATTGCTCGTTTGCGTGCGATAATTTCTTTGTCTTCCGGCATATATACAAGAAAATTATTTTGTTCTTTTTGCTTCATTTGAAATTTCGCTACTTCTGCTTGATGCAATAACTCTTCAGCATCACGCCCATTTGTTGGATAATGGCTCATGCCTACTGAAGCCGTAATATATAAAATGCGTTCATTGATTTCAAAAGGATTGGAGATGATTTCAGTTAATTGCTGGCCAAGTGTTTCTAATTCACTAAATGCTACATCTTCTAAAAAAAGGTAAAGCTCATCGGCTCCGTCACGAAACACCGTGTGTTCGGTCCCATACACTTGCTTTAAGCGCTCCGACAACTCAATCAGTAACTGATCACCATTCTCTCGTCCGTATAATAGATTAACGGAATGAAAACGATCCAAATCAATCATAACGATTGTTTTTTCTATGGCTGTTGATGCGTTATATTCTTGGATTATTTTTTTTCGGTTGGGCAACTTTGTTAATCCATCGTAATAATATAATTCATCAATATGTTCATTCGTTGCTTTTAATTTTTTTGTTAATTTTTGGTTTTCTGCGCTTAAATCTTTCCAATTACGCAATGAGAACTCCTCCGCTTCTAACTTCGGTTTTTTCTAGTCGGTCTATGTTGGCTATCGGAAAATAGCCGCGAAGATTAAGAATCTCAGTCACTTTTTTTATCTTCTGTCATAAAACCAAAGTCATCGTCTTCTTTTTTGGTAATGAGCAGCAAGCCATCTCCAATTGGCAAAATGGTTGTAATTAAAGCAGGGTGGTCGAGCACGACATCTAAGAAGGCATTTAATTTTTTATGAATCGTGCGCACGCGTCTAGGAATTTCTTGTGTTTCCTGTAAAATAGTCCCACCTTGCAAAATATCATCTACAGCCAGTACCCCACCTTTTTTAAGGACCCGCATGCAATCGGGAAAGAAATCGTAATATTTGGCTTTGGCGCTATCCATAAAAATAAAGTCGAAGTAGTCTGCCGGCAAGGTGGCTAACCAATCCTCTGCTTGTCCCTCTAATATTTTTACCCGGTCGGCTATACCAAATGCTTCAAAATTCTCTTGTGCGCGTGTGACTAAATCAGTGTTGCGCTCAATGGTTTGGATATTGGCCTGTGAGTATTTAGCAAACACACTAGCTGAAAAGCCGATATGTGTGCCCACTTCTAAAATTTCTTGCGGATTTAATTGGTCCAGCAGCCAGATAAAATAAGAAACCGTTTCGTGAGGGATTACCGGGTTACGGTTTTCATTCGCGACGCGTTGCAGTTCTCCAAGGGATCCGTCGAGCTGTTTTTGGCCAGTCCGCAAAAATTCGCGCACGTCGTTATTGATGACTGGCCGGTCCATCATTTCATTTTTTTTACGCATTTTTCTCCTACTTTCTTATGATTCCTTTGTAAACTCTGTGTATTTCATTAAAAATATTTGTTATACTATAATTGCAATTTAAGAATTCGAGAGGGGAAACAATTTATGTTGATTAAAGAGCTTTCTCTAGTAAAGACACACGTTCGGACCGTTCCGGAAACGGTGACTTTAGAAGAGGCTTTGGAATTATTAGAGGAATACGGCTACCGTTGTGTGCCGATTTTGGATGAATCAGGAACGATTTACCGGGGCAATATCTACCGGATGCATTTGTACAAACACAAATCAGAAGGCGGCGATATGTCTTTGCCGGTGACGCATTTACTGAAAAATGCGACAAAATATGTTCACACTTATTCTTCCTTTTATAGTATTTTCTTTATGATTAAAGACTTGCCTTACATTACTGTACTGGATGAAAACAATCATTTTTATGGGATTTTAACCCATAGTGCGTTGATTGAATTGCTTGAACAGTCATGGAATTTAAAAACAGGAAGTTATGTATTGACGATTGCAGTAGGTGGAGACAAGGGTGATTTGGCGAATGTCGCAAAAATTATCAACCGCCACAGCAGCATCATGAGTACCATTACTTTAGATAGCGAACAAGACTCCATTCGACGCCTGATTATGACGTTGGAACCGGAGGCAACCGCTTCGGATGTTGATAAAATTTCTGCCCAGCTTGATCGCCGCGGTTACCGCGTCATCCAAGTCGAAGACTTAAAGAATCGTTAATTATTATAACATGGATGGATAACTTTTTATCTAATTTTTTGAAAATAGAATAAAAAAAGAGAAGCTACTAAGGGTTCCAAAATGGAAACGGAAAGTAGTTTCTCTTTTTTTGTCTTACTCTAGAATTTTATAGCATGCCTACCTCGTTTTTCATTTTTGAGGCAGCTTTGGCGAATTAGTCATTATCTCCCACATCAATCACAATTTTACCTGTGTTTTCATTGTCTTCCATTTGACGATGTGCTTCGGGCAAGTCGTCAAACGACAAGACCGAGTGAATAATCGGCTGGATGATATCTTCTTCAAAGAAGGGCATGATGCGCTTCGCAAATTCTTGCGAAAGCTCTGCTTTATATTCATTGCTTCTAGGCGTAAGCAGTGTTCCAATCAAAGCAATGCGTTTGCCGAGTAAATCGCCTAAATGGAAGTGGTCAATTTCTGCCCCACCGAGTGTACCAATAACCACCCAGCGGCCATCAACAGCAATACTCTTCAAATTTTTCTCATAATAAGAAGCCCCGATAAAGTCCAAGATGACATCCACTCCGCGCCCGTCAGTAATTTCAAGAACGCGTTCTGAGAAGTCTTCTTCTTTATAGTTGATGACGTGCTGCGCCCCTAAGGCTTTTGCCATCTCCAATTTATGCGGTTTTCCTGCTGTTGCGATAATATTGGCATCCGTAATTTTACGGCTCGCTAATTGAATGGCGGCTGTGCCCACGCCGCTGCCGGCCGCATGAATAAGAATCGTTTGCTCAGGTTTTAATTTCCCTAACCAAAACATCGTCTGATACGCCGTTAAAAAGACTTCTGGAATCGCAGCCGCTTCCACAAAAGACATCGAATTTGGAATTTCCATCGCTCGCCCAGCATCCATGGCGACATATTCAGCGTAGGCTTGCCTGTCCGTAATACCCGCTACACGCGTGCCTTTTTTCAACTCGGGATACTTTGGCGATTCTTTCTCTACTACCCCGCTGACTTCCACCCCTAAAATAGGGTACGGCTCCGTTAAGTCTGTATTTTCACGGGTTAAAATATCTGTCCGATTAATCGCTGTTGCCTCTACTTTAATTAAAACGTCTTCTTCTGTAGGTTGTGGAATGGGCCGGTCGACTTGGATTAATTGCTCTCGTCCACCCGGCTCTTTAATTGTCCATGCTTTCATTCAATCTACTCCTTCTATTTTCTACTTTCCATTAATTCATTAAAATGAAGTTGTCGATCTAAGAGTAACATAACTGGAATGGTAACAACCATTACGACGGCAATGCTTGCGGCAAAACTAGCATAGAGTGTCCAAAAAATCGCCATTTGATTTGAAAGAAGTGCGACCATCAAAGCCAAGATAAAACTGGTAGCGGCAAAAATCGCTGAATTGATCAGCATCTTTTGCGTCATCGTATGGCTTTCTCTCACGATTAAAGACACAAGCCATAGGGAAACAATTGTATGTAACGTTCCAAAGATTACATCGTAAATGCCGAATTCAGAACGGATATTTGACACGGCGACACCAATAACAAGCCCTATCGAATATTTTCGGTTATACAGTGGCAAGTGGGCAAACATCTCTGAAAGACGCAGCTGCAAGGCCCCATAGGAAGGTAAAAAAATAGTAATGACGATGTAAAGGGCAGCAAATAGGGCATTTAGGGTCATCTGTTTTAAGGATAATTTCATCTAACGTTCATCTCCTTTATTCGTTCAAATCAGTATAAATAAGAAAAAGCCAGCCTTTGTGAGGGTGGCTTTCATATGTATAAATAATGTACACTAAACAAGGCCCAAACTAATTCGAAGAGCCAAATCGATATCTTCCATCAACTCATCGCTTAGGTGAGTAATTTTGTCTGTCAGACGCTGTTTATCAATCGTCCGAATTTGTTCCAACAAGGCCACGGAGTTTTCCGTCAGCCCCTTGTCTTTGCCAATTGCCACATGGGTGGGCACCCGACTCTTATCAATTTTGCTGGTAATTGCAGCAACAATAATGGTCGGGCTGTATTTATTGCCCACATTGTTTTGCAAAATTAAGACAGGGCGTACGCCTCCCTGCTCGGATCCCACAACTGGCGACAAATCTGCGTAATACACTTCTCCACGCTTTATCATGTTTCTGTCCCCCTTAGTTGTTCAGGGAACTATCTTTTAATCAATACCCATCAATGTGATCAAAAGCTTCATTCTCTGAGACAGTAAACGCTCTGCTTATTTCCAAGTTTAAATTGCCCATTTCTACATAGCCATTTTTTAATTTGTTATAGTTGTCGACAAAGTCATTTAACGTGCGTTTCAATAAAAAATCAAATATTTTATGTTCCTCTTCGTTTATGTCATTACTGATCTCTTTAATCACCGAATAAGTCATTTGATCAATTTCAACAACCATCTTTTTACAATCTTCCGCCATGAGCACTGGCCCCCTAAGCTAAAGTTACATGTTCTATATCATATTTTAGCATAAAGGGCGAATAACTCAACTTTATTTTTCATATTTTTCCAGGATTATTTGCGCCATCGCGATAGTCTTAGCATGCGAAATCGATAGATGAATCTTCCCAGAATATTTATTTGTTTTTACAATCGGTTTATTTTTTGGATTGGGCAGGATCTCAATCTCTTGAAAAGAAAGTGCTGCCCCAATTCCCGTACCTATTGCTTTAGCGAAGGCTTCTTTGGCAGCAAATCGTCCGGCTAGAAATTCTATTTGGCGGTGTTTAGACAATTTATGGAAATGCGTCTGTTCATCAGGAGTTAATACCCGATTTAAAAAAGATTTTTGGCGGTTGTACAGCTTCTCTATTCGGTCCAGTTCCACTAAATCAAGGCCAATTCCCTCAATCATCCACACCCTCCTTACTGTTTTTCTTTTCGTAAGGCCTCCACAACCGCGAGCAAATCCGTTCCATTGCTTGATTTGAATAAAACGGCATCGCCTGCTTTTGCCTCTTTTTCGATGGTTTCAATTAAGGGGTCTTTAGGGCCTGAAAAATGCTTTACTTTTTTTGAGTCTCCTAGTTTATTATACAAGGCTCGCATTTCATCGCCATATAGATACACGGCTTTGAATCGGTCCAAAGAAATGGCATCCGCAAGGCTTTCATGGAAAGTCTTGGATGCTTCACCCAATTCTAAAATATCCCCTAAAACCGCTATTTTTTCCCCATCAATGTCAATGCCGGCAAAATAATCCAAAGCTGCTTTCATTGAAGTCGGACTGGCATTATAGGCATCATTTAATAAATTCACGCCATTTTTGCCGTCTAACCATTCCAAACGATCTTTAGTGAGTTTCAGTTGTTCTAAGCCTTCTTTAGCTTCTGCAAGCGTAATGCCAAATGCTTGGCCAATCAGAATTGCAATCAGAGCGTTTTGTACATTATACTTCCCTGGAATTGGAAGCACAATCGTTATGCCTTCCACAGAGAAAGTTGTTTCTCTGGCGTTTCCATGAATAGTTGAAGCATAAACATCGGCTTGTTCATTGTCGCCAAAGGTTTTATTGCGGATATTGTGGTCAAATTGTTTCGTAATCAGCGGTTCATTTTCTGGACGGATAAACAGGCCGTTTTCTCTCAAGCCCGCTAAAATGTCTAATTTTTCTTGCGCCAATTTCTCGCGGGATCCAAAGGCTTGAATGTGCGACTCGCCAATCATTGTAATGGCTACTACTTCCGGCCGTCCGAGTTTTGACAAAATAGAAATTTCCCCTTGGTCACTCATGCCCATTTCTAAAATCAGTACTTCCGTATCTTCGGGCATGGACAAAATCGTTCGGGGCACCCCAAGTTGGTTATTTTCATTTCCTGGTGTTTTATGGGTTTTAAATTTACGACGCAAAATTGCATCGGTCATGTCTTTTGTGGTTGTTTTTCCATTGCTGCCTGTAATACCAACGACTCGGGGGGCCACTTTATCCAAATGCGCCTGCGCAAATTGGCGCAAGGCCTCTTCTGTATCTTTGACTTGAATCAGCGGCAGATCCTCGGGCGCCTCCTCCAGTGGATCACTCCAAAAAGAAGCAACAGCCCCTTGTTCGACCGCGTGCGGCACAAACTCATGCCCATTTCTGGCCGCAATAAGTGGCACAAACAAGGTCCCGTCGGTAGCATCTTTTGAATTGGTGGCGATATTGGTAACAACCACCTCATCGGCCGGCGCGTTCATCACTTTGCCGCCAACCGCCTCGGCAATTTCAGTTACTGTCCATCTCATAATTTGTTCTCCTTCATTCACGGGTTATCTTTGTTTGCCGTAGCGCTTTGTGCGTTCTTCATGACGGGATAGGCCTAATTGAATCAATTCTTCAATTAAATCCCCATAAGATAAACCGGTCTCTTCCCATAATTTTGGATACATACTAATGGGGGTGAATCCTGGGAAAGTATTTACTTCGTTAATATAAATATCTTCTTCATCTGTTAAGAAAAAATCCACACGTGACAAGCCGCTGCCATCAATGGCGATAAAGGCTTTTGTCGCATATTCGCGCAAACGAACGGAAATGTCTTTTGGAATATTGGCTGGGATTTGTAAGGTCACATCGCTGTCGACATATTTAGATTCATAATCGTAAAATTGCGATTCTTTAACGAGAGCTCCGACAACCGAAGTATGCACATCCGCATTGCCAAGAACAGCCACTTCAACTTCTGTGCCTTTAATGCCTTTTTCAATCAAGACGCGATTGTCATATTCAAAGGCCTGTTCAATACCGGCTTTCAATTCTTCTTCATTATTTACTTCTGAAATCCCTACACTGGAACCCAAGTTTGCCGGTTTGACATACATTGGAAACGGCAGCTTTGCCATAATTTTTTCAGCTGTTTCATCCGGTCGCGCCGTCCATTCACTTGGAGTGACGGTTTGGTAAGGCACAATTGGAATCCCTGCATCTTGAAAGAGGATTTTACTCACAATTTTATCCATACCCGCCGCACTCGCTAAGACGCCTGCACCCACATAAGGAACACTTAACGTTTCAAATAAGCCTTGCACCGTTCCATCTTCCCCATTTGGTCCATGAAGCACCGGGAAGACGACACTGCCTTCGGTTTTTAATTCGCGAATATCAAATTCCGGCAAATCAGTATCACGTAAGGCTTGCAGCGTGGGGACATTCTCTTTGCTTTCAATGGGTTCCCCTTTCAGCCAAGTGCCTTCCTGAGTAATAAAAATCGGCTGCACTTGGTAATATTCATAGTAAATTTCTTGCATAATGTGGAAAGCAGAAATAATCGAAATGTCGTGTTCTGCACTTTTGCCACCATAAATTAAGTAAATATTCATCGCTAACTCTCCTAGTCACTTATTCTCCATCAGTTATTTATTTTCCTTATCTATTTTATCACATTCGAACCTTTTCGAATAACAAGAATTGAAAGAGTTGAACATTCTTTAAATAATCATAGTCACCATCGCATTTAAACCGTACTTCTCCCCTTCTTCGCGGGCGGAATGCAACTTATCATTGCCAAAGGTTTTGGCGGATTCTACTTCAATGTTTTTTGGATGGATACCGGCATCGATTAAGAGTTGATAATTGGCTTGGCCCATATCAAGGAGATATTTTTCACCTTTGACCTTGAAATATAAGCCCCGATCTGCTTGTGCGGTAAATTCTTGGTAGACTTCTGGGCCCACTTCGTACTGTGTTTGTCCAATAGAGGGACCAACATAGGCGATGATATCCTCTTTTTGTACCCCATGCTCTTTTTCCATTTTCCTAAGGGCTTCGTGCGAAATTTTCGCCGCAGTTCCTCGCCAGCCTGAGTGGACGATGGCCTGTACCTTGGTTTTAGGATCAAACAGGACAATGGGTGTACAATCTGCAAATTTCACCAGCAATGCAATGCCCGGTTTGTCCGTCAACAGACCGTCTGTTTCTGTAAATTGACGCCCGATAACAAAGGGCTCGCCATTTTCGCCGTCGCAATAAGCGACATGCTTGCCGTGTACTTGTTTGCCTGTGTACAATTCTTTCGGTTGCATTTGTGCTTCTTTTAGCAATTTTTTGACATCTTCCGTGTAACCTTCACCCGCTGTGGTTTGTCGGAAATTATAGGCCGCGCCGCCGATCCAATTTGCCAGTCCATGCGTTTTTAATTTTTTTGAATACATGCTTCCACCTCCCTGAATAAAGATTATAGCACTTTTTGGGTAGGTGTCGACATAAAAGAGTCCCTTTACAAAAGACATTTAGACAGGTAAACTAGCGCTGAAATCAGTAAGGAGTGAAAGCATGGTAAGCGAAGGCAGGCGAGTAGTAAAGTTAATGGGAACGACGATTGATTTATTCGTTGTCCACCAAGAGCCGGAGGACCTCTTAGGTGAAATGGTCGAGCGCTTGAAAAAATATGAACATCGTTTCAGCGCAAACGATACGACTTCCGAATTGGCGGAGGTGAATGCGCAGGCGGGGGTTCGCCCAGTTCGCGTGCATCCCGAACTTTTTGAGTTAATCGCACTAGGTAAAAAGCACAGCCTAGCTGCCGGCAGTTTTTTAAATATTGCCATTGGTCCGCTGATCCAAGCCTGGCGTATTGGTTTTGAAGATGCGCGCGTACCATCCGAGCGTGAAATCCAAAAGTTGCTTTCGATCACGAATCCGAAAAAAATTCAGTTAGAGCAGGCAACGCATTCTGTTTATTTGGAGCAGAATGGGATGAAGATTGACTTAGGCGCTTTGGCAAAGGGTTATATTGCCGACCGATTGATTGCTTATTTAGCTGAAGCAGACGCCGTGTCGGCTTTGATAAATTTAGGGGGAAACCTAGTCACTTATGGCCCCGCGCTAAAGCGTCCGGACCAGCTTTGGCGCATTGGCATTCAAAATCCTGTAGCTAGCCGCGGGCATGCTCAAATCATTTTAAAGGTCGAGAATAAATCCGTGGTAACTTCCGGTATTTACGAGCGAGAATTAACCGTTAACGGTGAAACCTTTCACCATATTTTTGATCCTCGCACCGGTTATCCACTGGCTACCGATATTGCAAGCCTTACAATTGTTTCGGATTTATCGGTCGACGGCGAAATTTGGACCACGCGCCTGTTTGGCTGCTCACCTGAAGAAATTATCGAGGTATTGGACGCGATGGCGAGTATCGACGGTTTAGTGATTACTAAACAGGGAGATGTTTTGTATTCAAAAGGGTTAGCCGATAAGATTGTCTAATTCGTATTTTAGTGGATGATTCGTATTTAGAATACGCAACCGGTGGCGGCTGTTTGGTGACGCATTTTTTATTTTTGAATCACATCAATCGAGTTAAAGGATTCATTTTGGCATTTCGCGACCGGTGGAAACAAACAGCCGATTTATTTTTCGATTTCGCGACCAGTGGCGAGTGATTTTTGACGCGTTTTCCGCTTTCGCAGCCGGTGGCGCTTAAATGGACTTGGAAGAAGTTTGCGTCAGGCAAACTTCCCCCTTGCCATCTTCAAAAAGAAGCCATTCGCTGGGGCGAATGGCCACCTTGTTGTCTTGACCTTCGTTTAATGAGCACAAGCTGTCTCGTTTTATTCATTTTGAGACAGTTTTCTTTAAAGGTGTTGTATTTTTCAGACTCGCAACAGGTTTCAGCCAATTTCCTGTTGCACTTTTGACAACTGCAACAGGCTAGACTGGTTTAGCTGCTGCATTTTGGTAAGTTGCAATAAGTTCTAGATTTTTCCTGTTGCGTTTTAATTTTTCGTAACAAGTTGAGAATAAATATAAAAAAATGAGAAGCCTTTTTCGGGGGCTTCTCACTTTTTATTTCTTATCAAGAACTATTTTTTCGCGTATTCGACAGCGATTTGCGCGCCGACTTTTGCATTATTGTAAACTAGCGCAATATTGGTTTCTAAACTGCGGCCTTCGGTCAATTCAACAATCTTACCTAACAAGAAAGGTGTGCTGTCTTTTCCTTTGACACCAGCTGCTTTTTCTTCAACTAAAGCTCGGTCGATAATTTCATTAATTTCATCTGCCGGGATCTCTTCGTCCTCAGGCACTGGGTTGGCGACTAAAATACCGCCATCAAAGGCTAAGCCTTTTGATACGTTCATAATGTCGGCCACTTCTTCAGGGGAATCCACACGCGCATTTAATTTATATTCAGACGTGCTTGAGAAAAACGCCGGCAGGTAATCGGTACCGTAGCCTAATACCGGCACCCCTTTTGTTTCAAGATATTCTAAGGTTCTTGGTAAGTCTAAAATCGCTTTAGCGCCGGCACATACGACAGTGACCGGTGTTTGTGCTAACTCTTCCAAGTCAGCCGAGACATCCATGTGCTCTTCGTAGCCGCGGTGCACGCCGCCGATTCCGCCTGTGACAAAAACTTCAATGCCTGCCAAATGAGCGCCGATCATTGTGGTCGCAACCGTTGTTGCTCCAATTTTCCCGCTGGCTAAGATTTGGGCCATATCACGGCGGGATACTTTGGCCACATCTTCTGCGGTCGCCAATAATTCCAATTGTTCAGCGCTTAAGCCCACTTGAATTTTACCGTCAATAACAGCAATCGTTGCCGGCACTGCCCCGTGGTCGCGGATAATTTGTTCGGTTTTATTAGCCATCTGTACGTTTTGCGGGTAAGGCATCCCGTGTGAAATGATGGTCGACTCTAACGCAACGACTGGTTTTCCTTGATCGAGGGCTTCTTGGACTTCTGGGTTGATTGAAATATATGCATTCATCTTTATTTCTCCTTTATAAATAGCTTGTTTTTTTGTTCAATTAATTTATCTTTGTTTAAATCCGGCCGCACGGTTGCGGCTGATTGAATCGTATAGTAGGAGTTGGTCATGCCATATTGAATGGCTTCAATAGGGTCTAATTGGTTAATATGCCCATACACAATTCCTGCAGCATAGGCATCTCCAGCGCCTGTGACATCTATTACTTGTTCCACAACTGGCGGCTGAAACGTATGACGTACCCCTTTATGATTCCCATAGAGACTCGCTTTTGAACCGCGGGTCATGACCACATTTTCCACACCAGCTTTTAGCCAACGGTCAATAAGTCCTTCAAAATCTGCTTCGGTTTCTACCGTCACATCAAAATACGCTTCTGATTCATCTTGATTCACAATCAGCCAGGTCACACTCTTTAAATCGCTCGGCAGCCGGTTCATTTTCGGTCCGCTGACCGGTATAACAACCACTTCTACTTCATATTGACGGGCGAGGGTTAAGATATATTCCACTGTTTCATAAGGCAAATTCAAATCCAAAATAATCAACTCGGCCTCTTTTAACACATTAAAATAACCGCCAATCCAATCAACTGTCATTTCATCGTAAATTTGCATATCAGCAATCGCCATCTGCATCTCACCTTGCCCGTCCAACACCGCATTGTAAGCCCCCGTCGCAAAACCACTTTTTTGTAAAAT
>JBHWQC010000109.1:0-4240 GCA_043425375.1 Atopostipes sp.
AACCGTAGTAAATGAAGGTGAAGATGAGAGTTTATTTACAGGAATACCTTATGATTTTAGTGATTGGGCTTCATTAATTGAAAATAATGAAATCAGCGAAGATTTAACTAGCCTTCAAGAAAGTTTAGACCAGATTGTCGAGTTCTATCCAAGTTCAGAAGAAATCTTTTCCGAAGCGCACCTCGCTTTAAATGAAGTGCAAGCATTAATAGACAGCGTTGAAGCCTCAGATATCGAGGATGAGTTAAAAAATGACTTGCTCAATAATTTAGACACAAAAAGAGAACAATTAAATGAAGTAAGTCTAGTAGCTTCAAACCTTATGGTAGATATAGAAATGGATTCTATGGTGTTAGCGCCTGGTGAAGAAACAACAGTATCTGTACAATTGCACAATGAGGGGGAAAATAACTTAGAGAATATTGAACTTAGTTTACTGGCAGCGACTGATTTAGAAGTGGATGGGACGGAAGAATCCATCAGTATTGAAGCCGGTGAAAATGAAGATGTTGAATTTAGAGTCTTTATTCCTGAATCTGCGGACTACTATCACCCTTATGACGAGGATATTTTACAAGTAGAAGTGGCGATTCAAAATCAAGACGTAGTCTCAACGAATACTCTTCCGTTCGAAAACACGGTAGCGATACTACCTGAGATTAGTGTAGAAGCCAATCCAGCTGATATTATTATTAATACAGCGGATATACAAGATGATTATTCGATAACGATTGAGACTCAAAACTATAGTAATGAACCGCAAGACGTTACTGTATCACTAGAGTTACCTGATGGCTGGGCAAGTGAACCAGAAAGGCAGGAAGTATTACTTGAAGAGGAGAACGTCGAAAGCGAATTTCAGTTGATTCCGCCATCCGATATTGGCATGGAAGACTTCTCTATAGAAGTCATTGCCGAAGCAAATGGAAAAATCTATGATTCAACAATCCAAGATATTATGTATAATCATATTAATGATGAATATCATCTTTATCCAGCAGAAATTCTTGTTTCAAGTTTTGAACTTCAAATACTACCTGATCAGAAAATTGGCTATATTGAAAGTGGTTTTGACAATATCGCTTCATATTTAGCCAATGTAGGTTTTGATATTACGGCATTAACAGAAGAAGATTTAAATTCAGGGGACTTAAGTGCGTATGACACAATTGTCACGGGTATCCGTGCGAACCTGGCTCGAGAAGATTTAGTTGAAAATAATGAAAGATTACATGAATATGTTGAAAATGGTGGACATCTTGTCTATCAATATCACAACCCTTGGGATAATTGGGAAATCGAAGAAACCTTACCCTATCCTGTAGAAATTGGACAACCTTCGATTGAATGGCGTGTAACAGATGAAACAGCAGAAGTTGAAATTTTACAACCTGATCATGACCTCTTTAACACACCGAATGACATCGTAGACAGTGACTGGGACGGCTGGGTCCAAGAACGAGGCCTCTATTTCCCTATGGACTGGAGCGATGAATACGAGACCTTTGTCAGCATGGCGGATCCTGATGAAGAACCATTTGATGGTGGAATATTATTAGCTGAATATGGAGACGGAACAGTGCTTTACACGAACCTCGTCTTTTATCGACAAATTGATAATCAAGTACCAGGTGGGTATCGAATTTTTACCAATTTAATTAGTTATGGAGGAAACGAATAGGTTACATTCTATCAAATAGTTAATAAATAAAACATAAACAAAAATGTAGGAAATGAGCGAAAAATGCTTATTTCCTACATTTTTTTGATGGATCACTTTTAAAAAATGATTGTTTATCAGAGAGAGCGTACCCCTCTTCTTTGGTTGAGTTCTCGTCTGGTTCTAATTCGTAGAAGTAAACTTGTTTACGTAAACGACTGACTATTTAATTATTAACGGGAGATACTTTTCAACGATTATTCGAATGCAAGAGGTGGTGTAACAAAAGATACTCATGACAAGGTAGTTATAGATCCTTATCAGTCAAAGATTGTGTTTCAGTTAAAAGAATATTTCTAAAATTCAGTTGGTTGCTGTAATTGGGAATACTTAGCAGTATTCAAATATGAATTTTTTAATCAACTCGATTAGGTATTAAGACACGAACCATGCTATAATAAAATAAATACGTCCTTAAAAACTCGGAAAATAATTTAAAAAGAATAGAACCAATACCTAATATGGAGGGTAACTGTGAAACGACTAACGGCTAATTTTGAATTATTAACGGATGCTGAAAAAAGAGTGTGTAGTTATATCGTGGAACATCCGCAAGAAGTGATCGAATTAACGATTAATGACTTGGCTGAGAGATCGCATACCTCAAAAACGGTGGTCGTCAATACGGCGCAAAAACTTCAGTTTGCTGGCTATGCCGATTTGAAATACAACTTAAGAGACACTATGGATAAAATGGATGAAGCCATTGAGGCGAGAGAAACAAAAAATCAGATTTTAGAGCTGTCTACCATGACTGCTGAGATTGTAAACATTGCCCGTATTCAAGAGGTAGCTCATCGCATTCACTCGGCAAAGACAGTTTACATTGCGGCGAGAGGGACCTCTAAAGCAGTGGCCAGTCATTTGAACCATTTGTTGTTGACGATGGGGATTAAATGTCTGTTAATAGAGGACTATAATTTATTAACCCTCATTACCGATAACATATCGCGTGATGAGATGTTGATTTTAATCTCGCTTTCAGGTGAGACGAGGAAAATTATAGAAATGGCAAAAATAACAAAATCGAGAGGTGTCTTTTTAGTTTCACTGACTTCCTTTAGACAAAGTACCTTAACCGATTTAGCGGATTTAAATCTATATGCGGTGGCTAATTCGATGGATACCTTAGAAAATGATGACATTTCACGCATTGGGTTTTTTATGATCGCTGAAATACTTGCGCATGAAGTCAAGTCTATGGGTGAATAATCGAAAAAATGAGAAAGTGACCGATGTCAGAAACGCTGATATCGGTCACTTTTTACGTCTGAGGTAGCCGACACTTTCATTTATACTAAAGGGGAAGAAGAAGGAGGCCAGTTTTATGAGAGAGAAGAAAAATATTACGATTGTTGGGGCTGGAAGTTCACGCACACCTGCATTGATTGGGTCAATGGTCGATTATAAAGATCGATTTAGAATTGACAAGCTTGTTTTATACGACATAGATAATATAAGAGTCGATAAAATGTATGATTATATCAAGCTCGTTTTACAACAGGAAATGCCGGATGTGGAACTCATTTTCACCATGGATAAAGAAGTCGCCTATCAAGATGCGGATGCTGTGTTAGTGCAGATGCGTGCTGGAAATAGGGAGATGCGAAGTTTAGATGAGAAAATTCCTTTGAAGTATGGTTTAGTAGGTCAAGAAACCTGTGGGCCAGGTGGTTTTGCCTATGGTATGCGTTCTATCGGTGCCATGATTGAAATGGTTCAAGAGGTCAGAGCGTATAATCAAGAAGCTTGGATATTAAACTACACCAATCCAGCAGCTATTGTCGCTTTAGCATTAGATAAAGTCTTTCCAGATGACAATAGAATTTTAAATCTATGCGATCAACCCTATTCAATGATGCGCTCTTTTGCGAGTATACTAGGAGTCCCTCAAGAACAATTAAGAACCACTTATTTTGGATTAAACCATTTCGGATGGTTTACTGAAATTGAAGATTATGAAGGGAATAGCTATTATAAGGAATTGAAAGACCATCTAAGTGAGAATGACTTTGCCCCTTTCAATGCGGAGCAAAGGTCTCAGTCCTGGTTAGATACGTATAAAAGAGTAAATAAATACTTATCATTTTTCCCAGAATATATACCAAACACATATTTACAATATTATTTCTTCGCAGATGAAATTGTAGAAGAAAGTAATCCGGAATACACCCGTGCGGATGAAGCAAAAGACTCTCGAGAGAAAGAAGTCTTTGAGCTGACTCAACAAGCCATTGGAAAAGACACGTTAGGTGATTTAGAAATATTATCTGGTTCTGTTTTTGGTAACTTGATGATTGAAGTCGCAGAATCAATTTTATATGATTTAAATAATGAATTTGTGGTAATGGTTCGAAATGATGGGATCATCGATAATTTCTCACAAGAAGCGATTGTTGAAGTCAGTGGAACCCTTGGAAAAGATGGGTCAACAGCATTTCCTTATGGTGAAATCAAACCCTTTTATAAAGGATTAATGGAAAGCCAATATGGGTATGAATTATTAACAGTAGAAGCTTT
>JBHWQC010000110.1:0-2852 GCA_043425375.1 Atopostipes sp.
GCTCTGTGTGGTATATAAAACCTCCAGACACCTTAGCGGGTGTCTTTTTTGTTGATTGAAAATTCAATCCGAATGGGTTGAGCTTTGAGTGAATAAAGATAAAAGTAGGTGAAACTGATATTAGAGCTAATTAAATGTTTACGGCAAGGAAACACGCCTTGGACGAAGATTGACGAGTTGCTGGACTTGCCACCAGACGGAGCAAGAAGCAAAGCGAGAAGTCAAGATTGGTATAAGCAGATTGTACAACGGAACCCGCATGATAAGGCAGAAGATGTAGATAAGAAGAATTATAGGGAAGATGGAAGCATATCATCATTTATACGCACGAAGTTGGACGGCAAGCAGACCTTTAGCAAAGAAGAATTGTTAGAACTGCATGGGCTTGATCCGAAAGAATTTAAGATTAAGACTATCACGAGCAATGAGTGGAGCATCACGGCAGGGACTGGAGAACGTTATTATAACTTCCAATCTAAAATACTGGCTGAACCGATTGATAAAAATAATTCGATTGATTCATTCATTGAAGCGATCAAACAATACACCAAGCCGTTCGATGTTGATTGTGTGGAAGATGAAAAGTTGAATGACACCTTGCTGATAAATCTACCAGATTTACATATAGGGTTTAATACAGCCGATGAATATGCAGAGTATCAACTTGGGATAATGCAGGTATTAGAAAATCAATATGAGAATGTGGTTATTTCGTTACTCGGTGACTTATTCCATGCTAATTCATTCCAATCTAAGACGATACACGACACACGAGTGAACGATACTGATATTCCTAATTCTTGGGAAGAAGCGACGTTATTCATTGAACCGATTATTCAAAAAGCTTTAAGTATGTCCCCCAACGTAAACATTGTTTACTCTAGGGGTAATCACGATGAAGCAATCGCATGGGCTTTTCATAAGTATTTGGAAGTTAAATATCCTAGGGCGGTACACGAGGTCACAACTAAACAGTTGAAATGCTTATTGGTTGACGGTAACGCTATTTACTTGACACACGGGCATATAAGGCGTAAGAATTTTGTTCAGTTATGTGCAGCGCTATACCCGTTGGAATGGGCATCGGCAACAAATAGATTATTGTTCACTGGTCATTACCACTCTATTAAGTCAGCAGACCTTACCGGTATGGTGCATTATCAATTACCAACGATAAGCAAACATACCGACTACGAAGAAGAACAGTTGTTCATGGGTAGCCAGAAAGGTGTGCACCTATTCGAACTTGGTCAAGGAAGAGTAAATGCAATTTATTATATAAATTAACTAACAAAGCACAACTAGGGTAGCTCCCGAAAAGAGTATGTCTCCTCCTGTTGTGCTTATTTATATGGAGGCAAATAATCTAAAGGAGACAAGATTATGCAGGAAGTATGGAAAGATATAAAAGATTATGAAGGATGTTATCAAGTTTCTAACTTCGGAAGGGTTAGAAGCTTGGATAGATTAGATAGAAACGGATATAAACGAAAAGGTGTAATAAAGAAACCGCAAAATAATGGTAATGGGTACCAATACGTTCAATTAAAAAAAGATGCAAAGTATAAGAATTTTTATATCCATAGATTAGTAGCAACTTATTTCATTAATGAGATAGCTGGCAAAGATTTCGTAAACCATAAAGACGGAAATAAGGAAAATAATATGGTTGACAATCTAGAATGGTGTACCCAAAGCGAAAACATGAAACACGCCTATGAAAGTGGTTTGAATGTACCTGACATAAACGAGCTCCACAAGGCCAAAGCTGCTTATGATAAGAAGAACGCTAAAACAGTGATTCAAAAAGATGCTAATGGCAAAATTGTCAATACATACGAAAGCGTGAAAGCGACGCACGTGGCAATCAAACGAAAAAACACAGGGTTCATTAACCGTGCGTGTAAGACTGGATGTATAGCGTATGGGTATTTTTGGGAATATGGTTAATGACATTTAGGTTTGATAATAAGAAAAGAAAGGTGGTGGTTCAGTGTCGATGAATAGAGATTTGAAGAAAGTAAGAAAGTTGTTTGACAAAGGTAAATATATCGAAGCTAATCTTTATTCGTTTGTAGCACTGGTTAAAGGTTTCCATTATGACGAAGATGAGGAGTTTGTCGATATAATAAAGGGCATCACTCTGGACTTGCTAATCGTTATTGGTAGTGAGAAGAGCAGGGGCTCGGAAAAGAAGATTGCTAGGGAGTTATTGAATTTAGCTTATGGAAACCAAAAAGTTAATTCAGCTATTAAGATGATAGCAGTTGTGGAAGATAGAAATGACCCGCTAGTGAGAGGGTGGAAGAAACATTGTCTTAAACGGGATGAATTTAAATGTCGCATGTGCGGTGACAATAAAAAACTATGTGTCCACCACATATCTTACTGGAGTGACGATCCTGTAAATAGGGTTAATCCCGATAATGGTATAACTTTATGCAAGGAATGCCACAGGGCTGAGCATGAAGATGATTGGTTCGCTAATTTTATTTAAATGAAGGTGGTGATGGAAAATTAACGAAAGACAAAAGAGATTTGCTGATGAGTACATCATCAGTGGAAACATATATCAGAGTGCAATCAATGCCGGTTATAGTGAAAATTATTCAAAAGCACAATCCCATAAATTGTTGGAAAATGTTGGAATAAAAAAATACATAGATAAACGTTTAAGCGAAATAGAATCGGAGAAAGTAGCAGACCAACAAGAGGTAATGGAATACCTCACTCGATTGATGCGTGGTGAAGAAAACGAAATGGAAATGATTAATGTTGGTAATTTCGAGCAAGAATTAGTTGAAGTGCCGGTTAAACATACAGTGAGAAAACAAGCAGCGGAATTGATACAG
>JBHWQC010000111.1:0-3937 GCA_043425375.1 Atopostipes sp.
CTTAAATAAGTTTAACGATCATCTAGATTTCATAAAGCCTCAGGCCATGCTGCTTGAGGCTTTTTTAAATCCGCTCATAAGTAGGAAGAAAAAAGGGCACAAGGTTTATGATTTTTCTAAGAAATCCACAGAGAAATCCAAAAACTCAAGAAAACTTATGCTATAATAGCACTTGTCTACCAGAATTACATAGTTATATCAGGCATAAGCGCCTCAGGAGTGAAAAAATGAAAAATGAAAAATGAAAATGAAACAACCTCAAGAATTGATTATGGCATTGTGCTTTGTGTTATGTTGCTAGCCATAATTGGATTAATTTCCCTTTACTCAACCACTGTATTGATGCAAGGTGGGAGTTTACGAACAACAATGATGCAAGGGGTATGGTATGTCTTAGGGACGGGCGTTGCAGCAGTTGTTATGCTCTTTGATTCTGAACAGCTTTGGAAGTTAACCAACCTCTTGTATTGGGTGGGCATTGCTTCTTTAGTGCTTACTCTCTTTTTCTATGACCGCGGTCTAGCGGCCTCAACGGGAGCGCGCAGTTGGATTAATGTTCCGCTTATTAATTTTACGTTGCAGCCCTCTGAATTTGTAAAAATTCCCTATATTTTAATCCTAGCCAAAACAACGACCTTGCATAATTCAAAGTTTAACCATCGATCTGTGGAATCGGACTTTCTTTTACTTGGAAAATATTTGATGTGGTCTATCTTGCCTTTTGCTTTAATTATGTTGCAAAATGATTTGGGAACAACGCTTGTTTATATCGCTATCTTAGCCGGTATTGTATTATTATCGGGTATCCAATGGAAAATATTAGTCCCTATTGTTTTGACTGTTCTGATCATTGGGGTAGGAACTATCTTGCTTGTTGTGTATAACCGTGAGTTTTTACAGAATGTTTTTGGCTTTCAAGACTATCAATTTGCCAGGATTGATTCTTGGCTTGACCCTTACCATGATACCTCTTCAGCCTCTTACCAAATTATTCAAGCCTTTAAAGCGATTGGATCGGGCGGTGTTTTTGGAAAAGGTTTAGGCGTATCAGAGGTGTATGTACCGGTGCGTGAATCGGATATGATTTTTGCAACCATTGCTGAAAACTTCGGCTTTGTTGGCGGTTCTTTTTTAATCTTTGTTTATTTTGTTTTGATTTACAATATGATTAAAGTAGTGTATGACACTAAAAACGAATTTTATGCCTATATTGCCGCAGGCGTCATTATGATGTTGGTGTTTCACGTATTGGAAAATATTGGCATGAATATCGGCTTGTTGCCGCTGACGGGTATTCCCTTACCCTTTGTGTCTCAAGGCGGATCCGCTCTTTTAGGGAATATGATTGGGATAGGGTTGATTATGTCGATGCGTTTCCACCACCGTTCATATATGTTCTCGGGTGAAGGAGAAGATTTCCATTCGGGTACATAAAGCATTTCTAGTGGTTCGGTGAGATTAAATAGAGAGAAGGATAAAAATGTTTAAAGAACGTGTTCGAATGGTGGATAAATGGCTGCTGTTTCCCTTTCTTGCTTTGCTGCTGTTTAGTATTATTATTGTGTACAGCGCCAGCAGTTACAGTGCGCTTGAAGATTATGGGAACTCTAGTCATTATCTCTTTCGTCAATCCATGTATGTAGGAATTAGTCTTATTCTCGCATGTGTGATGTACTTTTTTCCATTCCGAGTATTAAAGCAAAAGAAATTTATCCAATACGCTACGCTCGTCATTTTTTTATTGTTAGTGGTGGTCTTATTCACCCCAGAAAGACTCGGAGCGAGTCGTTGGATTCGTTTGCCAGGATTTAATGTACAGCCAGCGGAGTTCGCAAAGGTCTTTGTCATTTTATATTTAGCTTATATCTTTTCAAGAAATCAAGAAGGGTTGGAGACAAGATTTAAACAAACAGCTTTAAAACCAAGTCTTCTAGTCGCTTCGGTAGGTATACTAGTCTTGTTGCAACCCGATACCGGAACCTCACTAATTATCTTTTCGATTATTTTAATGATGTTATTCTCAAGTGGTATCTCTTTGCGTTATGGTTTAATTTTTTTCTCTATTATGACGGTATTGGTCGTGTTCGCCATCTATATTGTGTATCATTTTGGAGAAAGCATTCCGTTTTTAGGCTACCGGTACGAACGATTTCTTGGCTGGTTTGATCCTTTTGGTTATTATGAGACAGAAGGGCATCAACTGGTCAATTCTTACTACGCGTTAAATCGCGGCGGATTGTTTGGTGTAGGGATTGGTAACAGCGTCCAAAAAACAGGTTATCTTCCTTTCCCTTATACTGATTTCATTATGGCCATTGTGGGAGAAGAGTTGGGCCTGGTGGGGGTTGCCGGTGTGTTAACTGCACTTGGTCTAATTATCGGGCGCTCCTTTTATATTGGAAGCCGTTCAAACGATAGTTATATTAGTTTGCTTTGCATCGGGACAGGTTCCATGTTGCTTGTCCAGTCATTAGTCAACTTAGCCGGGGTGACTGGTTTACTTCCAATCACTGGGGTGACCTTTCCTTTCCTAAGTTATGGCGGCTCCAGTTTGCTGACTGTTTCTGTCTCCGTAGCTTTAGTCGCAAATGGTTCCACTTTATACCGATTAAAAAATAAAAAATAAAAAGCGTTGTGAAAGTAGGGATGATTATGGATCATTATTACACAAAAAAGCCATCGTCTGACAGCCATCAAGAAACATGGCAAACGATAATCAATGGCAAGGACTTCTCCTATACGACGGATTCCGGCGTTTTTTCTAAAAATCAAATTGATATCGGCTCAAAAGTACTTATGACGACTGCTGAGACGGTTGATTTTCCAAAGGGGAATTTACTGGATGTTGGTTGTGGGTACGGCCCGATTGGTCTTTATTTGGCTAAGGCCTTTCCAGACCGACAAGTCGACATGATCGATATCAATGAACGGGCGATTGCTTTAGCCAAAATAAATGCAAAAGAAAACAACATATCCAATGTTGAAATTTACGCCTCTAATTTATTTGAAGGAGTAGATAATAAGCAATTTGCGGGGATTGTGTCGAATCCTCCAATCCGTGCTGGAAAAAAAGTTGTGCATGCCATCTTAGAAACTGCCCATGATTACCTGGTTGAAGACGGCTATTTGCTGATTGTTATTCAAAAAAAGCAAGGGGCGCCAAGTGCAAAGAAAAAAATGGAAGAAGTTTTTGGCAATGTGGAACGGATCAATTTAGAGAAGGGCTATTGGGTATTAGCCTCGAAAAAAGTGATTTAATTTTTAAGGATAGAGAAGAATAGAAGAGGATAAAGGACCTAAAGAGCTGCATCTTTAGGTCCTTATTTTTCAACATCGATATTTGCAAGACTGGAAACTTGTACGTTCTCCTCCTCGGCTTTTTCTAACACTGAAAAAGTACCATCTGTCTCTAATACAACCGCATGAATTTTTTCCATACTCAAATAACCTTCCGAGCGGACCGCTTGAAGAATTTCCTGTTCTGGAATCCGTTCTTTTTTCATGGCCAGCTTATCATAACGCCCTTTGTAGTAAATCAATTTGGGCGATGATTTTATGAGGCTGTTAAACCAATCCGAACGTACAGAAAGCCAGGTAGAAAGGAATTGGAGAAAGACTAAAAGGCTAAACGCCAAAATCCCATCTACTAATGCAATGTCTTGACTAGTTAATATATTCGCCAATACAGAACCTAGAGACACAGTAACGATAAAATCGAATGAGTTCATTTTTGACAATGTACGTTTTCCGGATATTCGCAAAATGAGCACGATAAGGATATAAGATAGAGTGCCGACAACTAAAATACGGGTCAACGAAAAAGAATCACTAAAAAACATGGAGCATCTCCTTTTAGGCTTTATAAGGTAAGGTTCATACATGAATCGACAGTAACAATAACTAATAATAGAATAACATAAGTTAGGTTTATTCGGCA
>JBHWQC010000112.1:0-4521 GCA_043425375.1 Atopostipes sp.
TTGATTTATTCCGACGGCGAAACCATTGACTTAAGTGAAGCCAGCCCAATTGTAAAAATTTTAAGTGACCATCTGCATGGCAATGATCGGCTGTATGTTCCTAGAGAATTGCTGCGTCGGACTCCGCCTGCGCAAAGCGACTTGCCGATTTTTGAGGAGATGTATCAAGAGTTTGGCCAATACATTAAAAACGGAAAGGTTAGCTCTAAGAAGTAAAGAGAAATCACGTCAAATTTTAATCTTTTGATGTAGTGGAGAACTTTAGCAGGTCAATTTTTCAGATATTGACGCAGTGGACATCAAAACAGCGAACAAATAGGAGGTGCTCTCCTCAGGTTCGCTGTTTTTTATTTTTATGCACATTGCTGCGCTTATTTTCGACCTACCGCATACCGATCAAAAATTTGATTCATCTGACTGTTTTGCGTCATTAAATAGATCAGCCCGAAACGAATCGGGGCCATAATGAGGTTTTGCGGAATTCTTGCGGCTAATAAAACCAGGACTGGCGTTCGATACAACAAGTGTACCCATAGCGTATTTAAAAATAAATTCGAAAACAGGGTATTGAATAGAACGGCACCTAAGACATGCTTCCACGTAATCGGTTTGCGATGGAGAAACAGTCCGTAAATAAAACTGCCTACAAAGGCTGTAATCGTAAAGCCAATAAAAAACTGGCCTTGTACGCCAAATAAAAAAGACTTTAATAAATCTTCGCCCGCACTTGCAAATCCGGCCACCCAAGGCCCATATAAAATGGCGATAATGGCATTAATAATAAAGCCAAAGGATAATCGATTATTGGGGCCAATATTGATGGAGATACGAGACAGGGCTAAACTTAAACCAATCAGTACACCTAAGACGGCAATTTGTTGCGTGGTAAAGCTAAATCGTTCATTTTTCTTCCTCATGTTGAACTCTCCTAAAAATAAATTAAGAGTCCATCCGTAATGACTAAAATACTCAAGCGGATGCGAAATATAGTCGCAAGAACCTTTTCGTCTAGCGGCAACATCCCATCCCCTAGCACTTTACGCTATATTTCTACTCTTTCGTTCATATAGTGTGTCATATCTACGGGTATTAATCAATGCCCTCTAGCCAATAATCCCTTGCTCGGTAATTAAATAATTCACTGGAATATCGAAGGCTTCAATATAAAAAGAGTCCGTCAACTGATTTGTATGCACGAGAGAAGCGGTTGGATGAATAAAATCGGCAAGAAAACGATCATAATAACCGCCGCCAAAGCCGATGCGGTAGCCTTCTTTGGTAAACACTAAACCGGGCACTAGCATCAACTCCATCTCCTCCTTCTCAACACGAACCGTTTCTTCAATATTTGGCTCTTCCAACTGAAAAGGCCCTTTCACGGTTTGCGACCAATCCGTAATCGCATAGAAAATCATGTCTTTGGTATCCGGAATGGTTTTTGGAATCGCCACGCGCTTGCCATCCGCCCAGGCCTGTTCAACAATCTTTCTCGTATCCCATTCGTTTCGCACGGATAAATAAACCGCTATTGTTTCTGCATTTTCCCATAAACCCGATTGAAACAAGCGTTTTTGCAGCGCATTCGATATTTCTTCATGCTCTACTGTTTCTAATTGCGCAAAGGCGGCTAGCATCTCTTCTCGAAATCGTTTTTTACTTTCTGGCATCCGTCATCCCTCACTTATTCTGCTGCCATAGAGCGGCGTCTGCAAGTTGTCTGGCCAGGGCAGCAGTTGTGACTGAACCGACGCCGCCAGGAACCGGCGTGATTTTTGAAGCCTGTTTGGCTACCTCATCATAAACGACGTCTCCCTGTGCTTTTCCATTTTCGAAGTTAAAGCCGACATCAATGACAATGGCTCCCGGTTTAATATGCTCCTTTGTAATTAAACCAATCTTGCCTGTGGCTGAAATCAGAACATCCGCATTTTGCGTATGCTTTTTTAAATCTTGCGTCCGTGTATGGCAGCTGGTAACCGTCGCACCTCTTGTCACTAAAATAACCGCAAGCGGCTTGCCGACGGTATTGCTTCTTCCAATTACCGTAATTTCTTGATACTCAATAGGAATATCATAATAACGAATCATTTCCAAAACAGCTTTGACCGTACTCGGGTATAAGGTATTCTTTTCCCCCAGCATGATACGGCCGAGATTGGCACCAGACATGCCATCAATATCTTTTACCGGGTTGATTCGATCCGCTACTTTTTTCAAATCAATTGTAGCGGGCAAGGGCTGCATAATTAAAATGCCATTCACTTTTTTATCTTGATTCAAATCTTCTAATTTCTGGAGAAAGGCCTCTTCACTGGCTCCTTCTGGAAAAGTCACATGTTCGGTATGAATGCCTAATTTATCCATAAAGCGCGTGGCAGATTTTTCATATTGAACCGATGACGGATTCTCATCCGCCCGCATAATCGCTAAAGTCGGGGTGCTTTCTCTTTCTGCTAATTGGGCAATCGTTTCTTTGGTTTCTTTATTTAACTGTTTGGCGACTGCTCGTCCATCCAATATTTCGACCATTAAACCTCTCCTTTTGTTATTCCGTTTCCTCGGTAATCTTCTTTGTCGTTTCTTGTAATTTCTCGCAGCGAGCTACTAGGTAGGTGTAAGCCTCTTCTACTTTTTTTGTCAGTGAGACTTTCATGTCTTCATTATCAATCAAACGAATATTGGTCTCGCAATTAATTTTTTCACTCTTAATCGTCGCATCCGTCAGCAGCAAGCCAACAGCAATATCATCTAAAATACTGCCTCGTACTTTGAGCACGAGGAGTTTTTCAAATAAATCCATTACATCGCCCATTTTTTTCATAATATCCAATGGCGGCTGTGCGGCTTCGGCAAACCCTGCGTCCAATTGTTTCCGCCGGTACACGCGCTGTTCTTCTGTTTCTTTGGGCAATTTAAATAACTCCATCACCGGAGTGAAGATATCCGCGTCCAACTCTGCCAGATTCAAAAGTTCATCAGAGAACTGTTTCGCCTGTAAAATGCCTGTTTCAATTTCTATTGTGTGCTCGTCATATTTTTTCTTGCCTTTTTGGAGTTCAAAGACATATTGGGCTAAGCGCGTGGCAATCGCACCGACCACACTTGCAGCACTTCCGCCTCCGTATTTTCCTTCTTTTTCTCCTAATTCGTTCAGCCATTGATTGATTTGTTTTTCTTTCATGAAACTCCCTCTTTCTCTTCAGTTAGAAAAGTCCTATAATTTTTCCATCGGTGTCAATATCCATTCGTTCAGCAGAAGGCACTTTTGGTAAACCAGGCATTTTCATCACATCACCCGTTAATACCACAATAAACCCAGCGCCCGCTGAAATGGTTAATTCAGCTATTGACAGGGTAAAACCTTCGGGCCGGCCCAGCAATTTTGGATTATCCGAGAAGGAGTATTGGGTTTTTGCCATACAGACCGGCAAATCGCCATAGCCCAATCGTTCAAATCGGCGCAATTGGTTGCGGGCTTTAGTTGACCATTCTGTTCCAATACCACCATAGACTTTTTGTACAATTTGGTTAATTTTCTCTTCAATCGTATCTTCCAACTCATACGGATGGGTTAACTGGGAAGGCTGCTCGACAATTTCAATAACGGCTCGTGCGAGCTCTTCACCGCCAAGTCCCCCTTGACCCCAGACATCCGCTACTACCGCTGGAAAGCCTTGTTCTTTGCATAAATCAAGCAGCAGTGATTTTTCAGCTGCTGTATCGGCTGCGAACGCATTAATAGCCACCACGGCATTCATTCCAAATACATTTTTCATGTTCTCGACATGTTTTTGCAAGTTTTGGAAACCTAATCTTAAGGCTTCTAAGTTTTCAGTGGTTAAATCTGCTTTAGCCACACCGCCATGCATCTTCAGCGCACGAATGGTAGCCACCACCACAACAGCATCGGGTTCTAAGCCAGCCATTCGACATTTGATATCCATAAATTTTTCAGCACCTAAATCGCCGCCGAATCCACCTTCTGTCACCACATACTCGGCATAAGAAAGGGCTGTTTTTGTCGCTAAAACTGAGTTGCAGCCGTGGGCAATGTTTGCAAAAGGCCCTCCATGAATAAAGGCTGGCGTCCCTTCCAGTGTCTGCACTAAGTTAGGCTTTAAGGCATCTTTTAATAAAACGGCCATTGCCCCTTCTGCATGAATATCGTCAATGGTCACCGGCTCATTGTCGAAAGTGTACCCTAAAATACACCGTTTGAGACGTTCTTTTAAATCGTCTAAGTCTTCTGCTAAACATAAAACGGCCATAATTTCGGAAGCAACCGTAATCTCAAAGCCATCTTCACGCGGTGAGCCATTCGCCGTGCCGCCAAGGCCTGATACGATATTTCTGAGCTGGCGGTCATTCATATCTACTGTTCGCTTCCAAGTGACGCGACGCGGATCAATATTTAAGGCGTTGCCTTGTTTGATATGGTTGTCTAGCATAGCAGCGGCTAAATTATTGGCGGCACCAATAGCATGCATATCGCCTGTAAAATGCAAATTCAAATCTTCCATA
>JBHWQC010000113.1:0-3013 GCA_043425375.1 Atopostipes sp.
CACTATGTGTTTTACTTTTCTCATTTATTATTATATACTCTTTTTAAGTTCTAAAAAGGGGTGTATTTATGGCAAATTATTTATTTAATACTGACCGCAATTTTAATGATGATATGACTGACCAAAGTTATTACTATGTCGTCTCTCATAATGATTTGATAACGAAAGCTAATCACGATTTAACTGCAAGAGAACTGAAAATTATGGATTTTGTTATTTCTAAAATTAAGCCCGATGATCAAAATTTCAATCTTGTTGAGACTTCTCTGTATGAAATGGGGCAGTTATTTGGATATGCGAGAAGTGGAAAAAACTATTCTGATTTGGCCAAAGCAATTGGCACACTACGGAAAAAGGAAGTTCTAATTTTAGACGAACAAGATCGTACTATTACGCAAACTGGATGGGTTGAAAGTGCGAAATATCATGAAAATGGGCAAGTTGAGATTCGATTGTCTTCCGACTTGACTCCGTATCTTCTCCAGTTAAAGAGAGATTACACGCAATATCTCTTGTTTGATACGGTTCAACTCGATTCAAAGTACTCAATACGGTTATATAAATTAATGCGTGAAGCAGACAAAGACAAAGGCAAAACATGTCCGACTTTACAGGCAACACCAGAAGAACTAGCAAAGATGATGGGGTCGCCAAAAAGCTATTCATTTGGTGATTTCAATCGGAATGTCTTGCAACCTGCAATGGACGAAATTAACCTTAAAATCGACGATATGGATTTGCACATGAATAAAGGAACACGAGGACGAAAGGTTGTTCTTGTTGAGATTTATAATAATTTTTACCCCTACACTCCGGAACCACTCGATGAAAATTCAGATCCTGTCCCGATAATTAACTGGATAGATGATTTGAATAAATAAAAAACTCGCCCCCTGGCAAAGTTGAAGGGGGCTTTTTTATTTAAGATTTTGACTTTAAAAATAGAGCGAAAACGGACGTAGTCCAAGCGAGATTTTTCTTGGCTGCAAGGCAGACAACCGCCCTTGATCTTGCCCTTGGCCGTCTGCCAAGACCCCTCGGCGAGCCCACACCTTTTGAATAAAAGGTATAGTGGGTTATACTTTGCATGGAAGATACCGGAGAAAGGAAGTGCAGACAGTGAGTTATATGGTCGCTAGAATGCAGAAGATGAAAGCCGATAATTTAGTCGGAATTGGAAACCATAACCAACGGAAAACAGACAATCACTCCAACAAGGATATTGATGCCCAACGCTCACATTTGAATTACGATTTAGTCGAAGGTCGGACGGAAAATTACAAGACCGATATTCAAAATTTTATTGAAGAAAAGAAAAGCGGAACGAGAGCCACAAGAAAAGATGCGGTGTTGGTCAACGAATGGATCATTACCAGCGACAGACCGTTTTTTGAAAATAAAGATGATAAAGAAGTGGAACGATTTTTTACAACAGCAAAAGATTATTTCGCCGATAAATTCGGTGACGACAACATTCGGTACGCACAAGTTCACTTAGACGAAACGACACCTCACATGCATTTGGGCGTTGTACCGTTTGACGAAAATAACAAGTTGTCGGCCAAGCGCGTGTTCAATCGTGCCGCTCTGATTGAAATACAGGACGAATTACCCATTTTTATGCAGGACAGGGGCTTTGATGTGCAAAGGGGCGAAAAAGGCTCAGAGCGCAAAAATTTGACCGTTCCTGAGTACAAAGCTTTTAAAGAAGAGAAAAGGGCCCTAGAATTCGAAATGGACGGTTTAAAACAAGATTTAGCTACAACTGAAGATCAAGTCGCAAAGAGAAAACAAGAAATTCAATCCCTTAGGGGTGGCAAACCCTTACGGCTAGACATGAAAAAACTAGAGGTTCGTCATGAAACTAAAGATGTGAAAGTTCCAACAGGCGAAAAAATCTTCGGTATCGAAAAAAAAGAAGTGAAGAAGCAAAAAACAGGCAATATTATTCTGTCTGAAGCCAAATTTGAGCAAGTGGTTAAAAATTACGAGGAATTTGCAAAAGTGTATCAAAGCGTTGAAAAATATATCGAAACTGATGTAGTTCATGAACACCAACAATTAGCTGATATGGTAACCCATAATGCAAACATAGCACGCAGAACTTTCGACAAACTAGACATAGCACAAGAAGAAATTAGCGAACTCAAAGAAGAAAATAAAACATTGAAACAACAAGTACAAACCCTCAAAAATGAAATTAGCCGTATATATCAATCGGTTAAGGAACTCTTTTTAAAGGGACTAGAAGGCGATTTAAGGCGTGTACGAGGGGTGATGAATACATTTACACAAGATGTTAACAAAAACGCTCATAGAGGTGAATTCAGCCGTTTAAACGAAAATGAAAATGAGCAAGTGAGAAAAAGGAGTCGAGGAAGAAGTCGGTAAATTATGGTCAAAGTTGTTAATACTGACTTGTTCAACAAAGGAGCCAACGAGTAACCATGGGAAAGAAGAAGTTACAGTGATATCTTCCGAATAAAAATGCAGTTTCATGCTGAAAGGGACTTTCGTTTATGGAAAATAAAAAAGATTTAGCAACTAATATTTCTATGTTTTTAACTTTTTTTACATTAGCTTGGCTTATATATTTGTTTCCTGAATTAGTTAATAACTGGCACTCCACAACTATAGCGATATGGTTTCTAGCATTTAGTACATCTTCTTTATCTTTATTTGGTACTGAAGTCACCAAAGAGTCATTTGGAGATTTTGGAGTGGGATTAAGTTTCGTAATTTTATTTATTGGGTTTGCTAATTCTTACAATAATATCTTTCATAAAATATTTATGTTAATTGTTATGATGTTTGGACTTTTTGGAACGTACAAAGGTATTTTTGGTGGAATCATTAATATAATTGCGCGTAAAAAAAATAGTGAGATCGATAAAAAAAGTACAGAAAAAGTAAACACAATGACTCTAAATTTTTTGCTATACTTAGTCGAACTTTTTGCAGGAATTGCGACTATTTTAGAATTTACCAATAATTTTTGAAATGTTTAAAGACT
>JBHWQC010000114.1:0-5046 GCA_043425375.1 Atopostipes sp.
TACAGGAGAGGATACCACTGCAATTGACCGCCGTTTTAATGTCCTGGTTACTGCTGCTACATTCGAAGAGTTAATCCACCATCTGCGCCAGATGATCCGGCTGTTAAGACGTAATAAAGAAGTGAAATTAAGCTATGCGAGCTTGGCTTCTGACTTGTATGACTATCTCCAAGGAAATGAAGAAACCATCCGAATCCAGTGGGCAAAAGCCTATTACAGCCGCTCACAAAAAACTAAAAATGAAAACAATGAAGGAGAAAAATAATATGACTAAAGAACGTTTATTTGTAGATATCCATGCGATTCAATCCCTTCCGCCTTCAAATATTAACCGCGATGATACTGGGAGCCCAAAGACGGCTCAGTACGGCGGGGTTCGGCGAGCCCGTGTCAGTTCTCAATCGTGGAAAAAAGCGATGCGGGACTACTTTCATGAACAAAGCGCGGAGTCAAATGTCGGTGTGCGAACACTGGAAATTGTTCGTTATGTGGCAGATAAAATTCAATCCATAGATTCTACAATTGCGGATGAAGAAGCGATGGCAATGGCACAAAAAGTTCTAAACGGCGCTAATGTGAAAACGCCGAAAGATAAAAACACGGGTCAGCCGAAAGCCAGAGCGCTCTTCTTTTTAGGCGACACCCAAGCTGAGGCACTGGCGCAAGCGGCTCTTGACGAAGTGACGGACAAAAAAATCTTACAAAACTTGTTGAAAGATAACCCGGCGGTGGATATTGCCTTGTTTGGACGGATGGTCGCAGATGATCCTTCTTTAAACGAAGATGCTTCTTCTCAAGTGGCCCATGCGATTTCCACACACGCTGTGCAAACGGAATTCGATTTTTATACAGCGGTGGATGATCTAGCTCCTGAAGACAATGCGGGCGCAGGTATGCTTGGAACTTTAGAGTTTAATTCCTCAACCCTTTACCGCTATGCCAATGTGGCGATGCATGAATTGCAGCATCAGCTTGATGATAAAGAAGCGACAATCAATACGGTAAAGTTATTTATTGAATCCTTCGCGAATTCCTTACCGACAGGAAAAGTAAACTCCTATGCGAACCAGACTTTGCCTGATGCACTTATTGTGACTGTACGAAAAGACCGGCCAGTGAATTTAGTGACGGCTTTTGAAAAACCGATTGAATCCAAAGAAGGAAATGCTGGGGAATCTGTGAAAGAGTTGTTTAATGAATTGAATAAAGTCCAGAAGTTTGTCGATACGCCTGTTTTTACTCTGAGCTTAACAATGGATGATATACAACGGCTTGAGACAGAAACAACAGCAGCAAGAAATTTACGAGTATTATTGGATGACTTTGAAGAAAGAATGGATGGATTACTTACAATTGAAACGAGTGAGTGAGATGAAAACAATATTATTGAAATTATCCGGCCCACTACAGTCTTGGGGGACTACCTCTCATTTTGAAACGAGACAGACAGATCGCCATCCTTCAAAAAGTGCCATTATTGGACTGATTGCAGCCAGCATGGGTTATCGACGTGACAACGATCTAGAAATTAACAAGCTGAATGATTTAGATTTTGCTGTTCGAATTGATCAAGAGGGCCAGTTGCTTCGTGATTATCATACGGCAAAAAAATATAAAAAGAATGGGGCTTTGGAACGTACGTATGTAACGAACCGTTATTATCTTGAAGATGCGGTTTTTGTAGTAGCCATTGGTCATGAAGATATTCAAATGATGAATGCTATTGAGAAGGGACTCAAAGCCCCTTATTTTCAACCTTTTATGGGGAGACGATCTTTGCCTCTTCCGGCGGACTTTTTAATCGAAAGCAAAGAAGCTGGAGTTGTAGAATGTTTAAGCAATCTTTCGTGGCAGGCCTCCGAGTGGTATCAAAAGAACCATACAAACAAGGTGCCGATTTATGCGGATGCTGATTTATTGTCGAAAGAAGTGGTTCATATGCGACAAGATCGAGTAGAATCCTTTTCGCAAAAAAATAGACAATTCGGCTTTCGCGGCGAAGCTAGAAAAATAGTGGAAGTCCGACGTAAAGTTAATGACATAGAAGCTTTAGCGGGAGAACATGATGCCTTTAACGGAATAGGAGGATAATATGTATTTATCTAGAGTGGCTATTGATGTAAATAACCGCCAAAAAATAAGAGATTTAAACCATTTAGGAGCCTATCACAATTGGGTAGAGCAAAGTTTTCCAGATGAAATCTCAAAAAAAGACAGAACGCGAAAGTTATGGCGGGTGGATCAATTATCTGGGAACTATTATTTGCTGGTTGTCAGTCAAAACGAACCCGTATTAGAAAAATTAGAAAAGTATGGCACACCAGGCACTGCAGAAGTAAAAGATTATGCTTCTTTTTTAAACCAACTATCGGATGGTTTACGTGCCAGATTTAAAGTGTCTTTGAACCCCGTAGTTTCTTTATTCGATGAACAAGATAAAAATAACCGCGGCCGTGTTGTTCCTTTATTAGCCGAAGAAGATCAGTTGAAATTTTTAATGGATCGCTCGGAAAAAAATGGATTTTCCTTGGGTGCAAATGAATTTATCATTACGGATAGAGGTTTTGAAACACTAAAACGAAAAGCAAGCAAAGAGATTCGGTTAAGCAAAGTCACTTACGAAGGCCTTTTAACCATTACAGAATCGGATGTTTTTCGAGAAACACTGACGGAAGGGTTTGGCAAGAAAAAAGCATACGGTTTTGGCATGATGACCGTTATTCCGGGGGTGTAGTCATGTCTAAGCAGAGTGGAGCCAAGAAAACTGTATTAACCGAGTTGCCGCGTATTGGTGATCGAGTGAGTTTTATTTATATTGAACATGCAAAGATTAACCGCCAAGACAGTGCTATCACCGTTATCGATAGTCGTGGAATTGTCCGAATTCCGGCTGCTATGGTTGGTGTTTTGCTTTTGGGGCCCGGGACGGATATAACGCATCGTGCAGTGGAATTAATTGGGGATACTGGAACAAGTATGATTTGGGTAGGCGAGCGAGGAGTAAGACATTATGCACACGGGCGTGCTTTAGCTCATTCAAGTCGCTTTCTAGTCAAACAAGCGAAATTAGTTTCAAATACACGCACTCGCTTAGCGATAGCTCGTAAAATGTACCAATTGCGATTCCCTAATGAAGATGTTTCAAAGCTGACCATGCAACAATTGCGTGGTCGTGAAGGGGCTCGTATCCGCAAAGTGTATCGAGAGCACTCCCGAAGAACGGGTGTAGAATGGACGAAGCGTGTATACGACCCAGATGATTTTGAAGGGGGAACTCCAATTAATCAAGCTTTATCCGCTTCTCATGTGGCACTATACGGACTAGTGTATAGTATTATTGTGGCACTAGGCTTTTCGCCGGGATTAGGCTTTGTTCATACCGGCCATGATTTATCTTTTGTATACGATATTGCAGATTTATATAAAGCAGCTATTACCATACCGATTGCTTTCGATGTCGCGGCCGAATCGGGTGAAGATGATAATATCGGTCAAATCGCTCGATTGAAAGTGCGAGATGTCTTCGTTGATGGGAAACTAATGAAAATGATGGTCCATGATTTACAGTACTTAATGGATGTGGATGTAGAAGATGAGCTGTTTATTGATACGATCAATTTGTGGGATGACAAAGAACGACTGGTGAAGCATGGGGTCAATTATGAAGAAAGGACAGAATGATGCCTTTTACAGTGATTACTTTGTCAAAAGTTCCGCTTTCCTTACGAGGGGATTTGACGAAATGGATGCAAGAAATTTCTAGTGGCGTTTATGTCGGTAATTTTAACACACGGATTCGAGAAAAATTATGGTTGCGAGTAATGGAGAATATAGGAACTGGTGAAGCGACGATGTCTTACGCTTATCCTAATGAAATTGGGTATCAGTTCAAAACGTTTAATACGAAACGCGAAGCTATTTCTTATGACGGCATACCGCTAGTTCTTTTGCCTAATCCCAAGAAAAATATCGAAAGAAAAACGTCTGACGTCGGCTTTAGTGATGCAGCCAAGTTTCGCAAAGCAAAGAAGTACGGGAAGAGGCACAAACCGACACAAAAAGATACCAATTCAGCTTATGTTGTTGTAGATATTATAACAGATGGTTTGGATTACAAGAAAAATCGCATCATTGAGGTAGGAGCTGTAAAAAGCGTGAAAGGGGAAATCAGTTCTTTTCAAGCGCTCATTGCATATGAGGGTTCTTTACCTAGTGAAATAACAAACCAGTCAGGAATCACTGAGGATTTATTAGTTGAAGAAGGTAAAGTATTGGAAGAAGTGTTGAAAAATTTCAAAGGATTTATTCAAGATTTAGATATAGTGGAATATAAAACTGGTTACGCCTTGGAATTTCTAAATGAAAACTTTAAGCGATTTAATATGAATGTATTGGAAAATAAAGTATATAGCTTGATAAAATATGTTAAAAGGGAAAAAATGAGTTTGAAGGATTATAAATTAGAGACTGCTTTAGTTGGGTATAATATAACAAATCAGGTGACGTATAGAGCTCTGGAGAACGCGAAATTGATTTACCAATTATCGACAAAAGTGAACAAATTCTTAAAAGTGGTAAATTAGAAATAGCAGGATGATAGGGATCTTTTAGTGTTTTTCCCGCGTAGGCGGGGGTGATCCCACATCCCTATGTCTTGTTTAAAGCGCTAGAGCGTTTTTCCCGCGTAGGCGGGGGTGATCCTGAGGAAAACAACGGTGAGTTCATAGTTCAATCGTTTTTCCCGCGTAGGCGGGGGTGATCCTTCTTATCGTCCAACTTATCGTCCAACTTGAATGTTTTTCCCGCGTAGGCGGGGGTGATCCTCGATTATTGTATCAAACATTACACAGAGCTGGGGTTTTTCCCGCGTAGGCGGGGGTGATCCTGGATGATGAGTATTTTAACATTGCAAAAGAACGTTTTTCCCGCGTAGGCGGGGGTGATCCCACCCTGTCTTTCCAACTTGTTGACATGCGTCTGTTTTTCCCGCGTAGGCGGGGGTGATCCCATAATTAGGAAACCTATCACCTAACGCATCATGACACG
>JBHWQC010000115.1:0-30325 GCA_043425375.1 Atopostipes sp.
ATAACTTTCATGTCTCTTTGGTGAATCTCTTCAATTAATCGCTCACCCGCTTCGTCTGTTCCAAAAAGCGGGTCGATTTTTTTATAATCCTCCGTGTCATAACCCAGATCATCTTGAGCAGATTGCGTCATTGGATTAATCCACACTGTATTAACGCCTAAGGATTTTACGTAATCAAGCTTTTGAATAATTCCCTCAATATCGCCGATGCCATCTCCATTTGTATCCATAAAACTTCTGGGATAAATCTGATACACTATCGCATTTTCCCACCATTTTTTTATACTCATATACTCACCTTCCATTTTCTTGTTTATTCATCTTATCGAAAACTAGTACCTGTTTTCTACTCATAGAGACTGGCTGAAGTCAGCAGCCATGAAAAATGGGTTTAGTGACCGATGGAAATTTCAGTAGGCACGAAAAAAGTATTTGGTGACCGCTGGAAGCTCCAGCAGCCATGAAAAATAAGTTTGGTGACCAATAGAAGCAACTGTAAAATAGTAAGATTCAAAAACAACAAAAACAGAATTGACCAGAATGGTCAAATAGTGGTATACTTTATTTGACCAAGGTAGTCAAGAGAATGGGAGGTGAACGTTTGATTGAAAGATTTGAACAATTAGAGCCCAAAAAACAAGCAAATATCCGCTCGGCCGCCCTTAAAATATTTGCAGCTAAAGGTTATCAGGATGCATCAACGAATAAAATAGTAGAAGCGGCTGATATTAGTAAAGGTACTCTCTTTTACTATTTCAAAAATAAAAAAGGCCTCTATACCTATCTTATTGATTATTCCTTAGCTATTATTACAGAGGAATATATTCATAAAATCGATACTTCTACAACAGATTTTATCCAGCGCTTATCGAATAACTCTAAAATTAAATACCGATACTACCAGCTTTATCCGAAAGTAAATGCTTTTTTAACTACCGTTTTATTTTCTGAATTGAAGACCCTCTCTCCAAGCTACCAAGAGAAATTTCAGCGTTTGATGGCAGAGACGTCGGAAAAGATGGCTGAGAATTTAGAAATTCAAGAAGATCTGTTTAAAGAAGACATTGATCCAAAGGAAGCAGCGAAGATTATTGAACTATCGGTTACTGGGTATTTTAGCCAACTAGCTGAACAAGTAAAAAGGACGCAGGAAAACATGCATGATTTTGAAGTTTTATGGGAAGAATTCGAAGCCTATTTAGCGTCCTTGCGAAACGTCTTCTATAAATAAAAAAGGAGTTAACCTGATGGGTGTGATTGAAGTAAAAAATTTAACCAAGACCTTCGGAAAATTTAAAGCCTTAGATCAAGTAGATTTAAACGTAGAAAAAGGGGAAATTCATGGGTTTATTGGACCAAATGGCGCCGGAAAATCGACGACTATCCGTGTTCTCCTCGGCATGCTGAAAGCGGATGCGGGAGAAGTGACGATATTTGGGAAAGATGCGTGGGATGATGCCGTTGAAATTCATGAAAAGGTTGCTTATGTACCGGGCGACGCAAAGTTATGGCCGAATTTAACAGGGGGTCAAGTCATTGACTTGTTGCTTGAGATGCGGAGTAAAAAGGTAAATACCGAGAGACGCGCGCAGTTAATGGACGAATTCGAGTTTGATCCGACAAAGAAATGCCGCGAATATTCAAAAGGAAATCTGCAAAAAATTCTCATTATTGCTGCGTTTTCAGCGGATGCAGATGTCTATATTCTAGATGAACCCACTTCTGGTTTAGATCCTTTAATGGACAGAAAATTTCAGGCGCATTTGCTGCAGCTAAAGGCAGAAGGCAAAACCATTCTCTTGTCGAGTCACATTTTATCCGAAGTCGAGCGGCTTTGTGACAGTGTGTCTATTATCCGTAAAGGTTCGATTATTGAAACAGGCACGCTGGATGAGTTAAGACATTTAACGCGGATGCATTTTGAAGTGAAAACAAAAGAGCCGCTACAAGGATTAGAGACCGTTCCTGGTGTGCATCAAATCGAACAAGACAATAGTAGAGTCACTTTCCAAGTAGACACGGAGTTTACTAATGACGTTGTCCAATTTATTAGTCAATATGAAGTGATTCAACTCGAAAGTTCCCCGGCGAAATTAGAGGATCTCTTTATGCGCTACTATGCAGACAGCGAAGAAGGTGTGCGTGCCTATGAATAAAAAGGCCCTTAAAGGGACTGGGCGGCTTATTGCCCTGCTCTTTAGACAACACCGCTTTAAAATTCTCTTATGGATGATTGGAATTATCGGTGTGTCTTTAGCGGTCGCTGTTGTTTACCCAGAAATTTACACGACACAAGATGACCTATTGGGTTATGCAATAACAATGGAAAATCCGGCGATGCGTGCATTAATTGGCGCCAATTATGCGATAGAAGATTATAATGTAGGAGTGATTTATGCGACAGAAATGCTTCTTTTTTCAGCCATTGCAGTAGCTGTTATGAATATTCTACTCATGAAAGCCAGCACGCGTGAAGACGAAGAAGAGGGCCGTTTGGAAATTATTCAGTCCCTTCCTGTTGGCAAATTGGCTTATTTAGTCGCCAGTTTAAGTCTATTCTTTCTCGTAAATCTTGCCCTTGTTTTATTTTTGACAATTGGGCTCACGGCCGCTGGAAATGAGGCCTTTACGATAGAAAGCTCCTTGTTGTATAGCACAATACTTGGTGCGACAGGTTTTCTGTTTGCAGCCTTTACTGCAATCGCAGCTCAATTGTCTGATACGGCGCATGGTACAACTATTCTTTCAGTCGGTTTTTTACTCGTTTCGTATGGCATCCGAGTGATTGGAGATGTTCAAAATGAAACCCTTTCTCTCCTATCTCCTTTAGGCTGGGTCACACGTACAGAAGTGTTTGCCCAGGATAATTGGGTGCCTGTTTTCGTTTTAGCCGGAATGTCTCTATTATTTACAGGGATTTCTTTTATTTTACGTACCAGACGAGATATGTTTGCTGGCCTTTTACCGAGTCGTTCAGGGAAAGACAGCGCTTCTGCTTTTTTAAAAACAACGCCTGGTTTTATTTGGACCCTAGAAAAAGGGAAAGTAATCGGCTGGTTCTTGCTCATCTTTTTATTGAGTGCTGCTTTCGGAGCCATTCTTGGTGAAATGGAAACCTATTTTGCCGATATGGACATCCTCCAACTCTTTCTAGACAATCAATCAGGCGGAAATATTATTGAACGGTTTGTAACCCTCTTGATTCAAATTATGACCATCTTTTCCATCATTCCAGGGGTGATGATTCTCCACAGTCTTAAGAGAGAAGAAGCCGCCGGTCGAGCTGAACACTTTTACACACGAGCTGTCTCTCGCACTAAAATGCTCTTCTTTTATTTTTCTTTTGCTTTAGCCGCAGTGATTCTTATGCAGTTGGGAATTGCATCGGGCTTATATGTGACGTCGACAGGATTTCTTGAAGATCCTATAGCCTTAGGTAGTCTCATCGAATCCACACTTGCTTATTTACCGACTATTTTACTCGTGTTAGGATTAGCTGCTCTGCTAGTAGGTGTACAGCCAAAATTTACACTGATCACCTGGCTTTATCTTGTCTTTATGTTTCTCGTTTTATATTTAGGGGATTTGCTCGAGTTCCCGACTTGGGTAAACGAGTTGTCCGCACTCTATCATATTCCAGAAGTGCCGCACGAATCGATCAACTGGTCGATTATGGGCATCCTATCGGGTATCGGCCTTCTCTTTACGCTGCTTGGTTTTGTTGGCTACAACAAACGCGATATCCAATCCTAATTGTTTATAAAAGCAATCTTAGTTCGAATAACCAAACTAAGATTGCTTTTTATTTATTCCGATTCGAACTCCGCTAAGTCAACTTGCATGAGCCGATCATCTGATTCTATCGGTTCTCCTCGCCCATCCGTGTTATTTGTAATGAAATAGAGTGTATCCTCTTCAATATAAATATCACGAATGCGACCGTAATCTGTGAATAGTTGTCTGGTTTTATTTGATTTTAGATGAATTTCTATAATCGCATTTCCTCGTAAAGTTGCAACGTATAGCTTCTCGTTGTAAGCATCCATGCCAGATGGTGCCCACGTTTCTTCGGTTCCAGAAGTATATGCTGGCACCTGCATATTCTCTGCTTCTTCCAATCCTTCGATTTCAGGCCAGCCGTAATTTTTACCCGGTTCTATCCCATTTATTTCATCGTTGGCTTGATTTCCATGTTCACTAGCAAACATCTTGCCGTCTTTTGTCCACGTTAAGCCTTGAGGATTCCTGTGTCCGTGGCTATAAATGTAAGACGCCTCAAAAGGGTTGTCTTCAGGAATCGTCCCATCTAAATTTAACCGTAAAATCTTCCCAGCTAATGAATCCAAATCTTGAGCCAATTCAGGGGTAGCTGCATCTCCAGTTGTCGCATATAATTTTTCATCCGGACCAATCGCTAAGCGCCCTCCATGATGAATCGGACCGCTTGGAATATTATCCAACAAGACTTCCCTTTCAATCCAGGTATCTCCAGTCATTTCAAGGCGGACAATCCGGTTTTCAGGACCTGCTTCTCCTTTATACGTATAGTAAGCGATCGCTTGCTGGCTGATTGAAAAATCAGGAGTTAAAACAAAACCTAATAAGCCCGTTTCTGCTTCTTCGGAAATGACTTGTTCGAATGCTACAGCTTGACGTTCAGTCTCACCATCCTCAATTTTTACTATCGCTCCCTCTCTTTCCGTGATATAAAATGTCTCTTCTTCTTTTGCAATATTCCACGGGATTTTTAGATTTGCTGACAGTTCGCTCGCTGCTGTCGTACTTTCTGTCTCTTGCATTTCTTCCCTATTCGCACAACCGATGAATAACAGCAACAAGAGCATGGACAAGGTCAAATATCTCTTCATGCAGACTCACTCCCTTTTCTTTAGTTAAAAGTTACCATAAAACTCTCCGCCTCACTCTTTATACGCTTAAATTTTCCGATATCTTTATAGGTCAATTTACTAGGTGTTCTCTTCTAGTTTATTTATGATAAATATAAGTCGAATTCTAAGGAGCTGAGAATAATGAATCGATCTCTTGTAAGCCCATCTGTCGACCAACATTTTGTCAAAATCTATAGCTGGATTGGCCTCTTTGTTGTTTGTTCACTGTCCATCCCTCTTCACTTTCTTTATGAATGGTCAGGCGAAAACGCCGTTGTGGGCATGTTTACACCCATTAATGAAAGCATTTGGGAACATTTGAAACTGGTCTTTTGGCCTTTAGTCTTCTGGTGGGGTTTGGGTTATCTCATTTTTAAAGACAAAAAGAGACTCTCCCCTACAAAATGGGTGACAGCTGGAACAGCCTCGATTTTTACCAGTATGCTTTTTATTGTCGGCTGGTATTACACCTGGGTGTATGCTTTAGAAACGGAATCCTCGATTATTGATATCGGTTCATTATTTCTCGCAGTGCCGATTGCTCAACTCATTGCTATTCATTTATACAAAGTTGTAAAGCCACGAACCATTTATTTCATTTTAGCTTCTTTGTTGGTCATTTTATTTGCAGGGATGTTTATCTGGTTTACTTTCAATACGCCCGATCTCCCTCTTTTCATACCGCCTAGTTAAAAATTGGAAGACAGATTCATGACGATTCGTTTTATTACCGGTTTATCCGGTGTTGGAAAATCAAGTGTTTTAAGTGAAATGAAAAGCCGAGGCTACAAAACGGTGGATTTAGATTATGGCTGCGCGCAGGTTGAAAAGGACGAACGTTTATTGAATAAGGCGAAAATCAAACATCTGATCCATCATCATCAAGACACGCACCTTATTCTTGTCAGCAAGGAATCCAATCGAAGACAATGTTATCCAGCATTTGATGAAGTCGTTTTTTTTCGGAAAAGGGAGCCAGTATCGATGATGTGCGTGATCAAATTGATGCCCATCTCGATATTCAATCCATTTTATAATGCATTGTAAACGTATTTAAAAATCTGTATAATTGAACTACTTTGATAGAGATTGGAGTCACTTGTATGAAAGCAAAAGATCTTACTTTAACTGCTATATTACTTTCGCTTCTTATTGTTTGTTCGCAATTGGTTGTGCCCATTGGACCTGTCCCGATTACCCTGCAAACGTTAGCGGTCTTAATGATCGGTTATTTCTTAAGCCCTAGAAATGCCTTGCTTGCGACGGCTGCTTATTTTATTGGCGGGCTAGTCGGTTTGCCGATATTTTCTGGTTTTCAAGGCGGCTTGCAGTCGGTGCTTTTGCCTTCTTTTGGCTTTGTGCTAGCTTTTATACCGGCTGCTTGCCTGCAAGCCCTTTACTTAAAAAAGAATGGCACATCAAAAACAATACATCTTATTTTGTCCGGACTTCTTAATTTTATAGTCACTTATTTGATTGGTTTGACTTATATGGCGATAATTTTAAACCTTTATATGGGAAGCAATCTGACGGTTACGGGTATTTTAATGGCTGGTTTTATTCCCTTTATCCCGGGTGATGTCTTAAAATTAACCCTCGGCATTCTGCTCGCCAAGCGTCTCTACCCCATTTTGGAACAAAAAACAGTTGTCGTCTGAATTCAAAAACGATGTATGGTATACTAGGAAAGGTTGATTTCAATTGAAATCAACTTTTTATTTTTAGAGCATCCTTTAAATAAAAAATAAAGATTAAAAATGGAGGTGAACCTTTAATGAGCAAAGAACAGCAATATGCTGTCTTGGTTGATGCAGAGAATGTTTCTCCTAAGTACATCAACATTATTTTCGATGAGGCATCCAATTATGGGGTGACGACCTATCGCCGAATTTACGGGGACTGGACGAGTACGCGAAATAATGGGTGGAAGGAAATTCTGTTGGATAATTCCATTACACCGATTCAACAATATAGTTATACCCATGGAAAGAATGCTTCCGACAGCGCGATGATTATCGATGCAATGGATATTCTTTACACGGCGAGTGTGGATGGTTTTATCATTGTTTCATCCGATAGCGATTTTACGCGATTGGCTTCGCGGCTTCGCGAATCAGGGATGAAAGTGATTGGTATGGGTGAGAGTAAAACACCAAATGCGTTTATTTCGGCATGTAACAGTTTCAAATATTTGGATATTCTTTATGAAAATATTGAAGAAGATAATGTGGAAGAGGAAACTGTTGTAGAAACTGTTTTAGAATCAGCAGAAGAAACGCTGAAAACCGAACCTCAAAAGTCCTTTAACATTACAGCCAAAGAACCGAAAAAGAAGAGTGGAAACGGCAGAAAGCGTTACGATTATTCACAAAAGAATAAGCGTCGTAGTTCAAGTGGTGCAAAGGATTCGAGAGACACCCATCAGAGCAATCAGTCGAACAAACGAAAGAAACCACAACCGCAAACAAAGCTAACGACTATCCGCAAAGCTTTACGGACCATTATTTTTGAAAACTCCGATGATGACAGTTGGATTTCATTAGCCAATCTTGGGAATCATCTTTCCAAACGCTTCCCTGATTTTGACGTCCGTAACTATGGACACAAAAAATTAGTGACGTTTGTCCAATCGTTAGACGACTTTGAAATTGAACACCGTTCAATTTCATCGGACGGAAAGACTAAGCAATTATTTGTACGAATCAAGTAATAAGAACGAGTGCTCGCAAATTGAAGTTGTGAGCGCTCGTTTTTTTATTTGCCTTTTTGACTAAAGGTGTAGCCCCCTGCTTGTGTAAACACAAGGAAATCGCACTCGAACTCTCCATTACAGTCCAGCCAAAGATTTTTCAAAATTTGCCAATGCGAATCACCCTGTTCAACCAAAAGCTTTTCAAAATAGGATTCACCAATAAATCCTTTTTCTAATTTCAAAAGTTCATCTTTTAATTTCTCGTGCTGTTTCAATCCCTCTCTTCTATCCAATTCCCGTAACTGTTCAAAACGAACTGGTTTCTTCAATGTTGCTTGTTGAAAAACTGTTTGGATAATGCCCATATAATTTCCCCCTTATATATAACATTACCCAAAACTTTCAAATTCCGTTAAATTATTTTTAAAAAACAAAAAAGCCTCACAAAATTTCTGCAAGACTTTTTAGAAGTGACTATTTTATTCAGCTGCCAGTTCCTCATCCGAAAGCATCTGCTCTTCGACAGGCTTTTTCCATAAGCCCAAAATAACCGCACTAATGATTGTACCGATTATAACTGCAAGCATCAGCATCAAACGATTTTCACCTAAAGCCAGCATGGTGAAGATTCCACCATGCGGAGCCGGCACACTCGTTGTCCACAACTGGCTCAAACCTCCACCCACGGCGCTTCCAACCACACTGGACAAAATCACACGAAGCGGGTCCGCCGCCGCAAAGGGAATCGCACCTTCGGTAATGAAAGACAAGCCCAGAATAAAGTTGGTTAAGCCGGATTGTCGTTGAACCTCTGTAAACTTGTTTTTAAAGATAAGAGAGGCTAAAGCAATCGCTAATGGCGGGATCATTCCCCCAACCATGACGGCCGCCATAAATTGACCATCCCCTGTATCGGTAAAAATACCAATTGAGAAAGCATACGCTGCTTTGTTGAGGGGTCCGCCCATATCCACAGCCATCATGCCACCTAACAGAGCCCCTAAAAGTACCTGATTTCCTGTACCCAATCCTTCCAAGAAATTCAACATCGCTGTGTTAATTCCAGCAAAAATCGGACCGAAGACATAGTACATTAAAAGACCTGTAATAAATAACGTAAGAATAGGATAGAGTAAAATAGTTCGCAGACCGGCTAAATTTTTGGACATGTTTTTAAGGGCGCGAATCACAAACAATGTCACATAACCTGCTAAGAAACCCCCCACTAAACCGCCAAGGAAACCAGCATCCGCACTAACAGCTAAAGCTCCAGCCGTAAATCCACTCACCATCGCCGGCTTGCCACCAATACTTGTCGCAATATAACCAGCCAACACCGGAATCAAAAAGCTAAAAGCCGCACTCCCAATGCCGTTGATGCCAAGGAAAATCGGCGAGTCGCTACCAACAAACCCTTCTAGTAAGAAAGACAGCGCAAGCAGAATCCCGCCTGCGATAACAAACGGCAACATCGTAGAAACACCAGACATCAAGTCATTATAGAGACTCTGTAAAGAAAAGCTGCTGCGTTCTTCCGCTTCACTTGCTCCAACATCTGTAGTCGCTTGGTCTTGACTACTTGCCCGGTACACTGGCGCTTCCCCAGATAAAGAGAGATTAATCAATTCTTCCGTTTTATTGATGCCATCCGCAACTGGTCGTTCAACAACTTTTTTACCGGCAAACCGCCCCATCGGTACTTTTTTCCCAACGGCGACGATAATGCCATCCGCCTTTTCGATATCCTCTGCCGTCAAGCGGTTTTTAACGCCCTCAGAGCCGTCCGTCTCCACCTTAATCTGAACGCCCATTTCTTTGGCTTTATTTTTCAAAGCATCTTCCGCCATATAGGTATGGGCGATTCCCGTCGGACAAGCGGTGACCGCTACAATATACGGCTCATCACTATCTGTAGGTTTTGTCTCAGGTGTGTCCTCACCCACAGCCGCCTCGGTTTTCTCTAAACTGGCTTCGGCTAAATTGACCACAGCCTGTACACTTTCTGGTGTATCGGCCACTGTCAAAGCTTGCGTGAAATCCTGATTCATTAAGAGTTTCGATAAGTTGGCTAAAATCGATAAATGAGTTTCATTGGCATCATCTTTGGCCGCAATCATAAAGAATAATTTTGCGGGTTGTCCGTCCAAACTGTCAAAATCTACACCCGCTGGCTGCTTGGCAAAAACCACCGATGTTTTTTCTACCGCTTTATTTTTCGCATGCGGCATGGCAATACCTTCACCGAGGCCGGTACTCATGCTTTCTTCACGGTCAGCAATTCCTTGTCTGAACGTATCAAAATCATTCACCGCGCCTGTTTCTACTAACTTGTTGACCATTTCATCCAAAATGGCTTCTTTTGTGGTTGCTTGTGCGGGCAAGAGCATCAATTCTTGTCGCATCACATCTTTCATTTTCATTGGGGATCAACCTTTCTGATTTGTACTTTTTTATTTAATGCATCAATATCGTTTTGTTTCGCTAAGTCCTGGTTAAAGGCGGTAGCACTACCACTTTGGACACTTAATTCAAAGGCTTCTAGTTTCGAGCACCCTTTTTCTATACCAGCCATAAAGCCCGCAATCATAGAGTCGCCTGACCCGACGGTGTTGACTACTTTGCCTTGGGGTGCTGCTGCCATATAAATATTCACCTCGTCAATAAAAATCGCTCCATCTCCGCCCAGGGAAATGATGACATTTTGTGCACCTTGTTCTTGCAATTTTTTTCCGTAAGTGATCGCTTCTTCTTTCGATTCAATCTTGACCCCAAATAAATCGCCTAGCTCTGCTTGATTGGGTTTGACTAAAAACGGGGTATAAGCTAAAGCCTCCAGGAGCTCTTTACTATTCGTATCCAGCACAAACGTCGCGCCGTTTTCTTTTAACAGCTGTATTATTTTTAAATAAAAATTTTCTGGAATGCCGCGATTTTTACTGCCTGATATGATTAGCGTATCTTCATCACTCAACTGGCTAATTTTATCTAACAGCTCCTCCATTTCACGGGCAGAAATCACTGGCCCTAAGCCGTTAATTTCTGTTTCCCGCTCACCTTTCAGCTTGACATTGATTCGAGTATCCCCCTCAACCGGAATGAAATCAAAGTCAGCTTGTTCCTCCGCCAGCCATTTTTCGATAAATTGCCCTGCAAAACCGCCAGTAAACCCGAGCGCTTTGTTCGGCACATCCAGCTGGTTCAACACGCGAGACACATTGACCCCTTTCCCGCCTGGCAGCATGTATTCATTTTTTGAATAATTCGTCGATCCTACTTCAATCTCGCCAATCTGCATGGCGTAATCGATGGAGGGATTTAACGTCAGTGTATAAAGCATCTGCTCACCCTATCCTCTCTCATAGTTTTCTTGTACAAGCGTCACATCATATGTTTTTTGAATCAATTTTATTTCAGCTTCAAAATCCGGCTCCGTTTTTTCATTTAATAAAAGAATGGCCTGCGATGGCGCTTTTACTTTATACGCGTACACTTCACTTAGCTTACTGTCATCCATCAAGATCCGAATATTTTGACTTTGCTGCATCGCTAATTCTTTGAGTAGCGCCTCTTCCATATTGGTGGTCGTCAGCCCACTCACTTCGTGAATGCCATTCATTCCCATAAAGGCGTAGGAAAAATTCATTCGCTCTAATTGCTGATAGGCGGTAATCCCTGCAATCGCATGGGTTGTTGGTTTGACGGATCCGCCGAGCAGCTCCACTTCAATGCCTCGTTGGACGGCCAAGAGTGCCTGATCTACACCATTTGTTACGAGTTTAAGTGGATGATTACTAGGTAAAGCACGCACTAACTCTAAAGTCGCTGTTCCCGCATCGACGTAAATTTGACTGTTTGGTTTTACTAAACTTGCCGCATAGTGTGCCACTGCTTTTTTTGCCTCGAGATTCAAGCTTTCTTTTTGTGCCATCTGCGGCTCCGTTCGTAACTCGTGCAGACTTGTGGCACCGCCATGAATCCGACGCAACTGTCCTGCTTCTTCTAACGCAATTAAATCACGGCGAATCGTGGATTCACTCACTTCAAGTGTGTCCACAAATTCTTGCATAGATACGGTATGTTGGTTTTTGAGCAATTCGAGTATTAATTCAGCACGGTTCTCAAAAAGCATCCTCACCCTCCTCAACTGTGATCGTTTTCAACTCTTATTGGAGCAAGTATACGCCATATTTCTATCAAAATCAATCTAAACTATCAATTTTATTCAAAAACATTCATTTTGATTCATAGCATTGAACTATGATTCGCTGCAGCCGTAAATTTCCCTTTATTGCCACGGCGGCGCTAAGACGTATAAGACCGCGCAAGTTTTAAAAGAAAAAAAAAGAATGCAGAGAGTTTCTGCATTCTAGTTCAATAGAGATATTCATTTATTTTTTATTCTTTTCAATAAATGCTTTCACTCGGCGAATAGCCTCTGCAAAGGTGTCTTCTCCAACTGCATAAGAGAATCTTAAGCATTCCGGCACACCGAAACTGGAGCCTGCTACAGTGACTACATGAGCTTCATCAATTAATGCGTAACTAAATTCTTCAGCCGAATCATAGCCGGTCATTTCCGCCGCTTTTGAAACATCGGGAAACAGGTAAAAAGCCCCTTCTGGTTTCTGTGCGAGTTCAAAACCTGGCACCGTCTGAATTAAATCATAGGCTTTATTTAAACGCTTTTCAAAAGACTTTCGCATCTTCTCGACTTCGTCGCTTTCTTCATTATAAGCCGCTATCGCTGCATATTGGCTGACACCTGCTGGGTTGCCGGTGGATTGAGAAGCATGCTTATTTAAAGCCCCAATCACTTCTTTATTTCCAAGAGCATATCCCAAACGCCAGCCTGTCATCGCGTGTGATTTGGATACACCATTGACAATCATCGTTTGCTTTTGAATTTCACCGGATAAAGAGGCGAAGGATACCGGCTCTAATCCGTTATAAACAAGGCGAGAATAAATTTCATCGGCAATAATAATGATATCATGCTCAACCGCCCATTCCCCAATGGCGGTAATTTCTTCTTTTGAATACACAGCGCCTGTCGGGTTGGATGGCGTGTTGACTAACACAGCGATGGTTTTGTCAGTGCGCGCCGCTTCTAAATCGTCGACCGTGATGCGGTATAAATCTTCCGGCGCTCCTTGCACATAAATCGGTGTCCCTTCTGCCATTTTGATCTGTTCTTCAAAGCTGACCCAAAAAGGCACCGGTAAAATCACTTCATCGCCCGGATCCACTAACACTTGAAACAAATCAAACAGCACATTTTTCACACCTGCCCCCACAAATACTTGATCGATTGTGTACTCGGCACCATCCATTCGCTGATGATAATCGACAATAGCTTGTCGCAACTCAGGCACCCCACTCGTTGGTGTATAATGGTTCCCTTGATGATTTTTAATCGCTTCGATCGCCGCTTGTGAAATATAATCGGGCGTTGGAAAATCAGATTCGCCTACCGTTAATGAAATCACATCGTGTCCTTGCGCCTTCAGATCTCGTGCTTTTTGCGTCGCCGCCAGTGTCGCTGACTCCTTTACGGCTTGAATTCGTTTTGATAATTTCATAGCTGTCCCTCCAAAATGAGATATAAAATAAATTTCTAATGCTATTCTAAGTTACCACCCATTATACCAGTAAAAGCGAAAAAAGGCACCAGCACAAACCGATGCCTTTGTCGTAAATTTAATCCTGTTCGATTTTTTCATATAGGAGGTGCCTGCCTTGATCCTGCAGACGCACATGATAGCGGCGTACTTTACTTTTCAAATCCTTAAATTCCTTTTCACTTTCCGCTTCGCGAATGGCCGCCGGAATAAAAATAAAAGGCGTACGTTAGCTCACCGCTTTAGCTAACTCTTCTCTGGAATGGATAGAAACGGTCGATTGCGGATTTTTTCTAGCTAGCAATTCGTAGAGTACAACGGACGGCTCCTATTCTAAGGTTACCGCTCGGCAATCGTTCCATCGCGGTAGCATTCCAATAATTCTTTCAAGACGTCAATCTGGTCTTTTAACTTACGACCTGTATCCGTTTCAGCCACTTTTTTCCGTTCTAATTCACGGTCCACAACTCTTCGAGTGGAGACAATATCCGATTCATTCAAAATCGCATCTTCACGTGATGTGAACGGCTGATGGGCCACTAATTGCAGACCATACGAGTTATACAACAATGTGTACCCGCCTAAGCCCGTTGTTCCTTGATACGCTTTGGAATAGCCGCCGTCTATGACCAACATTCGTCCCTTCGCTTTAATCGGGTCTTCCCCTTTTCGCTCTTTCACCGGTGTATGACCATTGATAATGTGTCCTATTTCAGCAGAAATACCAAATTCTTCCAGCAGTTTCAACACTACCTCTTCTTCTTCGCGCAATTGATAATAAGCATTCTTGTATTCTTCATGCGTCCGCTTGTCGGTGATGTAATACCGCTCAAAGGTGGTCATCTTTGTTTTTCCAAATAACGGAGAGACCGGCCCACACCATAAGTACCAAATCAAGTCCAAATATTTTGCATTATCCGGATTTTTGCGATGAATAAACCCTTGCCGCACCGCCTCATCAAAGACATCAAGAAGTGCTTTCCCCGAATATTCTTTCCCGTCAAAATGGGCCGTCATCAACGAGCCGTCTTCATGCATCGGCACACACCCATGGAACAAGAGATTTTCATTATAAATTAAATACATGCTCCCTTTATTCACTAAGAAACGCACATGTTCTTTTAACCGCTCGGATTGCTTAAACGAATGAACCAAACGATTCATGACATCTTCTTCTTCCGGGGTCAATGCATACGGATCTTTTGGATCAATTGTTGGAAATTCAAAATCCGTTAACTCGTACGTTTCCCCATCAAGTTGAATCGTCATGTTTTCATAATCAATTTTATCTAAGAGTAACCGGTGTTCCATTTTGAAGTCAGGGTTTCGTTTAATGATATCCGCTTCTACTTTAAACTGGATAACCGCCATGGCTTGTTGGATACGCGCCAATTGTTCGTCCTCGTCTTCATAAAAGGCCAGCTCCTTACTGGGGTCTTGCTTGGGTTTAAAGGCGGCATTTTTAACTTTTGGGTATGTATTCGCTGCAAAAGTGAGTAAATGGCGAAGAGAGATGCCATATGCATCCTCTACCGTTTCCAAATTATCGTAGCGTGCACTAATGCGAATTACATTGGCAATACATGCTTTCGAGCCACTTGCCGCACCCATCCATAAAATATCATGATTTCCCCACTGTATATCCAAAGAATGATGATCCCTTAAGCGGTCCACAATCTTTTCAGGAAAAGGTCCTCGGTCATAAATATCGCCTAATACATGCAAATGGTCAACCACCAAGCGTTGGATTAAGTAAGAAATGGCGACGATAAAATCGCGTGCCCGGTCCAACTCAATAATACTTGCTGTAATCTCATTATAGTAGTCGTCTTTATTCAAAAATTTGTCATCTCTTGAAAGCAATTCTTCAATGATATAAGCAAACTGTTCAGGCAAAGCTTTACGCACTTTTGAACGGGTATATTTCGAGGCCGCAAATACACTAAGTTCAATTAACCGTGAAAGCGTGATACTGTAAAAGTTTTTTTGCTCTTCTTGAGTTTCTAATTGATCCAAAATAAGGGAAACTTTATCGCGTGGGTAATAAATAATGGTTGCCAACGTATCCATTTCATTAGCTGTCAACCGGCCATAAAAAATTTCTTTAATTTTTTCTTTCACATTGCCTGAACCATTTCTTAGCACATGTTGAAAGGCTTCATATTCGCCATGAAGATCGCTGACAAAATGTTCGGTTCCTTTAGGTAAATTTAAAATTGCTTCTAAGTTGATAATTTCCGTCGTTGTGCTCGCTATATTGGGGAAAGACTTTGACAACATTCTAATATACTTTGTCGTTGGCATAAATATTCTCCTCACCAGTTATTTTTACCAAAAAGACGATGACTTACCCGTAAATATTCTTAATCTTATTCTAACATAAGAAAGAAGATTTTTGGGAATCGTTTAAAGAATAGACAAAATAACCTGCCTGATAAAGAGTTACCCCCTTTACCGGCAGGTTTTATAAATTGCGTATGTAAAACATGTATAAAAGGCTAAAAAGAAACCCCCGCGATGTATAGGAAGCACACAAAAGAAGCACTAAATCAGTCCTAACCGTTTCAAGCCTTTATAAATCCCTTTGTTTTCTACATCCGCAGTCACATAATCAGCGACGGCTTTCAATTCCTCTCGCCCATTGCCCATCGCTACACCCGTTTGGGCATACTGAAGCATTTCAATATCATTTAAGCTGTCACCAAAGGCTACGGATTCAGTCACGTCTTTTTCATAATACTCAAGAATTCGCTGCATGCCGGTTGCTTTATGCGAGCCTTTCATCAACGCTTCCCCTAAAAACGGAGTAGCTCTTGTGAAATGCAGTTCTGGAAACTGCGCACGGTACACTTCATCTCTTTTTTCATCCGTATGGACATAAGCCAATAAGACATCTTCGCTTTCATAACGCTCTCGAGTCAGGGGCTTTTCAGACATCCGCTTAAACAATTCCATCGTCACTTCATCCGGTACATCCGCTAAATGCGTGTACACAAAAGTTAAAAATTCTGGATCCATCATCTCGGCCATAAAGGTGTTGCCAATCACTTTCTCGGCCGTCACTAAAAAAGTGCGGTCACCGTATGCATAACTCTTTTCAATTAACTGCTCCAACAAGTTCGTCGGCAAGGGGTTGGTATACAATACTTCATCCTTTACGACAATGTGCTGGCCGTTCATCGATATGTAATTTTCAATCGCTAATTCCTCAGCCACCGGCAACAGCATTTCAGGCGGCCGTCCAGTAGAAATAACAGGTATATGCCCGTTTGCTTGCAATTCATTCAGCGCTTGTTTGGTGGATACAGGCAGCCGGTTCTCTTTCGTCATTAATGTCCCGTCCACATCGAAAAATACTACTCGTTTCATACCCTACCTCCTTGATCGATTTCTTCTAACTACCATACTATACGAAATGGCTTTTTTTGTGAAAGGATTGCGCTAAAAATAAAAAAGAACCATTAAAAGTTTCTAAGCATTTCACTCATTACTGTGTTAGAATGTATCTTACTTTATGGAAATGAGGGGTCTGGATGTTTAAAGAAGATATCATCGATAGTTCACAAAAAATCGGTGCTGTGGCTTTGAGTTATATTCCTTTGGGTCTGGCTTCCGGAATCGGCCTTTCTGGTGTGGGCTTTACTCCTTTAGCCATCACGCTGATGAGTGTGCTGGCTTTTACGGGCGCCGGGCAGTTTATGACCAGTTCGATGATTGGTTTAGGTGCAAGTGTGCCTTCCATTCTCACCTTGAATTTATTTTTAAGTTTACGGATGTCGTTGATGACGTCAAGTTTGTCGCAATATGTCCGCGGCCGTTCAAAAGGCTTTTTAGCCTTATTTGGGCAAACGACGGCGGATGAAACGTACGGGGTCAATGTGTTTCAATTTGAAAATAATGTGGACTGGACACAAAATAAAGCCTTATATGCCAATATTATCGCCTATTCTGCTTGGATTGTCAGTAACTGGTTGGGCGCTCTAATCGGGACAGCGGTCACCATCCCTGTCACCATTATTAACTTTTTTATGACCGCCATGTTTATTAGCTTGATGCTGGCACAATTTGTTTCCCGTACATATATCGTAGCTGGTATTTTTTCGGGCATTCTAGCAGTTTTCTTGAAGATTATCTTTGAAAACAATATGGCCCTGGTGCTGGCCGCTGTCATCGGCTCTTTTTTAGGATATTACTTGGATACTTATAAAGTCAAAAAGACGGGAGGAATGAGTCATGGTCGATAATCAATGGGTTGTAGTACTTGGGTTAGGTTTAACCACGATGTTGCCGAGAATTCTCCCTTTATTTGCGTTAGAGAACAAAGAGCTTTCACCTCAATTGATTAAATGGATGTCTTATATCCCTGTGACGATTTTTAGCGCCCTCGTTTTTTCCGATATTTTCTTTTGGGACGAGCAGTTTTCCTTGCATCCTTTAGAAAATTTAAAACTCCTCCCTTCTCTGATAGTTGCTTTTATTTCATTGAAATTAGATAATTTATTTGTCTCCATGATTGTCGGCGTAGTCGCGATTGCTTTGATGGTTTGGGGACTGGGTTAAGGAATGAATTGTGTTAAGAATCACTTGATGATATTCAACTATCTTTTATGATAATCTTTATACATAGTGACTGTAACCACACGAAGTGAACTTTTCTTCGTGTTTTTTATTTTTCTATTTCCTTTTTATTAAGTTTGTGATATCATTTACAAGAATAAAGAAACGAAAAAGGAGAGATTTGAAAGATGAAAGACAAAATGACATACGGACTATTTGCGGCTGCTTTACTATTGACCGCTTGTGGCACAACGGAAGAAACAACAGAGGACACAGCGCCAGCGGAAGAAGCGGTTGAACAACCAGCTGAGGAGCCAGCGGAAGAACAAGAAACAACCGAACCAGCAGAAACAGAGGATGCAGCAGTTTCTGAAGAAGCGGAAGCGACGGATGGTTCCATTCGCGCGATGTACACTGCCCCACATGGCAACCAATCCTTTGCATCTACCTTTGTTGTCATGGATGGCGACACCGTACATGATGTTGCAATCGATGAATACCAATTTATGGAAGGCGATGACTGGGATGGTGTACCAAATGCCGATGAGACATTTGGCGAAGGCTACGCGGAAGAATTGACTTTAGTCAGCAAGCGCGAAAACGATGAAGATTATTCTGCCATGATGGCCGATATTGCAGATGCAACAAATTCATACAGTGAGAACTTAGATGCCATCCAAGACTTTGCGATCGGCAAAACGTTGAGTGAAATTGAAGAAGCCATTGCTGAGTTAGACGGTTTAGGCGAAGACGATGAGATAGCAGATGTGGTATCTGGCGCAACTTTTGTTGATACAAATGGCTATCTTCAGGCAATTGTGGATACAGCAAATGACGGCTTAGAGTTTCCAGGTGCTGCAGATGCAGACTTAGCCAATGCTGAGTTAAGCTACTCGCTTGAAGCGCCACACGGTAACCAATCTTTTGCGATTGTAGCAGTTTTACATGAAGGCGATTCTGTCTTAGCAGCCGCTATGGACGAATTGCAATTTGTCGACCCAGCAGAATTTGAAGGTGTACCAAACAGCGATGAAACATTTGGCGAGAACTACAATGAAGATGTAGTGTTAGCTTCAAAATTGGAAAATGATGAAGCCTACTCGGCCATGATGGCTGATATTGCCGGCGCCACAATGACTTACAGTGAAAACATGCAAAGCATTCTTGATTTTGCTGTCGGTAAAACAGCTGATGAAATTGAAGCCGCTGCGGATGAAGTTGAGAATCTAGGCGAAGACGATGAAATTGCGGATGTAGTCTCCGGTGCCACATTCGTCGATACAGACGGCTACCTCCAAGCCATTGCCGACACAATGGATGAATAATTACAGCCTTAATGTTCAAAAGCCACTCAAACGAGTGGCTTTTTTTATTGGCTAGCGGTTCGCTCCCGTAAGACCCTTCTTGCGCGAATGAAATTTATTTTGGTGCACATTGAGCCGTTCTCTCCCCCTTACCCCATCCACTGATGTCTTTTTGCCACATTAACTGCTTCGATTCGGGATTGGGCGCCCGTTTTACTAAGAATGGAAGAAATATAATTTCTGACTGTACCAGGCGACAAATAGACTTTATCTACGATAGCTTGTGTGGTCATGCCTTCTGCAAGATACTCTAACACTTCCATTTCTCTCTCTGTCAACGGATTTTTTTCCCGTCTTAACACATCGCGCACCAATTGCGGATCGTAAATGGTTTCCCCATCAATGACGGCATAAATCGTTTTTGTCAACTTTTCAGTGGGACTGTCTTTCAGTAAGTACCCTTGCACCTGGTTCGCAACGGCTGTTTCAAAATACGCTTGCCGAGCAAAAGTGGTTAGAATAATCACTTTCGTATCTGAAGTTTGAATGGCTTCAGCCACTTCTAACCCTGTCATCTTGGGCATTTCAATATCTAAAATGGCCACATCCGGCTTTAATTTTAGAATCTCTTGAAGCGCGGTTTCTCCATCCAAAGCAGAGCCAATCACTTCAAGATGCTCTTCAAGTTGCAATAAAGACGTGAGTGCTGAATTGAGCATCGCCTGATCCTCGGCAATATAGACACTAATCATATTCAAACGCCTCCTCAGGTATTCCAAAGTGAATAACAGCACCCGACCGATTCCAAACATCCATCTGCCCATTCAATTCTTCGACTCGGTTGCGCATCCCGCTCAAGCCATGGGTTTTCTTTTCTTGGCCTTGAAAGCCAATGCCGTTATCTTCGATTTGTAAATGAAATACATTATGCTCATAACGAAACACATACCGAACGGAAGTGGCCCGGCTATGGCGGATTACGTTTGTCGTCGCTTCCTGAATAATGGCGGCGAAAGCATATTGAATATATAAAGGCCATTCGCTCGTCTGCCCTTCATTCTCCGTCACTAGTTTAATTTGCGCCGTCTCAAGCACATTTGCAGCCTCAATCATTGCACTTGCAATCGATTGTTCATGCAAATTTGAAACGATTTTTCGAACCACATTCAAGTTGTCTCGAGAGGTTTGGGCGATATCCTCTAATTCTTTCGCGGCTTTATTCGAATCAATCGCTAACAGTTTTTGAGCAAGTTCAGCTTTCAGTGAAATGGTCGAGTAGGACTGTCCAAGATAGTCGTGCAAATCCCGAGCAATCCGCTCACGCTCATTTTGGCGGACAATCGTACTCAGTCGAGAATTTGTCATACTTAAATTGAACATTTTACGATTCGTTTTTTCAACGGAATATGCAGCGAGTGGCGATAAAAAGGAGAAGCCCAAACCGACAGAAATCCACAGCCACTCAATAGCTAGTATACTTTCCGAGGCACGGAATAAACTGTACGCCGAAGACAAGAGTAAACTGAATGTATAGATCGTAAAATATCTTTGAAAAGATTCTTTTTTAATCGGCCAAAACGGAAACTGCCAGCCTATATAAATGAACAAAGAGGCCGTCCCATTGTACAAAACAAAGAGAACAGAAATGGCGATTTGAATAGCAAAGAGCCATTTTTTTGATCTTTTCTCAAAAAAGCCTTCGCGATATACTTTTAAAAAGACGACGAGTAAAATGAGCATAACGACTTTATGCCAGCTGTTAATTGGAAACAGCAGGATGACAATCGGAATGATAAAAATGAGAAAGAAATAAGGGATCATGCCTTGTTCAGGTGGAATTAAGAGATGTCGGCGTAAGAAAGCTTTCATGCGTATTCCGTCTCCTTATATTGGAAAAGTTTTTGTAACCCTATGATAACGATTACAAGTCCGAAAATCCAGAAAATAACGCCTATAAAATCGGAGAGATTCAACTGTGCATTATGGACCCATTCTTTCGCCAAGGTTAAAATATGGTTTGTCACCAAGCGCTCCCCAATTGAAACAATCCAAGAAGGCATAAATTCAAGCGGCCACCACAAACCTCCTCCAATCGCTAATGGAAAGACGATCAAGTTTCCTATGATATTTACAATCGTTGATTTTCGTCCGTAAGAGGTAATGACTCCTAACAGGCTGAACGGAATCGTACCCAACAAAATGATAAGCGTTAAACCTAACCACTGTCCAATACTTAAAGCCACTCCATTTAAAAAGTAAGCCAGTAAGCCAAGAGAAACAAGCAAGAGTAGATGAATCGACACATAAACTGCAATGATGGATGAAAAATATCGCCATTTTGAAGTGGGCGTCAAGTGGACAAACAATTGAAACTGATTCGTATAATCTTCCAGCAAGGTATTCGCCATCGTTATAACGGATGTAAACAAGGAGCCAAAAATAATCATGGAAATCATATAATCGGTCTGCCAAATCACTAAGGCTTCTTCTGGCATTTCAAAGATGAACACACGCGTATACAAAATATAAAAGAAGAGAGGAAAGAACAGCGCAAAGAATACGGTTTTGAGGTCTCTTTTAATCAACCGGCGGAGATTTAATTTCATTTGATACCAGAAGTTTTTCATGACTTTTTCTCTCCTTTATAATAAGCCAGTAAATGATTCAGTGTGGTTTGCTGGACGGTAAAATCGCTCAAATGATCAATAAATGGCATCAGCTGCTTGAGCAGTGCATTCACATCTTGCGTAATTAAGGAATAAAAATCACTTTGATGGTGCATGGAAACGAGCCCTTCTAAATCTTTAAAGTTTCCTTCATGAAGAGTCGTTTTAAAACTGATTGTCCCCTCGCCTTGAATCATTCTCAACTCTTGTAAGGTGCCGTCAAAGGCAATAACGCCATCTTGTAAAATGAGAATGCGTGTCGCAATATTTTCTAATTCTTCCAAATAATGACTAGTAACCAGGATTGTTTTTCCTCTCTTTTTCAAATCTGAAACAATCCCCCACAAATCTTTTCTTGATTTTGCATCCATACTCGCTGTCGGCTCATCTAAAAAAACAATATTGGGATTGCCGACTAAGGATAAAGCAAAGTTTACTTTTCTTTTTTGACCGCCAGATAATTCCGTTATTTTTTTCTCCGCTAACTCTTCGATATGCATCATTTCAACTAGTTCAGTACTAGAAATTGGATGATCATAGTAACTAGCTGCTAAGCTCAATAATTCCCTTACTTTTATTCGGTGCAAAGTAATATTATCTTGCAGCATGACGCCCATCCGGTTTCTTAAATTTTTATCCGTTGGGGATTGTCCAAAGATTTGAATGTCCCCTGAAGAGGCTCGTGTCAAATTATTCATAATTTTAATCAAAGTGGATTTTCCTGCCCCATTTTCACCAACCAACGCAATAATTTCTCCTTCATATACTTCAAAGTTGATGCCCTTTAAAACCTCTTGTTTTTTAAAGGACTTTCTAATGTCCTTTGTCTGTATAATGGCTGTAGACATAGTATCCACTCCTTCTTTTCTTAGTAAATAAATTTTAGCAAGAAAATAAAAATGAGAATAGTAGTATATGTCATCAATTCATATGACAAGTGTCATATAATTAGATAAAAAAGCGGCATTTCTTCATTTCATTCCCCCAAGACCCGTCTCAACGGAATGAAATAGATTTTCGGTTAGTTGAGAGCCTTCTTAACGGAATGAAATTTTATTTGGGTAACGCAAGACGCTCCTCAACAGAATGAAAACTGAAATAAAAAATCCTATGCACAAAAAAAGCCCACTTCAAGTTTACCTGAAGCAGGACTTACATTTAAAAATACGTTTCTTGTATATTTTTACAGTAGTAGTACAACTCGCCGGTGACTAGACAGTCTTCAATCGCTCGATGCGAACCGATTTCGATGCCAAGAAACGCTTTGAGTGTCGGCAATTTATAATTCGGCAAGCCGACAATACTTTTACGCGCTAACTTCACCGTGTCAATCACTTTAAAAGTTTCGTGGTCAATTTCATGGCGTCTAAAGTTTTCCAGCAAAAATTTCATATCAAAACCCGCATTGTGTGCCACCAAGGTTTCACCTTTTAAGAAATCATGCAATTCATATAAAGACTGCTCAATCGGTGGCGCGCCCATGACCATTTCAGTGGAAATGCCTGTGAGCTGCGTAATTTTCCATGGAATCGGGTAGAAGGGTTCGGCAAAACGTTCAAAGCGGTCTACTTCTTTGCCGTTCCGGTATTTGACCGCACCGATTTGAATGATTTCATGTTGTTCCGCACTGAAGCCGGTGGTTTCAAAGTCGATCACAGTGACATGATTATCTAATGTTCGAGTCGTCATTTGCATCCATCCTTTGTTTCTCAATGTCCTTGGATTCCCTATTGTACCATATTCAAAGGTCATAGCCTACGTTAAACAGGCTTTTCTTGAGGGGATGGAATAATATAAGATGTGATTTTCTCAATCTTTGAGGTTTTACTCTGTCCTTTGAACTGATAAACATCGCAAAAGGCATAATATTGCTTATTCTTGAGGAGTATCGTCCCGTTTACAGCTCCTATTTTCCCGTGGGTAAGTACATTTTCTATACGTAATTCTTGTAGGTTCCTCTTTTTTATTTCGGCCAAGGCGTCTTCAAACGGTTTGTGTCCTTGGATTATTTTGTCGCCAATAATCTCCCACACAACGTCTTCTGTCATCCACCCTAAACAGAAAGCTTTATTGTTTGTGGCATACGCAATTGTCAGATCTCGAAGCAGCTCCATTTTGGGTGAGTTTCCGCAATTCTCCATCCCAATAATTTTTACGCTTTCTGAACGAAATTCCATCTTTTTCAGCTCCTTTTTATGCAATCTCTGATTTAATTCTATTCTAATTGAACCAGAAGCAAAATTATAGAAGAAACTTCGATAGATTCTTTAGAGTCTCATCAACGACTAACTCGTAATTTTTATCTATTTTTGTAAAACTTCTTTTTGACAAGAATAAAAGCTGCTAATTCTTGCCAAATTTAATCTGCATATTCAAATCTTATACTCACTGAATTACTTTATATCAAAAACTTTTTTGAGATGCTAACTAACCTCTATACCTGCCGAAATCATCTTTGAGCGACAGTTTCCACATAAAAAGCCTCACTCAAGGAGATGCTCGATCCTTAAGTGAAGCCTACAATCTATTATACTATTCTATCATCCGTGGCTGCTTGCGATCTTGCAGCCATTCATTAGCATGAGCGACGGCCATTTCAGTCGATTCACCGAGCACATCGGTTTCTTCAAAGAACTCGGCTTCCACCTGCTCTTCGAGTTTGCCGCTCCCGCGCAAATAGCGCAGCTGATCTTGATCCAAACCACTCAAGTACAGTTTACCGCCCGCGGCTTCCAAATCTTCGGCGTACTCGTCTAAGATGTCAATCAAGGTCGCCCCCATCTGCGATTGATTACGCAGACGAAGAAGCACGGCTGGGCTTTGGGCATCGCCGACCCGAGGCAAGTGTTCTTTCAAGGTTTGCGCCCCGGCGAAGAACAAGCTGCCTTCCACGGACAAGGTCGTCAGTTTATTGCTTGGCAAAGTTTCAGGCAATTCTTTTTCCACAATGCGGTCCCCATCCCGTTCCTGCAATTTCACTGAAATGTCGCTTGCGGAGGAAACGAAGAAATAAAGAATTGACAGTACCACGCCAACAGCGACCGCCACAGGGATTGAAAAAATCAATACTGAAAGTAAAGTAACAGTAAACCCTAAAACCGCAGACCAGCCGCTTCGCAAAATGGAAAGCGAATCTTTCACATTGACGGCGCCAAAACCGGCCACCATAATTAAAGAAGTCAGCGCCGGCATCGGGACTTGTTCAACGATGCCTGGGAAAATTAAGACAATCGCTAACATCCAGACACCCGCTAGAATACCTGCCCAACGTGATTTCGCGCCTAAAGTCATATTTAGAGCGGTTGAGCCGATCGACCCGCCGACTGGAATGCCAGAAAATAGACCCGCTCCCACGTTAGCGGCTCCTTGGGCAATCATATCTCGTGAAGGGTCGACGGGCGTGCCATCCGGGTTCTCCGCCATTTGGCTGACACCTACCCCTTGTACCGCAATGACTGCTGCCAAGGCTAAAGCGTAAAAGATAAGCTCCATGGAAATAATTTCTAAATTCGGCATTGAAAATTCAGGCAAACCTCTTGGAATCGTACTGATATCTTGGACAATTTGCACCGAATCTAGTCCGCCAAAATAGACCACGCCTGTTCCAAGCGCCAAGGCTAAAGCGGAGGCAAATAATTTTGCTGGAGTGCGTTGCAACAGCAGCATCGTACTTAAAGTAATCACAGCGACGGCTACCGCCCACCAATTCCAACTGCCTATATTGGCAAAAGTTTCAATAAATGAAACCACACTATTCGAGGCCTGAGGTGTGTAACCCACCAAACCATAAAACTGGCCTAAGATGAGTAAAATTCCGACCCCATACATAAACCCGCGCATGACCGGATAGGAAATATATTTACTCAAGCGCCCAAATTTCAAGAATCCAAACAGCATTAAAAAAATACCCGCTAACACGACAAAAGTAAACAATGCGGGTAGCCGCTCAGTTTCAGGTACGCCTGCAATGGCTTGACCGGCAAAAACGGATGCCGCAACGGTGACACCCACTATCATGATTTGAGAACTTGCAAATAAACTCCCGAGTGTCGGTGCTAAAATGGTCGAGTACAAGCCGTGAATCGGATTGACGCCGACCATTAAAGCCGTAGCCAAACCATCCGGCACGTTCGAAACTGCATTGACTAAACTAGCCATCACATCTGCCACAAATCCTGTCCGTTTCTCCCCTGAATCCGCTGCCGGGTCTTCTTCCCTTTTGGCTTCGGCTTCATACACATCGCGCATCCCCACCCCTTTTAAAGAGGCATCTGCCACATTAATTCCGTCTGGATTATCGGGGTGACGAGCTTGCGACACCTTTGTTGATTTTTTTATCTTCATCTTCTTTCCCTGCCTTTTCATCTCTTCATAGTTTAAATATTTTCAAAAGTCGTTTTGTTATCTTGACTTAAATACTTCGCAATACCAACAAGCAGAATAATCCCCAGCGTGTTGGCGACTGTAATAATCAATAGCACTTCTGGAATATGGCCAAAATTTTGAGCAGCAATAATCATACAGGCGGCTGTGTTTCTTTGTCCCGAACCTAGAGCACCTAAATCTTGTTGATGGTCTTTGTCATTTTTCCCAGCTAAGAAAAACCCTAAAACGGTAATAAGTAAAATATACACTACACTGGCAAAAATTGCCCCTTCTCCAAGAATCTCAATCAAGCCATCTAATTCGCCGACTAAAACACCAACCACAACAATCCACAGCGTAATATTACTCAATTTTCCGACCCAAGGTTGAATTGTCTCAATAAAGCTTGAGAAAACTCGATTCAAAATAAGACCCAAGACAATGGGCAGAATCAATTGACGGACCAATGTTAGAAAAATTTGAATCCCATTGATTTCAATACCTGACAACACCAGCGGTAACCCAAGGGGGACCACTATACTTGTTCCTAGGACTAACACAACTAATAAAGTGGCTCCTAAGGCAATATCATGTTCTGAAAATTGCGTTAGTTTTATAACAAATGGTGCCCCTGCTGCCATACTAAAGATGATTAAGCCAATCTCCAAGGGGAGTGAAAGGGAGAATAGTTGTAAAATCACCCACATCAAAACAGGGGATACCACAAAATTCACCACCAACATCCGCAAGAAAAAACGCCATTCCGACGTATAGTGTAAAAAATCATCTAACGTTCGTGTAATGCCGACGTTAAACATGGTGAGAAAAACAAAGATTGGTAACATCGTATTTCCAATCCAGCCAAATACATTCAACACACTGTCCATCTAATTCTCCTCTCTCCTTCTCTCTTAAAGCAGCAGCGTTCCAAACCCAATTACGAAAACGACAAATAATACAACCGAAATAATCGTTACAGTCGTTAAATTCATTGTGAACGGATATTCACTCGCATCTTGGTCATCCATATTTTTTCTTAAATAATCAAAGACACTTTTAAACCCAAACCAAGCGTAAACAAAACATAATAAGCCTAGAATGATTAAAGTTCCGCCAATCACTAATGCGATCTTGTTGGTCCCGCTACTTTGTAAGGCCTGAGCAAAGGTCCATCCTGCCCCAGCAATCGTAAAACCCGTACGAACCCAAGCAGCATACGTTCGTTCTGCCGCTTGAAGGGTCCGGTTTCGGGCTAAATCACTCCGCAACTCGGCCAGTTCGGTCCGATCACGTGCGAGTTCATCACTGCTTTTTTTTGTTGCTGTTTTTTCTTCTTTATCGCTCATCCCACCACACCTTAACTTTCATTATACACATCACGCATCACACGAAAACCAATATTACTGGTTGAAGAATTGGCGGTATTCGAATTTCTGCCGGCTACGCGATAGCGTTGGCAATATGAACAGTGGCATAAGAAAGAACCCCCGCGTAAAGCATACAATTCATCGGTAAAATGATGATGCTCTTTATAAAAATCACGCCACGTTTTCTTTTGAAAGTCACTTAACGAAATTTTTCCTGGATTCAAACACCATTCCCAAACATTGCCCGACATTTGATACAAGCCGTAGCCATTCGGGTCATACCTCTTTACAGGTGCTGTGCCCAAGTAGCCGTCTTCTTCCGTGTTTGAAAGCGGGAAATCCCCTTGCCAGATATTGGCGTGGTGCTTGCCCATTTCCCGAAGGTCGTCGCCCCAAGGGAAACGCTTATTTCTAAGGCCTCCACGTGCAGCATATTCCCACTCGGCTTCCGTCGGTAAACGCACACCAGCCCAGTGGCAATACGCCAGGGCATCATTTCTAGAAACATGGACAACGGGATGGTTCATCCGTTCTTTAATTGAAGAATGTCGCCCTTCTGGTTTGCGCCAACTGGCTTCAGGCACTTCCAGCCACCAGTTTGTGCCTGAAAGTGACCATGCCTTTTTGCGCGTTTCTTCATCTAACAATAAATGAAAGACATAGGAAGAACCCATTCGTTCCGCTTCGGTGATGTAACCCGTCTCTAAAAAGAAGTCAAGAAAATCCTGATTCGTTACAGTGTAGGGGCTGATGTAAAAATCGCCGACTTCAACTTCCATTTTCGGTCCTTCGCGGTCGTCTGAAAACCCTTCGTCCGAGTCAGTCCCCATCTGAAAGGTGTCGCCTTTGATTAAAATCATCTGGTCTGTATTTACTGCCATGGTCTCGGTCCTTCCTTTCAACCTTTATTCCGTCTCTTCTTCTTCAAGTTGTTGCTGGTCTTTGTTTGTTTTCTTTTCTTGGTCTTCTGGGTCTCCCCCTTGGCTTTTGTCGGATTGCTCCGTTTTATCCTCCGCATCTTTAAATCGTTCAATATAACTTTCGTAATCTTTCATCCATTCCAACTGCTCCCAGTCGCCATAAGGGTTATTGCGCTCATTTTCTTGCGGCTCCCCTGCTGTTGAGCGGCCATTTTTCACATACTCTTCTAAGATATCTGTTAATTCTTCCACAACTTCGGGATGTTCTTCAATGACATTATTCTCTTCACTAATGTCCGCTTGGATGTCGTAGAGTTCTTGCGCTTCAAAGTTATCACTACCTAAAGCGGCAAAGCCTCCGCCATTTTCCACAAAAATCAATTTCCACTGCCCTCGGCGAATGGCAAGTCCTCCATTTCCTGTCGAGTGGACAAGATCTTCTCTTAAAGCTTTGTCATACCCTTGCCATAAAGACACGAGTGAAACTGAATCTTCAGCTGCATCATCTGGAACTTCGACATCTAAAATTTCGGCAATTGTACGATAATAATCTGAGTGAGCAACCATATGATTTGAAGTCGTGCCTGGTTCAATCATTCTTGGGTACGAAACAATCGTCGGCTCACGGTGTCCGCCTTCCCAAGCATCCGCTTTAAGCCCTCGGAAAATATGACTTGGGTTATGTCCTTGTTCTTTCAACTCATCAAATCCAGCCACTGCCGACGCACCGTTGTCACTGGTGAAAATAAAGATCGTATCTTCAAAGACATCTTTTTCTTTTAATTTATCTATGATTTGTCCGACGTACGCATCGAGTTGCAATACAAAGTCACCATAGAGACCAAGTCCTGATAGCCCTTCGAATTCATCCGCCGGCACGAGTGGTCCATGCACTAAATGCGTCGGGTAATATAAGAAGAAAGGCTCTTCTCTATCGCCAAAGTCATCGAGTAAATCCAAGACTTTTTCTTGCATATCTGGCATGACATTTTCGACCTTAAATTCCGGATCGGCCGGTCCCATTTGCCACGCTTGTTGTTGTGATGGATTATCACGCGCAACATCCGGCAAACCATAGAAAATCGTTGGTTCCGCAGTAAAACGGTCATTTTCAATATACACATATGGCGGCTGGTCAATTGATGCGGATGTGCCAAAGAAATAGTCAAAGCCGAAGTCATTGGGACCATATTTAATGGGCTTTGTGTAATCAATGTCTAGTCCTTCAATTTTTGGCTGCTGTAAGCGAATATCGAAATTCCCGTCCCGACCGTACTGCAAGTCAATTTTTTGATATTCTGGATCATCTGGGTCAAGGGAAAACCGTTCATAATCCGGTTCATCTAATAATTCCCAATCCATACCTAAATGCCATTTTCCAACGGCCGCCGTACGATATCCTTCGTCCTGCAGCATATGTGCGAGTGTTTTTCTGTCTTTTTCAATCAGTGTCTCTGAATCCCCGCGAACCACAAAACTTTTCAAACGCGAACGCCAGTTATATCGTCCGGTCAGCAGTCCATAACGAGAAGGTGTACATAAAGCGGACGTCGCATGAGAATCTTTAAAGCGCATCCCCTCTTCTGCCAGTCGGTCAATATTCTTCGTCTCGATTTTTGAGTTTGGATTAAAACTGGATACATCGCCGTAACCTAAATCATCTGCAAACATCAATACAACATTTGGTTTTCTCTTTGCCATAATAAAATAGCCTCCTAAATTTTGATTTTCTATTTTTCTACATCTTTAAAATAGCATAAGGCAAATTTTTTAGCTTGGTTAACGGGTTGGCGTGAGTGACTCGTACCTTTAGCAGGGCTTTTACTTGGTCTTTTATAGCTTATCTACTCGCCTTTAACGTCGTGAATAAATGAGTTTAATCAATTTGTAAATGACTCTTAAAGCTCTTAAAGAAAGCCAAATTTATTCTCTCCACTAAAAAAGCCT
>JBHWQC010000116.1:0-4635 GCA_043425375.1 Atopostipes sp.
AGACGTCCCTTTCAGTAAACTAATGAGGCTGTTGCCTAAGTTTGGAATCGCCACTATCATGGCCGAGGGTAAAATAATGCGACGCATCGTTTGTCGTTCAGTCAGTCCAATGGCTTTAGCCGCTTCAATTTCACTCTCGTCCACCGATAAAATGGCTGCCCGGAAAGTTTCTGACATGTAAGCCGCTTCGTTCAGACCAAAAGCGATAAATATATACAAGAGAGCCGGAATACCATTCACATCAATTGTCCAGCCCATTTGTTGATTCAGCCACTGGACAATAAGGGGAAAACCGTAAAAGGCTAAGAACAGCTGCACCAATTGCGGTGTGCCGCGCATGAAGGAAACAAATAAGTTGAAGACTTGCGTGAGGACCGGCACTTCATTGATTTTCGTCACAGCAATCAAGAACCCGAGCACCAATCCAATTACCACGGCTACCAAAGTCATCAATAGCGTTAAAGGCAATTTTTCTAAAATGGTCGGCAGCATCGCCACAATCATTTCCGGCGCAAATATTTTACCGTCTGAAGAATCGGTGGTGTTGGCCGAAGCCACTTGCAAGCGGTCGGCTTCAATCGCCTCGTTTTTAACGATCATTTCTTCGGTTAAAATCGTATCATCATCGCCTAAGTATTTGTGGCTGATTGCAGCTAAAGTGCCGTCTGCACGCATTTCACCCAGAGCGTCATCCATTACATTGCGCAAGTCTTCATCTTGTGTGCGGTAAATAAAGTACGAGCCCGGCGGTCGGATCACGTCTTCGTCTTCAATGGCATGCGACTGGAGCTCGATGCCAAAGGTTTCTTGGACATCATACAAGTAAGTCGTGTTGTAAATCGTCGCATCAAAACGACCGGTGTGTACGTCGCGAATAATGGTCGATGGATCAGAATCGATGTATTGAATATCCACCGCTAGCTCCGGATTCTCTTCGTTCCATGTTTCTAAAAACATCGACTGCGGCGAAGCGGGCACGACGCCAAAACTCATCCCGGCCATATCGGCGATTTCCAAATTCGGCTCCACCTCCATATCGGTGATAATCACATTGTGGGTAATGACGTATGGGTAAAGCGAGAATAGGAATTTTTCGCGGCGCTCTTCATTTTCACCCAAGTTGTTGGACACAAGGTCGAAACGCCCTGAATCCAGACCGGCAAAAAGTGAAGCGAACTCGGTAATATCATAAGAAATTTCAATTTCTTCTAAGCGGTTGTCAATTTCATTTAAAATCTCAATCTCAAGACCCACCAATTCGTTGTCTTCGTCAAAGTAGTTCAAAGGTTTTGTTTGACCGGATGTGCCGACAATGACTTGGCGGACTTCCTCATTTGACCCTTGAATTTGGCGCAAGATGTCTTGGTTGATGGCTTCATTTTTTGCGATCATGTCGTCCGATAATTGCGTATCGTCTTGGCCAAAATGGGTCTCGGAAATTTCTGCTAGCGTACCATCTTCTCTTAATTGGGCAACCGCCTCATCGATTTTGTTGCGAAGCGCTAAACTCGCTTCATTTTTACTGTAGAGAAAGTAAGCGCCGGGCGGTTGAATCTCCTCTTCATTTTCAATGGGGTGCCCCACTAAATCAACACCAAATGTATCCATGACATCTTGCAAGTAAGTCGTCGAGTAAATTGTCATGTCGTAGCGGCCTGTGGCTACTTCGCGAATAATACTTGCGCCATCCGTATCCACATATTCCAGTTGAATCGCATGTTCGGGATTTTCTTCGTTGAACTTTTCCATAAAAATCGCTTGAAGCGATCCGGCAACTACACCCATCGATTGGCCGGCCATATCTTCTAATGTGACATTCTCGCCGGCATCCGGCCGAGTGATAAGCACATTATGCGTAATCACATACGGATGTTTAGAGAATAAATATTTTTCACGACGTTCCGGATTTTCTCCAATATTATTGGCAATTAAATCAAATTTCCCTGAATCCACCCCCGCAAAGAGAGAAGCAAACTCCGTAATTTCAAACTCTAATGCATAGCCATCCAGCTCTTCCTCAATGGCCCTTAATAAATCAATCTCAAAACCGGCTAAATCATTTTCTTCGTCGTAATAGTTATAGGGCTTTGACTGAGAAGAAACACCTACCGTAATGACTTCTTCCTCTTGTCCTGCCGCTTCGATCTGATTTATTTTGGGAACCAAAAAGGTGACCAAGACCCCCAGTATCGCTAACAATAAAACAATCTTCTTCTTCATCCGCTTCAACCTCCATTTTACTCAAGTCTGCTTTTCAAAAGAGACTTGGCTGCGTAAGTAAAAAACACCTCTTTAGAAATTAATCTAAAGAGGTGTGTAAAGGTTTGATTGATTTGTTGTTTGCGTTGAAACAACCACTTAGATTAATTTCTCTATAGTGGCTCGTCCAACTTAAAAAGCTTTAGCCATTACAGATACAATTCAGTTTGATGACTGCGTTTGTATCCATAATGTCTGGCTATGTCTACAAACGGTACCTAAAATAGCTAAAGTAGAAGTTATTGTTTAGTTGTGGCATTGGTTTTCGCATAATTTCTACTCCTCGATTAAGTTGTTGAAATGATAGTACCACTCGAGTGATTTTAAGTCAAGGTAACTTTAATCTTACTTTAATTTATCTTTAATAATAGTGCTCCTGTGGCCTTGAAAATTACATTTGAGAGCCACGGTGGATTCCCCTGGCCTTGAAACTAATATTTGGAGGCCACGGGAAATTCTCCTGGCCTTGAAACCAACATTTGAGAGCCACGGTAGATTCTTGCGGCTTCGAAAACAGAATTTGGTGGCTGCGAGAATTGAGTTCTAATTGACCTCTTTACTTCAACACCCGACAAACCGCTTCTGTAACTCTTTCAACATTTTCTAATGTATTTTCAAGAATTTCGTCTAATTCTGCTGGCGCTGGGACGGTCCCAAAAATACCATCAAAGCCTAATTCATAAAGCGAGCCGACATCTTCGCCAATACTACCGCTGATGGCAATGACTTTTATATTTTCATTGACTTCTTTCGCGGCTTCCAACACGCCCATGGGAGTTTTTCCGTATTTTGTCTGAAAATCAATCTGTCCTTCTCCTGTGAACACAACATCTGCGTCTTTCAATTTTTCTTTTAAACGAGTTGTCTCAATAATGACATCTACACCTCTTCGCATCTCAGCATTCGTAAATGCGAGTAAGCCAGCTCCTAAACCTCCAGCCGCCCCTGCTCCAGGAATTTCTCCTACCGACTTTCCGATGTCTCGTTCAATGATTTCTTCCAAATACTTCAACCCATCATCCAACTGCCTGACCATTTCACGGGTTGCGCCTTTTTGCGGTCCAAAAACTTCAGACGCCCCTTGTGGTCCCGTCAACGGATTATTGACATCCGATGCGATTAGAATCTTACACGATGAAAGATTTGGGTGCGCCTGAGCAGTATCAATGTGATCAATCTCTCTTAAATACTTCCCACCACGCGGAATTTCATTGTCATCTTTGTCTTTGAACTGAATCCCCAAAGCCTGCGCCATCCCTACGCCACCGTCATTTGTGGCACTTCCTCCAAGACAAAGGATGATGTTCTCAATCCCCTCATCCAGACAGTGACGAATCAACTCGCCCGTCCCATAGGAAGTCGTATAAAGCGGATTGCGCTCGTCTTTTGAAAGAAGATCCAAACCGCTTGCTGAAGCCATTTCAATCACAGCCGTTTCCCCATCGCCGTGAATGCCAAACGTGGCTTCCACCTCTTCATCTAATGGGCCGTGAACAATTTTTTTAGTATATTTTCCACCCGTCACATCAACCACAGCCTCCACACTCCCCTCGCCCCCATCCGCCATCGGGGCATGGACAACGGTACTTTTCGGAAACACACGCCGGATTCCCTTTTCCATCGCTTCGCAAATGTCTTTGGCACTAGCGCTGTCTTTAAATGAATCAGGCGCTAAAACAAATTTTAAGCTCATTTAATCCCTCCTAAATGATTATGCGAATCTGTTCTTAAGTGTGCCGATATGCTCAATAGATACTTCTAATTCGTCGCCACTTTTTAACCAATCCCGTTCATCTTCTGGATAGCCTAAAACGACGCCTTCTGGAGTGCCTGTAAAAATGAGGTCGCCAGGTTTTAAGGTCATATGTTGAGATAGATAGCTAATAATCGTTGCGCAGTCAAAAATCATGTGTTTTGTATTAGAAAATTGTACGATTTTACCATTTCGTTTCATCGAAATTTCTAGATTCATAGGATCTACACTGTCTGCCGTCACAAGGTAAGGACCCACTGGCGCGAATTTATCTGGTGTTTTGCCTAAAAGCCATTGGCGTCCAGACTGGAACTGTAAATCTCTAACTGACAAATCGTTGCCCACACTGTAGCCAAAGACATGGGACAAGGCTTCTTCTTTAGAAACATTTTTCGCTTCCTTACCGATCACCATCACCATTTCCGCTTCATAATCAAACTGTTCACCTGCGGATGGTACTGGAATTGTTTCATTATGCGCGGCTAATGCATTGTTAAATTTACTAAAGATGACAGGTTCATCCGGTATCTCTTCATCGCCAGATTCTTCTCCGTGATCTAAATAATTTAAGCCGACGCATAGAATTTTTTCGGGATTCGCCACGATTGGAGCATAGGTACTCG
>JBHWQC010000117.1:0-4148 GCA_043425375.1 Atopostipes sp.
CTCTTCTCATTATCTTTCTTTGAGCATTGTGAACTTCCTTGTATTCAGCATCCATTGGATATGCTCCTAGTTCCTTTTCGAGCAACTCTTTATACTGTTCGCTGCTAATTCCGTGCTTTCTCATGTGAACGACATAAAATAGATTCAGCAATTCTTTTAACTTCTTTTTGTCGTCCATTATTCTTCCAAGAACGCAACGTCTTCTGTCTCTTGTGGCACATCCTCTGGAGTAACATCTTTAAATATTACTTCTCCATCATCAGCAACTTCTTCTGCAATCTGATCATCACTCACCACTGCCTTTTGCATTTGCACACTCAGAATTCCCCATTTACTTAATAAATTTCTTAAAACAGTCTTCTGGGCCATCGCATCATAATCTGTTCTCCAAACGCCACTCAAATCGTTTTTGCTTTTCCCTTTGTTGTTGGCAATTCGATGTTTCTCTATTTCCTCTTTTGTCCAATAAACTGTTTTCTCAAACCCGTTAATTAACTTGAAATACCCGAAATATCCGATGACTTTATCACTTGTCTGCCCTTCTGGTTCAAACAACAGTTCTTCTGTAAATGGATTCCATGACTTTAATTGACCCTCATAGACGTTACCTACATTTATGTTCCTATATTGTCCAGAACGCTGTGCTAGTTGAATGTAACCTTTGTAACCTAGAACGAATTGAGCTTTTTTAACCCAACTGTTCCCCTCTTTTTGATTAAAAGGAACTAAATAAGCAAAACCAAATTGCTTTTCTAAAGGTAAATCTAATTGTGCTGCTTGCATTGCTCCAGATATGATTGACATTGGTTGACTATCAGCTAAATAATCATCGTTGGAGATAAGCGTGATTAAACTCGATGTAAATGTAGAAGTTTTGTCATCAAGTATCTCCTTGAACTTATTTTGAATAGCAGGACTGTTCAAGAGCGTCTTGACGCTATTCGGTTGTTGTTTAGCTGGTGCTTTGCTCTCTGTTTGTTGTGATTTTATTTGATTTTTAATGGTATCTGTTGTTGCCATAATATTTTCCTCCTATTTAATCGTTAAACGATTAGCAATTATTTCTTTGGTGTATTCTTTGGCCACGTCTGGTAACTCTTTCTTTAATCTAGAACTATCTAATCTGTTTTGCGTATACTGTTTATACGTCGCTTTAAAACCGTCACCTTCGACGACTTCAGCCCCTGCTATAGCCATCGACGCTTTAAGCTGGTCTTCGAATTTATTTTGTTGTTCTTTTAATTCTTTAATTTGTTTTTTGTAGTAACGGATATTTTCTATGGATTTTTTCTGTTCTTGAGTAGCTTCCATAGATTTACCAGACTCGATCCGATTACTAATGTAATTTATTGCTTGCTTAGTGACTAAGCCTTCTATTTCCGGTTCAACGTCTTTGAGGATGTTTTCGTTCCAGAACCTCACCGCTTCCGCTTGATATAAATCAATAAGCTCTTGGTCTCGATCAATTTTCTTGTAAACAAAATCATGGTTCCCGATAATGACTGCAATATATGCATAATCATAGTCCAATACGTTTAAATAATGTTGAACTTGAAGCAAATAACTTGCAGGGACTTCATCTTCCTTCCATTGGTCTGCAAGGAAAGCTGATGCTGTCTTACATTCCAACAACGCTTTTTCTCCGATTATTTTTCTGTCAATATTAGCCAACAAAAAATCATGATCCTTGTGATAGTGGGTTTTATTATCTTTCTGAACTCTCAGACCAGTTTCTTGAGAGAAGATTCTCGCAACTAAATCTTCTAACTCATTACCGACTTGAATTGCAATTCGGTCAGATATGTCTGGCGATTGAACTCTCTTTGTTTTCTCCAACCATAACTCATACTTTGATTTATATGAATTTAACCCCATTAATGTTCCGATATCAGAACCACCAAGACCTTTGCTTCGTAATGCGTGCCACTCTTTGTCTGTGGTGGCTATACTGTATTTAATAGCGCTCACCATCAACAACCTCCTCCGAAGTCATAAAAGTCTCTTTGACATAATCGACAGCATCATCTTCGTGAACATGTACATTGTTCAAAGTGTCGTAATAATATCCGTCGGGATCATAGATTTGTTCCCCAAGCCAATCTTCAAATAAAACTTCCCCATCAGCTGTGGCTCCACTTAATAAATAATCATCGTAACTTTTATTAAACATATCTCTCCCTCTTAATTCGTGTTATAATTTGTTTATACCTTTATTTGAGCCGCCATTCCCGTGGTGGCTTTTTAATTTACTAAAACTTCTTCCGCAGACTCCGCAAGTAAAATCAACTTGCTTTTTACGCTCTTTATACGGCACTCCCGTTGCTTTATGGCAATATGTGCAATAATTATCAGGAGCGTTCTTTGGACGTCCGTAATACATTCTTTTCCTTCTTTCTAGCCCGTCTACAATCCCAGCATCTGCTGGCGCCATAGAAATAAAAAAATGGTTTTCGTAATTTACAACTAATACAGAACTTATAATTTTCTTTCATAGCTCCCGTCCTTCACATCTTTGTATCTCTTGTTAGCAAAGTCTTCATCTATCTCTCTTCTCCAGCAAGCGAAGTGGTGCCTATCTATCTTGCTGTTGCCTTTCATCCAAGACTCTGCTTTGGCTTCCAAGTACTCTTGGTCTCGTTCTCTTTGTGTCTTTGGCGAACTATCTTGCGCCATCGTCTACGGCCCTAGATATCCCATGAAGTCTATCCCGATACTTCGCAAAACTGGCTTGATGAAGATCGCCGTGAATGTAAAGATTACCCATCCAAGAATAAATGCTCTGAATATAGCATCAGTTAGATGGTCTCCTGTATCGAACATTTCAGAAAATGTTCTTCTCGCTTCGTTGAAACTCTTTTTCACTACCAATTACCCCTCTCTAAAATCATTCACATCAACTCCTAAGGCATCAGCTAATTTGAATGCTGTATCTAACCATATATTCTTCTTTGTTTTTCCATTCACAATACGATGTAGTAACGCATAATCAACGTTTGCATCTTTAGCCAATTGATATAAAGTCCGTTCATCTTTTTCTATGTAGTAAATTATTTTCTTCATAATTCCCCCTATATATTGTGTTTTTATTTTTTAACACCACTATATGTTGATTATTCTTAAACATTCGATATAATATACATGACGATAATTCTCTATCTAAAAATGTTTAGGTAAAATTATTAGTCACCTATACCTTCGCGGGAGGTGATTGATATGGCAAGACGATGTCGTCCTTCTGCAAAAGTTCGAAAGGCTGCTAGGCTCCTCGCAAGTAGCACGTCCAAACGGACTCGAACTTGGGCAGGAAGAATATTAGCTGAACACAAGCGGCGTGTTCACTAAAATGTGTTCATAGGCAAACGTTCCAGCGTTTGTCTATGTTTCATTACCAATCAATCCTTTCAAAATTATTATTCAACCACTCTTTAAATCGCCATTTATTGACTCTCCATGGCTTCCCTTTGCCGCTAGGGTAATAAACCACCTTTCGCTCTAGCTCGTCTCTGAATGGGTATAAAATCAATTCTTTGACTAAACCAGGGGAGCTAATCGATGTCGTTTCTTTAAGCCAATCCATATCCCCAATTGATCCGTACTCAGATTCTTGTCTAAGTGTTTTGATTTCGCTTTCGTATTTTTCTTTAATTAACTCTTTTTCGAGTTCGTATAATTCGGTTATTGACATTGCGTCACCTCTTTTCTGATATAATCACCTCATGGGAGGAGGTGAGATTATGGCATCGAGTGTTTACGAATATTTCATAGATAAAATTAACGAAGAAGAAGAAAACTCTTTGAAATCTGAATTTTACTCTTCTGAAAATATTGAAAATAGACTAAAGAAATTTACAAATGATGACGGTAAAATCGATATAGTTGCTTTTAATAAATATATGGTTACTGAATCAATTCATTTAAACGCTATACTTTTAGCTAACGTTTTGACCGCCCTTGTCGAAGATGGTGTAATAGATTCTCCTTTGAAAGATGATTAACAAGTTCATTGGCATCGATTAAATGAGTTTTAATTTTGTTATGTTTCTTAAGCACTGCCACACCCGCTACTGCAATAGCGATTAGTGGTAGTGTTTTTATTATGTTTTTCATTCTGTTTGCTCCTTTCATAGTTATTCAGACAAAGTAACGAG
>JBHWQC010000118.1:0-2970 GCA_043425375.1 Atopostipes sp.
ATTATAGACAAAGAGCTCTTCAATATCGTATTGATAGTTCTTGATTTGCCGGTAAGCACTCATAATATCGGCTTGTTCAGAGGATGCCGACTTCAACTCAATCACAACGACAGGTAAACCATTGAGAAATATGACAATGTCCGGTCGCCTCTCATCTTTTCCAATCATCGTAAATTGGTTGGTGACCATAAAGTCATTATTTTCAACCGTTTCATCATCCATTAAAAGAACCCGTGTGGTCTTTTGTTCGCCTCGTTCATAATGGCTGACTTCGATACCCTCTTGTAAATAACCAAAGAATTGCTCATTTCGAGTCACCAGCAAACCGGCATCAATATGCAGTATTCGATCCATCGCCCGTTCAATGACGTCCAAAGAAACACCTGGATTGATTTGCACCAAACCGTCTTTCAACACTTCTTCCGCGATGGGCGCCTTAGAACTTGAACGCACAATTTCTTGTTGCGGAACAAACTGGTAACCCAAATCTTGAATTTTCTTAAGAAAAGCCTTCTCCAGCCCTTCTTCTAAAAATTTGACTTCTGCCATTGTCTCACCTCCTAAAATGAGCGTCTCGTTTAACCTTCATCAATTATTTAATTGCGTCCCAAATTGCGCCCCAACCTCGTCCCAACTTTAAAAGAGGGAAACTGCGTACTTACAACGTTAATCTTGAGTTTATTCATTGCGCCCCAAATTGCTTCCTAAAATCGTTGCAAAAAGTGTTTGATTGTTTTGGTCTAAATCTTAGTCTCAACTACTTTTTCTAACTCTACATCACCCAAATGTATTTCACCTGACATTAGTTTAGGAAGCAGTGTGTCTCGAATCTCTGCGAGTTTTCCGTTTTGTATTCCTAAGTTTATTAGTTTTTCTACTATCGGATCCATTACTCCAATCATATTTCTCAAATATTCTTCATTTGGTATAAGTATTTGAGCGTCTTTTAGATGTGATCTTTTAATGTGTCCCATAGTTGTTGCTCTATCGCGAGCTATTGCTATAAACTGGTTCAGGAAAAATTTTGTCCAATAATAATAGAACCATTTATGATATTTATCTGATGTCACTTTAAATAAGTGTTGATTTAATCCTGCTTGGCCACCAGTCCATATTTCAACTAATAAAGATCCTGACCATGAAAAAATAATATCTCCATCATCAATCAATACTTCTTTCGGTATTTCTTTACTACATCTATCGCTACTTAAGTTAGTTCTATTTGCTCTAAGTTCTTTTATCTTTAAGACAGGTAAAGATTCTTCTTCATTTTCTGGGCGATATTTCTGCATTGCTAAACCATTCTTATAAGTTGCCATATCATCTAAACTAATTATTTCCCATCCTTCGGGGATTTTTCCTAAATCGCTATCTACAAATTCTTCATCTTGAAATGGTTCAAAATCTACAAACCAAGATTTAAAAATAGCTTGAGCTTGTTCTTCAATGTTTTTAATAATTTTGTTGTTATTCCTTACTTTTTCATCTAATGAATTGAGAATTTTCACAACTTTATCCTGTACTTTTTTAATAGGTAGAGGTATTTCTAGTTCACCAAACATTTTAGCATTTATATTTTTTCTAGTACTCCCTGTACTAATTCCTTCAACCCATCCCCAATATTCTTTAGTCATACAATAATATTTAACATAGAGAGGATTAACTATCTCAGGATTTAAAGAAAACTTAATTAGAAATCCTGCATATACTAATTTCCCATCTCTTCCATCATATAAATAATTCTTCCCAGTACTATTTCCGGTTCTGGCAAATACAATATCATTCTCTTGAAGATAGTATTTGTCTGTATCAGAACTATCGACAGATTTCAATCCTTCATAGTCTAAGGTTCCATCTTCATTAATATCAGTTATTCTTAAATACGTAGGTAAATCTTCCGATCTTTCAACAGCAGCAGCACCTATTCCATAATGCCCTTTATTATCTAAAGTTAAATCTTTTAACTTTACTAAATTCATATCAGACATCAAACCCAATCCCACCTAACTGTTCTCTGATTTCTTCTTCTAATTTATGGGATTGATGGAGTAAATCGCCAAGTTCAGCGGTCAAACCTTCCATTTTTTCTTCAAATGGAATACCATCATCTTCAATCTCTTCCATGCCCACATAACGACCAGGTGTTAAGACGAAATTATTTTCTTCCATTTCATCTAAAGTTGCGGCATGGACATAGCCTAATTTCTGAACATCGTCTCCTTTTACAAATTGATGGTACGCATCCGCAATTTTATCAATATCTTCCACCGACAATTCCCGGTGGGCGCGCGAAACCATTTCACCTAAACTTCTCGCATCAATGAAAAGGGTTTGTCCTTTTTGTTTTTTATTTTTATTAATAATCCAAAGCGATACCGGAATGCCTGTAGAATAGAAAAGTCTATCCGGCATAGAGATGACCGCTTCAACTAAATCGTCCTTGATAATATTGGCTCGAATGTCACCTTCACGCCCTCCCGCAGATAAGGATCCATTCGCAAGCACCAGACCAAGCTTCCCAGTCGGCGACAAGTGATAAATCATATGCTGCATCCAGGCATAGTTGGCATTGCCTTCCGGAGGTGTGCCATATTGCCAGCGGATATCCTCCGCTAATTGACTGCCGCCCCAATCGCTCATATTAAAGGGCGGATTGGCTAGCACATAGTCTGCCCGCATGCTTTCATGTTGGTTGTCGTAAAATGTATCCGCCGCCCCTTGGCCTAAATCCCCTTCCAGTCCATGAATAGCTAAGTTCATTTGCGCTAATTTCCAAGTGTTGGCATTGGCTTCTTGTCCATAAATGGATAAATCATTGACGCGCCCTTGACGGCGTTCCACAAATTTTGCCGATTGGACAAACATTCCGCCTGCTCCACAGCACGGGTCATACACACGGCCTTCATATGGCTCTAAAATTTCTACAAGGGTTCGTACAATACCTGCAGGAGTGTAGAATTCACCCAGTAG
>JBHWQC010000119.1:0-6152 GCA_043425375.1 Atopostipes sp.
TATCCGCCCGGACAGTGGAAAAGTGGAAATTGAAACAGAAGAGGGGCTATTGGATTACCGTTCAGAAAAGAATGAAGTCGAAATGCACAAAGAAATCGCGTTTCTGCCTGAACTGGAGCATTTGTATATGGATTTGAGCGGCCGTGACCATTTGAATTACTATGCGAAATTGTGGACAGGCTCGACGGAAATGGTGGAAGAAGTGATTGAACGGTTAGACATTTCTTCTTATGTAGATACCAGAGTCCGGACGTATTCATTGGGGATGCGGCAGCGGCTCGCATTTGCGATGATTTTGTGTGCGGATACCTCTATCATGTTAATGGATGAAGTGATGAACGGTTTGGATCCGGACAATGTGACGTTAATTACTGAAATATTAATTGAGTTGAAAGAGAAAAACAAAACGATTGTTATTGCTTCTCATTTATTGGACAATTTGGATATTTATGCCGACCGTGTCATGTTTATCAAAGATGGGAAAATTATTTTCAATAATCGGGAAGAGACGACGGACTGGTCGGACCAGTACATCAAAGTCAACTTGTCTTCTGTTCAATTAAAGGTTATACAAGAGCGGTTCACATTGCCAAAAGGGGCCAGAAGAATAAGTGGTCAGTTGTTTGTTATCCCTTTAGCGCCTTTGAGTCAAGACCAGTTCAACGATTTGCTGGCCTTATTTTTTGAAGAAGGTATCTATGATTTCTCTGTATCACAAATCGGAACAACTGAAAGATATGCAGAGTTTTATGAAAGTTAAAAGTCATGCTACTATGTCAGAATCGCTCATCCATAGAAAGAAAAATGTATTTGAGTAATCAATTAAAAGTTGTTATTACGCTGTTAGTCGCAAGCCTGCTCTTACTCACCGGCTGTGCGATAGAAGAGGGCAGGAGCGGAAATGATGAAGGGTTTGATAGCTTTAGTCTGAATTCTATCGATTTAAAATGGGAGGATACAGAGAACCCATCCTTTTATATCGTAGCACCAAACGAAGAACCTGATAAAGTCATCTTTTACAAAAATGTCCTTGTGGAGGAAGCTGTTCAGGAGTCGGAAGAATTCCAATATGAGTTGGAAGAGGTTCTTGTTACAGACGAAGAAATCCTTATTCAATATGAGGGTCAGGAAGAGCGGTTCGAACGGTTGTCGCAGACAGTCGCTGAAAATGAAAATGGGGTACGGTACCAATATTTTGGACCAGTAGAGGAAGAGGAAGAATGACGAAAAAACAAGTCCTTGCTTACAGCATTTTAGGAGCCGTGACTGGAATAATCCTTCTACCTGGAGTATTCCAGTGGTTAGGCATCTGGCCTTCTTTTTCCCGTCTCTTATATTGGCTGCTGGGCGAGCCGACGCCAATTAATAAGGCGCTAATAGGTTTGGGTGCTGGTGTATTACTGTACACCTTGGGAAGAAATTTTTACAAAAAATATAAAAATGCAAAATAATAAAGAAAGTCGCAGCTTCTCATTAAACAGCTGCGGCTTTCTTTATTTTTCTTTTTCTTTTGAGTTGATCTGTTCGTCTATGTAGGCTAACACACCAACTAAAAGCAGTAACAGTAAGTGGGTGACATGATGAGTGAGCAGTGGATAATGTTCAGGATAAGGCCAGATCATGAAACGATAGAACAGAAAAACAAAAATACCTAACAAAGTAAATTTCTTTCGTTTAATATGCTCCATAGCATCAGTCGCCATCTTCGTCTTGGCTGAATTCTAAATAGATCAAGATAGCCCCAGTCAGAAAAGAAACGATGGCTAAAAATAACAGTAACGGGTCATTGTAATCCATAAAGTAGAGATTATTGAGAATTAATGAGACAAAAGAAAAAAGAATAAATAAAGTACCTGAAATTAAAAACATAAGACGGCTCCTTCTCATAGTACATCATCGAATAACTTAATTACTTTTATTATATCGAAAGTCGAAAAACTATCAAATCAAATAATTAACCCCCTTTTTATAAAATAATCATCCAAAGGCCTATCTGTTTAAATTTCTCTTTACCTTTGTTAGGGTAAAAACATAAGAAAACTCTAGAAAGGGCGTGTTTTTGTGAGAAAGGAATTTGCTGGACGAGTAGTTGTGATTACAGGCGCGGCAAGCGGGATCGGTAAACAAACCGCTTTGGAATTTGCGAAGCAGGGGGCTAAGGTCAGCATTGGCGACGTCGATGAGGATGCCTGCCCAAAAGACCGTTCAAGAAATTGAGGAGATAGGCGGTGAGGCGCTGTTTACGAAAACGGATGTGTCGTCGGCGGAGGAAGTCAAAAATCTAATTGATACGACGGTAGAGAAATTTGGCCGTTTGGATCATGCCTTCAACAACGCAGGGATGCTGAACGACCCGAATCGACTGGGTGATGTGCCAGTCGAGGAGTTTGACCAGGTGATGGATATTGACTTGAAAGGTGTCTTTTTAGCGATGAAGTATGAGCTGCAGCATATGGAAGCAAACGGGGGCGGAACCATTGTTAACACAGCTTCTGTGGCTGGTTTAATCACCGATCCAGAGATGCCGCTGTATGTCGCGGCCAAACATGGGGTAGTTGGTTTGACCAAGTCGGCCGGTTTCGATTATGCAAAAGACAATATTCGCGTGAACGCGGTAGCGCCGGGACTTGTGGAAACAGCGATGACGCAAGAGTGGAAAGAAGACCCGGAAAAATGGGAAGAAGTCGTCGGCAATGTGCCGCTGGGACGGCCGGCGGAGCTGGACGAAATTGCCAAAGTCGTCGTGTTCCTCTCGTCAGATGCCGCAAGCTTTATGAATGCCCACGTCTATCCTGTAGATGGCGGACAAGTTTCGAGTTAAATGGGCGTGTGGTGTGACGCATAGAAAATTCATTTTATAATAGAATGCCGAGAGGGTCGAGTAAAAGACGATGCTTTCGGTATTTTTATAGTTTTTTAATAAAAGGGTTTTCATCGTATTGTATTTCACAAACAAATACAGTATGCTTAACCTATTCTATTTAGAGGAGTAATGTTTATGGAGCTGAAAATAGATTATATATGTTCTTTAGTTAATCTATATGGGCATGTTTCCCCTGAAAAAGTTTGTGAAGTATATAACCTGTTGAATCATGCGGACGCGTCACCTTTTGATTTTGAAATATTGTTAACCAATCCAGAACAGAGGGTTGAGGATCGTTATGTGTATATTAAAGATGGAAAATTTATTGAAGAATCCCTCTATTTATTTCAAGAAAAATATGAGGAGCTCTGTGCACAGCAAGCGGACAAGCCACATTATGTGCCTGAAAAAGAAGAATTGATGGAGTACAAGGATTTGCATTATTGGGAGAAACCGCTGGAGTATGAAGAATTAGAAACGTATATTTCAACACACTTTTTCCCCAATCATGCAGACACGGCTAAAAATTTAGCGGAAGAGATTTTCTCTCACATAATGGCTAATCATTTCAAAGGCTGCTTACAAACTCTTGTCCATTACGAAGTGATTTTAGACGAAGAGAAAGCATTGGATCCTTTTTTAAATATCTTACAACGCCTAAACAACAACACGCGGATGCGCGCCCACAATGCCCATACGCCCATTGAAATCAGTCAATTAACCGGTGAGTCGGTGTACATATTGCCGGATAAAGTTTTAGAAGACGGTGATGATTGCCACTGCGGCAGCAAAAAGACATACAAAGACTGCCATATGAAAGACGACGATAAGATTAGGCGTTTAAATGAATACCGCAGCGGTTTGAAAGAAGTGTAAGAAGCAGAATGCAGCTGCTTCAAAATTCAGAAAAAATAGCTAAAGAAATTCAAGAACGGTCTTTGATGAGTCCCCTCATCAAAGGCCTTTTATTTTTAGAAATTCTAATGATTATCTGTATATACTTATCTATACTGTATATACAGATAAAGAGAGGAAGTGTTGAAGTGAGCGAAAAAGAAAATAAATACAACATTGAAATTGCAAAAAGTGATAAAAAGGCAAGTACAGCCGTCAATTCATTTAAAATAAGAAAGAGCGGAAATAGCAGTATAGTCACTGTTCCAAATGCAGTAAAAGAAACACTGAGAATAACGGATGGGGATGAGGTGCAATATGTGACTATTAAAGATGAAAAGGATGAATCAAAGGTTGTAATGAAAAAAATGACGAATGAAAAAAATGAACAGAATGATATTGACGAAGAAGTTAAAGATTTATTAGTTCAAACTTGAGGAGCTTGATGACATTCTTCAAGCTTTAGTAGAGTTGTAAAATGAAATATTTAACAGAGGAAAAAATAATTCAAATTAATGTAAAAGTGATTGAAAGATACCCTTCAGAATAAATTATTGGTGTAAGAGAACCTGGGGCATTAAGTATGTTAGTGAATGCTCCAAAAGAAATATTATTTAGTCAAGAATTATATCCAATAATTTATGAAAAAGCAGCAATTTTAATGATTAATCTAGCTACAAAGCATGTTTTTCATAATGAAAATAAAAGAACAGCCATGGCTGCCATGCATTTATTCATGAAGCTGAATAATTATGAGACAAAGTGGGAATTCCAAGATGGTATTGATTTTGTCTTATGGGTGGATCAGGAACATGAAAAAAACCGCTGATTTTGAAAAGTATAAATTAGAAGTAGTCGAAAGAATCAAATCAAAGTACAAGAGAAAATCAACGGATAATTAAACCTTATTTTAAACAAAACTGGTCTCTTTTTAACAGAAGAGATCGATTTATATTTTTTTATTTTAAAAAAGATGAAGCTGTTGCGTTTTGTTAGAAAGCAATAGCTAAATATAAAAACTCTGCTGCCAAATTTGAAAACGCAACAATCAAATGATAAGTCCCTGTTACGTTATCTATGGATGCAACAATTAACTGGTTTTTAGCTATCGCATAACTTCCAAACGCAACAGCTATACATCCCAAGTCTGTTGCGAAAATCAGAAACGCAACGGATAGAAGCTAAGGATCAATAGATGACCATTCGCTGACGCGAATGTTTTAAAGAATTGAAAGTCCAAACCCAGAAAGTGAACCAACAAATAGATTACTACTAAAAAACGTCTGTCTATATACAAGAAACTAATTTACCTGCCTCATTTTTGGGAAACGAGGCAGGTAAATCCCTACAAGTTGCCTCAGAATTTTCAAATGAGGCAACTTCCCTCATTTAACCTGCCTCAGTCTTCGCTTATGAGGCAGCTAAAGGCAAGTCTGCTGCCTCAAATTCTAAAAATGAGGCACTTTTCAAATAGACACTGACTCGCTGTCGGCTAAACCTAACCGGACCTATTTCATAAAAGCCTTCAATATGATAAAATAAACAAAATAAATACATAAAAGGGGGCTATATAGTGAACGTCACACTAGAAGCGATTAAAAAAGCAAGGGAGACGATTCAAGAGGACATTTACCGAACGCCTTTGCTTCCAAGCAAAAGCTTAAACACCACCCGAAATAATCAGGTGTTTTTTAAGCCGGAAAATATGCAAAAAACAGGTTCTTTCAAAGTGCGGGGCGCTTATAACAAGCTGGCCCATTTAACCGAAGAAGAAAAACAAAAAGGCGTGATCGCCTCTTCCGCCGGCAACCATGCGCAAGGTGTCGCCTTGGCTGCATCCGCTTCGGGCATTGAAGCGACAATCGTCATGCCGGTCGACGCGCCGACTTCCAAAATCATCGCTACCGAAAATTACGGGGCGAAAGTGGTTTTATCCGGCGATACCTTTGACGAAGCGGGTGACAAAGCGCGTGAAATTCAAAAAGAAACCGGTGCTACTTTTTTACATGCCTTCAATGACGAGCATGTCGTCGCCGGCCAGGGCACGATCGGCTTAGAAATTTTGGAGGAGATGGCGGATGTTGATGCCATCGTCGTTCCCATCGGCGGTGGCGGGCTGATTGGCGGCATTGCCGTAGCTGCTAAAGCCTTGAAGCCGGATGTCAAAATTATCGGCGTCGAGTCTGAGAATGCCGCTAGTATGAAACAATCCCTCGCCTCAGGAATGGTCAAGCGCTTTGCCGCCAAAAAGACGATTGCTGACGGGATTGCCGTTAACGAACCAGGTCAAATTACTTACGATATCGTCGAGCAGTATGTCGATGAAATGGTGACCGTTTCGGAAGATGAAATCAAAAAAGCGATTTTTCAATTGGTTGAAAAAGAAAAACTTATT
>JBHWQC010000120.1:0-8378 GCA_043425375.1 Atopostipes sp.
CTATGATACGGTTAAACAACTTTACCACCGTCATTGTTTTTAACGTAGTCCGCGTGCCCTGGAGCATCGATATGTGCGTAGTGACGGTTTTCAGTTTCGTATTCAACGTGAGAAGTTGAGATTGTAATTCCACGTTCTTTCTCTTCTGATGCACCATCAATTGAGTCGTAGGCTTGCGCGTCTGCAAGACCTTGTTTTGCTAATACGTTTGTAATAGCAGCTGTTAAAGTTGTTTTACCATGGTCAACGTGTCCGATTGTACCAATATTCATATGTGGTTTCGTACGTTCAAATTTTTCTTTACCCATTTTAAAAATGTCCTCCTTAAGGAAATTTAAATTTAGTTTTAATTAGCAAGCGGATGACTCCACTCTTCTAATTTATTATTATACTTACATAAGTAGGTGAAAGCAAATCTTTCTCAGCTTTCACTCTACTCTATAAGTGTTTTTAAAATCAGTGGTTTTACGGAGATTATTCGTCGCCAGAACCGCCACTGTGTTTTGCGATAATTTCTTCTGCAATGCTGTTTGGTACTGCTTGATAGTGGTCAAATTGCATTGTAAATGTTCCTCGACCTTGCGTCGCAGAACGCAGTGTTGTCGCGTAACCAAACATTTCTGATAATGGAATCATACCTGAAACAGTCATAGCATTACCATGCTGTTCTTGTCCTTCAATCGTTCCACGACGTGAAGAGATGTGACCCATTAAGTCACCAAGGTATTCTTCTGGAGCAGTAATTTCTACAGCCATGATCGGCTCTAAAATGACAGCGCCAGCTTTCTTAGCAGCTGCACGTAAGGCCATTGAAGCGGCAACTTTAAATGCTGTCTCACTCGAGTCAACATCGTGGTAAGAACCATCGTAAAGTTTCGCTCTAATGTCGATTAGTGGGTAACCAGCTAAGACTCCGCCTTCCATAGAAGATTTCAGACCCTCTTCAACAGATGGAATGTATTCACGAGGAACAACTCCCCCAACAATCGCATCTTCGAATTCGAATCCTTCACCCTCTTCAAGTGGACCAAATTCAATCCATACGTGTCCGTATTGACCTTTACCACCTGATTGACGGATAAATTTACCTTCCGCTTCCACTGTTTTCGTAAATGTTTCACGGTAAGAAACTTGAGGCGCTCCAACGTTTGCCTCCACTTTAAATTCACGTTTTAGACGGTCTACAATAACCTCTAAATGAAGCTCTCCCATACCTGCGATTAAAGTTTCACCTGTTTCACGGTCTGTTTCAGCACGGAAAGTCGGATCTTCTTCTGCAAGTTTTTGTAAAGCCGTACCCATTTTATCTTGGTCCGCTTTTGTTTTTGGTTCAATAGCAACCTGGATAACTGGCTCTGGGAATTCCATTGACTCTAAAATAACTGGTGAGTCTTCTGCACATAACGTGTCTCCTGTTGCCGTATCTTTTAATCCAACTGCAGCTGCGATATCACCTGAGAAAACCTCTGGGATTTCTTCACGAGAGTTCGCGTGCATTTGTAGGATTCGTCCGACACGTTCACGAGAATCTTTTGTTGCATTTAATACATAAGAACCAGCTTCTAATGTCCCTGAGTACACACGGAAGAAAGTTAAACGACCAACGAACGGGTCTGTCATTACTTTAAAGGCAAGTGCTGAGAATGGACCATTGTCGTCTGCAGGACGCGTAATGATTTCTTCTGGATTATCTGCTGCATGCCCTTCAATTGGTTTAACTTCAACCGGTGAAGGAAGATAGTCAACTACCGCATCTAGTAAAGGTTGAACCCCTTTATTTTTGAAAGCTGATCCAACAAGTACTGGATAGAAGTCAACGTTAACTGTTGCTGTACGAATGCCTTGTTTCAATTCCTCTTTAGTGATTTCTTCACCTTCAAGGTATTTCATCATTAATTCGTCATCTAATTCAGCGACAGCTTCGACTAGACTTTCGCGGTATTCTTGTGCTTGGTCTAAGTATTCTGCAGGAATTTCTTCAATAGAAACATCTTGACCCATTTCATCATTATAGATGATTGCGTGCATTTCAATTAAGTCAATAATTCCTGTAAAATCATTTTCAGCACCAATTGGTAATTGAATTGGGTGAGCATTTGCTTGCATACGGTCTCTAATTGTACCTGCTGCATATAAGAAATCTGCCCCAATTTTATCCATTTTGTTGATGAAAACGAGACGTGGAACACCATAAGTTGTTGCTTGGCGCCACACGGTTTCTGTTTGTGGCTCAACTCCAGATTGTGCATCAAGAACGGTAACTGCACCATCTAGAACACGTAATGAACGCTCAACCTCAACTGTAAAGTCCACGTGTCCAGGAGTATCAATAATGTTTACACGATGGCCTTTCCACTGTGCAGTTGTCGCTGCAGATGTAATCGTGATTCCACGCTCTTGTTCTTGTTCCATCCAGTCCATTGTGGATGCACCGTCATGGGTCTCACCAATCTTGTGCGTACGGCCTGTATAATACAAGATACGCTCGGTTGTGGTTGTTTTACCAGCATCGATATGAGCCATAATCCCGATATTACGTGTGTTTTCGAGAGTAAATTCTCTTTTAGCCAAAATTCTACACCCCTTATTTGTATAGTTCGCCTGTGTAGGCTTTGTTGCTTGTCTGTATTGTCTATTAAGTTTATGAAAATTTTACCAACGGTAGTGAGCAAACGCTTTGTTTGCTTCTGCCATTTGATGTACTTCTTCACGACGACGAACTGCTGCACCTGTGTTGTTTGCTGCGTCCATAATTTCATGAGCTAAGCGTTCAACCATTGTGTTTTCTCCACGTAGACGTGCGTAGTTGACTAACCAACGCAAGGCTAGTGTAGTTCGACGTTCTGGACGTACTTCAATCGGTACTTGGTAGTTTGACCCACCTACTCGACGTGAACGTACCTCCAATACGGGCATTAAGTTTTTCAACGCCTGTTCGAATACTTCCATTGGTTCATTTCCAGTTTCCTCTTTAATAATATCAAAAGCATTATATAAGATTGTAGATGCTTTTCCGCGTTTTCCATCAACCATTAAACGGTTAATCAAACGGGAAACTAATTTAGAATCATAAATTGGATCTGGCACTACATCTCTTTTAGCTACTGGTCCTTTACGAGGCATGACCATCCTCCTTCCTTAAAAAATCTTTCGTTTATGAGTTTAATTTTTATTTAGGTTTTTTCGTACCATATTTCGAACGACTTTGCTTACGGTCTGTAACTCCTGCAGTATCAAGAGCTCCACGCACAACGTGGTAACGTACACCAGGCAAGTCTTTCACACGACCACCACGAATAAGTACGACGTTATGTTCTTGTAAGTTATGTCCTTCACCAGGAATATAAGCGGTAACTTCAATCTGGTTAGATAAACGAACACGTGCGTATTTACGTAGCGCCGAGTTCGGTTTTTTAGGTGTCATTGTTCCAACACGTGTACATACACCACGTTTTTGTGGAGATAACACTCGAGTTGGTTGACGTTTTAACGTATTGTATCCTCTGTTTAAAGCGGGTGATTCAGATTTTTTCGCTTTTGTTTTACGAGGCTTACGAACTAATTGGTTAATTGTAGGCATTTCATTTTCCCTCCTCTTTCATAATCTAAGTCCACACATCCAGACGTATCATCTTTTACAAAAAAATATTAAATCGCATAACCATGCGATTCTACTGTTGCATAGACGCTATTGCTTTCATCAAAGAACAAGCTGTTCCCTAATGAAAAGCACCTTTAAAATAATAGCATCTTCCTTCAGTGATGTCAACATCTAATCAAAAATTTTATAAAATAATTATTCAGCAAGAAGAGCAAGTACTCGCCTCACTCTTCGCTGAATCCTTATCTTTTATTCAGTAGCTTCTTCTTCTGCGATAGCATAAGCTTCATCCGCTTCTGCTCCAACAGCTTTCGGTTCTAAGTCACTATAGACTGGCATACCTGTACCAGCTGGCAATTGTTTACCAATAATGACATTTTCTTTCAGGCCAATTAAATGGTCTTCTTTTCCACGGATAACCGCGTCTGTTAGGACACGAGTGGTTTCTTGGAAGGAGGCAGCAGATAAGAAACTATTCGTTTCAAGCGCTGCTTTGGTAATTCCAAGCAAGACTGGTCGAGCGGTTGCCGGTTGGTCGCCTGATTTCAAAGTGTCTGAAATTTGTTCTTTAAAGTCGTGAATATCGAGTAATTCACCTGGTAAGATTTCAGTTTCACCCGGATCGAGGATTCGAACTTTACGCAGCATTTGACGAGCAATCACTTCAACATGCTTATCGCCAATCTCTACCCCTTGACTTCGGTAGGCATATTGTACTTCTTTCAAGATATACTCTTGCAGTTTCGTAATGCCGCTGACTGCCAATAATTCTTTCGGATCGATTGAACCTTCGTTAAACGCATCTCCACGTTCGATGCGATCTCCGACGGCTACGCGCATGCGCGCATTTCTAGGCAATTTGTACGTTCGGGTGTCGGTGTATCCTTGAACAGTCACTTCTTTTTCAGATTCTTCCGGTTTCTCTTCAATTGATACGATTTCACCGGTTACTTCTGAAATGGTGGCTTGTCCTTTTGGATGACGTGCTTCAAAAATCTCTTGTACACGCGGTAAACCTTGAGTAATATCGTCTCCGGCTACCCCACCCGTATGGAATGTACGCATCGTTAACTGGGTTCCAGGTTCACCAATGGATTGAGCCGCAACAATACCTACAGCTTCTCCCACTTCTACTTCACGACCGGTCGCCAAGTTACGTCCATAACATTTACGACATACACCATGCTCTGCGTTACAATTAAAGACGGAACGAATCGACACTTCTTCAATACCCGCTTGCGTAATTCGACGCGCGATATCTTCAGTAATCATATCGTTTTTCGCAACAAGAATTTCACCTGTTTCAGGATGTACCACTGTTTGATGGGAGTAACGACCTAGAATACGTTCTTCTAGTGTTTCAATTTCTTCATTGCCTTGTTTCAATTCATGAGCTATGAGTCCACTTTCCGTTCCACAGTCATCTTCCCGCACAATCACGTCTTGAGCAACATCTACTAATCGTCGCGTCAAGTAGCCCGAGTCAGCCGTTTTCAAGGCTGTATCCGTCATTCCTTTACGCGCCCCGTGAGTCGAGATAAACATCTCTAACACAGACAGCCCTTCACGGAAGTTCGACGTAATTGGCAGCTCCATAATTTGACCATTCGGACCAGCGATTAACCCACGAATACCGGCTAATTGAGTAAAGTTCGAAATCGATCCACGAGCACCCGAGTCACTCATCATGAAAATGTTGTTCTCATGATCAACGTCTGTTTCCAAGTGGTCTTGGATATCATCTCTGGCTTGTGTCCAAATATCAATTACATTTTGGTAACGTTCATCTTCTGAAATCAACCCACGACGGTGTGTCGCATTAATCCGGTCGACTTTAGCGCTCGATTCTTCAATAATCTCTTCTTTAACTTCTAAGACCGGAATATCTGATATTCCCACTGAAATCCCTGAAATGGTTGAGTAGTGATAACCAAGGTCTTTCATTTCATCCAACATACGCGACGTTTCTGCGACGTGGAATCGTTTAAAGACTTCCGCAATAATATTTCCTAAGTCCTTTTTCTTGAATGGACTGACCGGTTCTTGATTCGCAATATGCTCTTTAATATCTGTACCGTACGGCACGAAATATTGATCCGGTGTTTTATCTTCTAAGTTCGAAATGGATGGTTCATTTAAATATGGAAACTCATGCGGCATAATCCGATTGAAAATAATTTTACCCACAGTTGTAATCAAGAACTTGTCTTTTTGATCTTCTGTGAATGTTTTAAGTGGCAAGTCCACCGTTTGAAGCGCAATTCGCGAATGCAGGTGAACATAACCCGTTTTGTATGCTTGGAAAACCTCGTCTGCCGTAGAGAAAGTCATTCCTTCGCCAACAGCGCCGGGTTTTTCAAGTGTTAAATAGTAGTTTCCTAAAACCATATCTTGTGATGGCGTAACCACTGGTTTACCATCTTTAGGGTTTAGAATATTTTGCGCACCTAGCATTAAGATGCGTGCTTCCGCTTTTGCTTCTTCACTGAGTGGAACGTGTACCGCCATTTGATCCCCATCAAAGTCCGCGTTATACGCTTCACACACTAATGGATGCAGTCGGATCGCTTTACCGTCAATTAAGACAGGCTGGAACGCTTGAATACCTAAACGGTGAAGGGTCGGTGCCCGGTTTAAGAGTACCGGATGTTCTTGAATCACATCTTCTAATACTTCCCAAATATCATCGTCCAGTTGTTCAACTTTCCGTTTTGCATTTTTCACGTTGGTGGCCAATTGACGTTGTACAAGCTCACGCATCACATATGGCTTAAATAATTCAACCGCCATCTGTTTTGGCAATCCACATTCGTACATTTTTAATTCTGGTCCGACCACGATAACAGAACGACCAGAGTAGTCCACACGCTTACCAAGCAAGTTCTGACGGAAACGTCCCTGCTTCCCTTTCAGCATATGCGAAAGAGATTTAAGCGGTCGGTTACCCGGTCCAGTGACCGGACGGCCACGACGACCATTATCAATTAAAGCGTCAACCGCCTCTTGTAGCATCCGCTTTTCGTTTTGAACGATAATATGCGGTGCATTTAATTCAAGTAAGCTTTTTAGTCGGTTATTACGGTTAATGACCCGACGATACAAGTCGTTTAAATCACTGGTCGCAAAACGACCCCCATCCAACTGTACCATTGGACGCAATTCTGGCGGAATAACTGGCAAGACATCCATCACCATCCAGTCTAATTCGTTTCCAGAACCAATAAATGAATCCATGATGTCTAAACGACGGATGGCACGTGTACGTTTTTGACCGGTCGCTGTGTGTAAGAAATCTTTTAGTTCGGCAACTTCGCCTTCTAAATCGACATCGTTTAAGAGTAATTTAATGGCTTCGGCACCAATCTCTGCGCGGAAGGCATTTCCGTACTCCAAACGGTAGTCGCGGTATTCGAATTCATTTAATAGTTGTTTCTTCTCAAGCGGTGTATCACCTGGTTCTATGACGACATATGACGCGTAGTAAATAATCTCTTCAAGTGATCGCGGGCTCATATCTAAAATGAGTCCTAAACGGCTCGGTATGCCTTTAAAGTACCAAATGTGTGTCACGGATGTGGCTAATTCGATGTGACCCATACGTTCACGACGCACTTTAGAGTTTGTGACTTCAACCCCACAACGGTCACAGACAATGCCTTTATAGTGAATACGGCGATATTTTCCACATGAACATTCGTAGTCTTTGGAAGGACCAAAAATTCGTTCACAGAAGAGACCGTCTTTTTCTGGTTTAAGTGTGCGGTAATTAATTGTTTCTGGTTTTTTAACTTCCCCAAAAGACCACTCACGGATCTTTTCTGGTGAAGCAATCGAAATTTGAACATGATTAAATCTATTTACGTCAATCAAGGGGGCAAACCTCCCTTTATGATTTTTTGAACTGCCCTATGTTCAATGGTATTTCGCCTAAACAAGGAGATAGTACAACCATCCCCTTGTTTTGCGATTCATACCTTTAAAATTATTCTTTAAGTTCTGCTTCTTTCGCTTCTTTTTCAGCTGCAGTAGCACGTTTTGAGTCTTCTTGTTTTTTAATTTCTTCTAGTGAATCAATATTGCTAAATGCATCATCTTCATCGCCGGTTTCTAATTCCACTTCGTTGTTTTCGTGGTCCATGACTTTCATGTCTAAACCAAGCGCTTGTAATTCTTTTACAAGGACACGGAAGGATTCTGGAACCCCTGGTTTTGGCAATGGTTGACCTTTAACAATCGCTTCGTACGTTTTCACACGTCCATCCACGTCATCTGACTTGTATGTCAGGATTTCTTGCAGGGTATAAGAAGCACCATACGCTTCCAGTGCCCAAACTTCCATCTCTCCAAAACGCTGGCCACCGTTCTGTGCCTTACCACCTAACGGCTGCTGCGTTACTAGTGAATATGGCCCTGTAGCACGGGCATGCAGCTTGTCGTCAACCATGTGTGCCAGCTTGATCATATACATGACACCGACACTGATTCGTTCATCAAATGGTTGACCAGTCTGTCCGTCGTACAATACCTGTTTACCATCGCTGGTCATCTGTGCTTCTTTCATGATGTCGGCCAATTCTTCATTGGATACACCATCGAATACCGGTGTGGCAAATTTTACGCCTAATTTCTTAGCAGCATAACCCAGATGGATTTCCAGGATCTGTCCGATATTCATACGAGAAGGTACACCAAATGGGTTCAAGATGATATCAATTGGTGTTCCATCAGCCGTAAACGGCATATCCTCGATTGGAAGGATCTTGGAGATTACAACACC
>JBHWQC010000121.1:0-3212 GCA_043425375.1 Atopostipes sp.
AATAATCTTTTGATTTTTATTAAGACCTGAAATGTTTACGTTTATAATTTGGTCAGGGAAATCTTCGGCTGATGGATAAAGAATAATAGGATGAACATTACCTTGCCCGATGGCTAATCCATAGTTTGATAACTGATACAAATCCGATGTACTGATTGTATTTTCACTATAATTTTTGTATTTGAAATCAATAATATTTGTTAATTCGTCTTGGAAAAATACGAGTAAATCAGGTCGTATGGAGATAGAGGACCTGTTAAGTGGGTTATGCTTTCTATCGTATTTAAATATTGTACGATTCGAAACTTCAGATTCGAAATGCAACCCATCCCCATAGCGCTCTAAAAACTTAGTCAAGTAATTTTGAAAAAGAGAGTTCATATTTATCCAAATGGAATTACCTTGTTCGTTATTTGGTCCTACTCCACTTAAAGAGAGGAACCAATTTAGGTACTCAAGCGGCACCTTATAATCCACCTCAAGTCTAGTTAATTTAGAGAGGTTAATTTCAATTTCATTTTTATTTAATTCGATATTTGTAACCGACGTATAATCTCTTAACAATAAATTTATTTTGTTGATAAGAAAAGGATTGACTGTTTGGTTTTTAAAATAACTCAAACCTGCTTTTACAATTTGGTTTAAGGGTTGGTCTATATTTAACACTTGGTATTCTACTGGTGTTTTCGAACTTATTATGCCTTGCTTTGCTAACTCACCTGTCATTATTTTCCCTTTGATATAAGTCTTTCGCTCTTGTATGGATATATAGTTCTGTCTCAATTTAGGTGTTAATTTTTCTACCAAGTTTAACCATTGTAAAATCAGCAAATCAAAAAAATCGGCTTCTCCTTCGCCTAAATAAGCTCTTTCTTGTTGATTAATTGGAATAAATCCATGAATATAACCGATCATTTTCAGTATTGAGAATCCTGAGATTTTAGGTTTAATTTCAATTCGAAACTCTTCGTTTCCTTCAAAACCTACGATAGAATTTGCACTGACTTTTAAACCCTTTGAAGACAAATTAGCCTCTATAATATTTCTTTTTTGCAAATTAAGGAGTTGAGGAATAACCTCCTCATTAGATATAGGAGCAAGCACAGATTCCCATTCCTTTAGTTGTATTACTAGTTTTTTCATAAGCATCTACTCCAGTAATGCTTCTACTAAAGTGCCAAAATCATCTTCACGCAGCAGTTCAGTTCTTAGGCGATTCGAAGAATCAAACATCTTTTCTCCAAGAATTTCTTTCATTTGATAAGAGTTATTATAAGTATATTCATTTAGCAAAGGAATAATTTCATATTTTAGAACATCAATAAATTGTCCCGGTTCCGTAATCACTTCATCTTTCGATAGGAAATAAGAGTGGCCAATTTGTAGATCATTTCCTTCAGCTCCTAAGGTCTCTATCAGCCGCTGGTTTATGTTCTTTAACCATTCGCCTATATGAATTTCAGCGATTTCTTCTATTTCACTGATTTCCATATCATCGTCGTCTTCTGTTTCTATTTCATCTACAACTTTGTCATCCAAAATCGTTCGATCAAGGAGGTTGTAGTCTGGTTCTAATTCGATAAATCCAAAGCGTCTTCTTAGCGCTAAGTCGATTAAAGAAACAGATTTATCGGCATTGTTCATTGTACCAATGATATACAAATTCTTTGGCACCGTGAATAGGTCATTGGAGACAGAAAGATCGATATATTCACCACGTTTCGAATTTTCAATAGAGTAAATTAATTCTCCGAAAACTTTTGTAAGATCTGCTCGGTTAATTTCATCTAGTATTAAATAATAGTTTCTATCCAAATCATTATGAGCTTTTAAGGCAAATTCTTTAAACACACCATCTTTTACCTTAAATACAAGTTCGTTATTTACATTTTCTGGTCTTAAGCCTTCCACAAATTCTTCGTATCCGTAATTTGAATGTAAAACAACTGTTTTCAACTGTTCAGATGCTTTAACTTTGTCCTTTTGTCCTTCAGTCAGATTTACGTAACTAGTCTTATAAAGCTGTCTAGCTATTAATTCGTACACAGTGTTTTGTGCCCAGTAAGTCTTTCCAGTCCCTGGTGCACCGGTCAATATAACTTGCTTCTTTTTACTCAATAATGAACTAATAACCCTCATCTTTCCTTTAAGAGGTTTTATTACAGTTCTTGTTTTTAAATCAGTTGATCGCTCTGCTTTTTCAATAGCTCGTTCAATATTTACTTGGTCTCTAGCTTTATTCACTCGGTTAATGATTTTTGTTATATTCCCAGATACCTTGAATTTGTTCTCAGACTTAATAGCATACCAAGTCATTGGAATACGATGTCTAAACTTTTCTTCCTTCATATATTCGTATTTGCCTTCAGCCACTCCAACATACTCTGCCTCATTTTTATCTACCAATAAAACAATATCTTTTTCTGTAATCCCTTTAGTTATTAAATTCACTTGTGTCGCACTGTATTCATCATAATTGATTGAGTGAATAAATTTCTTCATTTCATTTCGTGAGGTTATATCCGATAGATCATGATTTAAATCAATCGGCGCAAAGAAATATTCAGAACGAATCATTTGTTTTAATTCGTCAGGTTCATATTTGGAAACTTCTACCTTAAAATAAGTAGTCGCTTCAATATCAGGATAAGATTTACTAATTAGTCGACCTAAATTAATTTGAGATATATTTAATCGGTTAGATAAGTCAATATAAAAATAATCAAAAAAATAAGGACTCATCTCATCATCCGAAAGAACTTCTGTGAACGGATGTTTAAGTTTAACGAGTATAGATGTAAAAATACTCCATCCATGATAATAAGAAATTTTCTCAGGATAGTGAATGTGGAAATATTTATGAACCCAGCCATACCGATAAAAATGATTTACGTCTTCATCGCTCTCTATCTCATTAATCATTAATCGAATATCATCTATGGATTCATATAAACATTTCTGAATATAATAATGTAATTTTATAAGATTTTTTCTGATTTGATCAGCCATTTCAGTGGCTTCTTCATCAGTAATTGGTACTTGAGCGCCTCCTTCCCATTTTACCCACTGGTCGTACTTTTTTGAGTGAAACATCGTATACTTACCGGATGATCCACCTTGTATTCCACCAAAATATTGCGTTCTAAATTCATCGTCATTTTTGAACTCTAGATGGTAAACCAAACTTTCCCTATTTTTTAAATTCATTAATT
>JBHWQC010000122.1:0-5588 GCA_043425375.1 Atopostipes sp.
TAATCTGCCCGATATGGTGGTGCAGCAATATCCGCGCTACACGGTCTTTGCCTTTATCGCCGCTTTCTTGTCAACGGTGGGCGCGAGTTTACTGGCCGTCAGACATTCCTTGAAAAGCAATGCGGCCACGCTCCTCACACCAAAAGCGCCCAAACGCGGCTCACGCATTTGGCTGGAGCGGCTGACGCCGATTTGGAAACGGCTTTCGTTTAATACCAAAATCACGTTTCGCAATGTGTTCCGTTATAAATCCAGAATGCTGATGACTATTTTTGGCATTGCCGGCAGTATGGCTTTAATCGTGACCGGTTATGGTATTTCCGACTCTGTCGGTGACGTTGCCGATACGCAGTTTGGAGCCATCAATCAGTTTCAAGCGTTTGTTGCCTTGGATGGCACTATGGATCAAAGTGATCGGGACGCGTATCTTCAAAGCATTCAGGAACTGGAGGCAATTGACGACTCGCTGCTTATTTACCAAGAAAGCACGACGGCGGAAGCGGAGGGCGTCAATACGCAGGATGTGATGCTTTATGTGCCGGAAGAGCCGGAGCGTTTGAATGATTTTATTCGTCTGCGTGATGTGGACGATGAGGAGACGGTGCATGAGTTGGACAGCTCGGGTGCATATATGACGCAAAAGTTGGCTGAATTGTTTGACCTCGAAGTCGGTGATGCATTCGAAGTGATCGGCGATGAGGATGAACCAATTACAGTGACGGTGGCGGAAATAGTTGAAAATTATATGGGACATTATTTGTATATGACCCCTGAATATTATGCCCAAGTGACTGGCGCAGAGCCGGATACTTTGAATCTACAGTTTGTGAAATTTAATCCAGCCCAAGTCGATCAAGAAGAATTGGGTGGCACATTGCTGAATGAAGAGGGCGTTTTAGGCATCACTTATGCGACTGATGTCTACGACGGCTTTGCTGATACCATGGGCAGTTTGGACTTTGTGACACAAATTCTTGTGGCAGCGGCCGCGGCCTTAGCCTTTATCGTCTTGTACAATTTGACAAATATCAATGTGTCCGAGCGTCAACGGGAATTATCGACGATTAAAGTACTCGGTTCGCATGATTATGAAGTCACTCTCTACATTTACCGGGAGAATATTATCTTAACGATCCTTGGAATCATCGTCGGCGCCTTCTTTGGCCAGTGGCTGACGAACTTTATTATGGGCACTATGGAGATCGACAATGTCGTCTTTGGGCGTGTGGTCCATCTGGATAGTTACCTCTATGCGATTGGCTTGACCTTGTTGTTTAGCGTCATCGTAATGGTGGTTATCCATTATCAGTTGAAACGGATTGATATGGTGGAAGCTTTGAAGGCGAATGATTAATGGAATCATGAAATGTAAAAACGACAAGAGCGTCTGGTTTTTTTGCCAGAGCTTTTGTCGTTTTTTGTTTTATTGGTTATTCTGCTTCGCCAATGGCTTTCTTAACAGAAGGACTTTTCTTCTTGAATCCTTCTTGCGGCCATCAAAAGCCAATTTCATGGCCGCTGGAACTTCCAGCGGTCACCAAATCTGTTTTTCGTGGCCGCAAGGACTGTCTTTCAAAGTCCTTATTAAATTCTCTTATTCAACAATATTTTGCGGATTGCCTTCAATAAATTTCATCGTATTGTCAAAGGCAATATGCGCACGCGCAACCATCGATTCGTCGGTTAAGAAGGCAATGTGCGGCGTCAGCACGGCATTTTTAGCGTCTAATAATGGATAGTCTGCTGGAATCGGCGGTTCCATATCAAAGACATCAATGCCTGCGCCCATTAGTTTCTCTTCATTCAATAACTCCGCCAACGCTTCATTGTCCACAATCGGACCGCGAGCCGCGTTAATTAAAACAGCACTGTCTTTCATTTTTTCTAATTCCTCGCGCCCTAAGAAACCTGTTGTCTCTTCATTTAAAGGCAAGTGGATGGAAACAATATCACTCTGCTCCAATAATTCATCCAAAGACACATAGTCTAAGCCTAATTCTTTCGCTTCTTCTTTTTCTGAATTATTGTAGCCGATTAGATTGGCCCCAAAGGCTTTAAACAGTTTGGCAGTTTCTAACCCAATCGCCCCAGTGCCGATAATTCCGACCGTTTTTCCTTTGATTTCATTGCCCTGGTAAATCACGACATCTTCCCCATCGTGAATGGTAGCATTGCCAACGGAAATTTTTCGAAGGACATTAATGGTTAGGCCAATCACAAGTTCAGCGACTGAAGTATTCGAGTAGCCGGCAGCATTTGCAATTTTTACGCCCTGCTCCTTGGCGGCTGCTTGATCCACGTGATCGACACCTGTGAAGGCGACGTTAATTAATTGTAAGTTTTTTGCAGCTTCAAAAGCTTCTTTTGGATAAGGGTTATTGGCAATCATTACAATATCCGCATCTGCACTGCGTTGTGCTAATTCATCTACGTCTGTTGTCTTCTCGTCGTAATAGACAAACTCATGACCTGCCTCTTTAATAGGGGCTGCCAGTTCTTCAATTAAAGATTCTGGAACATTTAACGGTTCCAATAATTTAATGCGCATGTACATTCTCCTTTTTATGTCATTCTTCCAGTATCAGTATAGCATGTTTTCAAAAAATACAAATCCATAACAATATGGAATTTTTTTACCTTATGCATTGCATTCATTTTAGATTCCTATCATAATAGCGGATAACATAAAAAAGATAAATCTTAAGAGGTGTAAATCGTGCAATTTGTAGAAAACTTTGATTGGACAAAAATTAAGTATGTCTTGCGAGGCATGCTTGTCGGAGTATTTGTGAGTCTTGTGGTCAGTCTGTTTCGCTTGAGTATTTCACTGGCTTTTGAATTCACGCAAAATGCCTATGCATTTTTGAGAGCGAACCCCATTTGGATCATCGGATGGGTAATTGTGACTTTAGTGGTCGCTTTTGTTTTAGCGATTTTTTTAAGAGATGAGCCAAATATCGGTGGCTCCGGCATTCAAGATTTAGAAGGGCATTTGCATGGCGCGATTCATATCCGTTGGTTTTCGGTGCTTTGGCGAAAGTTTATCGGCAGTATTTTGACGATTGGTTCGGGTTTGGCCCTTGGTCGTGAGGGGCCTTCGATTCAACTCGGCGGTGTAGTCGGTCAAGGCGTCAATTATTTTCTTAAAGGAAACCGTAAACAAGAAAATGTCCTTGTTTCAGCAGGGGCGGCCGCGGGGTTAGCCGCTGCCTTTAATACCCCCGTTTCCGGCGTATTACTTATTATTGATGAAGTGCATAAAAAAGTATCGAACGTGATTTTAATTACAACGTTTACGGCTTCCGTCACAGCCAATTTTATCACTTACAACTTGCTTAATATTGATCGGTCGGTTGATTTGGGGCCTTTGGCAATTTTCCCGCTGCGCTATTACTATTTGCTCATTTTCCTTGGAGTAGTCATTGCCATTTTCGGTGCCTTTTACCAAGAGATTACTTTTTACGTACAGGATTTGTACAAAAAATTACCAATTCCTACTTATTTAAATCCCTTTATTCCTTATCTCCTTGTTATTCCGGTTGGTTTGTTTTTACCCCACATGCTTGGCGGGGGAGAACACCTGATTAATATGGTAACGGAAGCCTCATATAATTCGCGCATTTTGTTGTTGGTAATTGCTTTTCGTTTTGTTTTTATGCATATTTCTTATGGTTCTGGTCTTCCCGGTGGAATTTTCTTGCCGCTCTTAAGTATCGGCGCCTTAATTGGCTCTCTTTTTTCAAATGGGGCTTTCATCTTCACCGAAATTCCTGATGCATATATGAACAACTTTGTCGTCTACGCTATGGGCGGTTTACTGGCCGCCATCACCAAAGCGCCTTTGATGTCGGTGATGCTGATTGTCGAAATGACTGGCCGTGTCACACATGTGATGCCGCTGGCGCTTGTATGTTTAGTGGCTTACGTAACGGCTGACTTTTTAAGATCTGAGCCGATTTATGAAGTGTTGTTGGACCGTAAATTAGGTGCTAAAGCCTCTCAATTCAAAGGGGAGATTCATGAAGCGGAAATCATTGTCGAACCCGGCACACCTTTGGATGGTTTAGGAGTAAGAGAGCTAAAGCTGCCGGGCAGCTCACTCATTATTCGAATCGAGCGCAATGGCCAGCAGTTTATCCCCACAGCCGATATGAACATCGCCGCGAATGATACGCTGATTGTCGAAGCCGACAGTGCGGTGGTCCATCAAGTCGCCAGGTATTTACACGATTTAAATACAGAAGCACATTTATAAATAAACAAGGAGCTAGCGGTTTTTTTAACCACTGGCTCCTTGTTTTTCCTTTATTGTTTTTTCATTTGTTCGCGTTCCAATTGAGTAATCATCGCCTCTGGTTTCTCTTCCCACTCCAAAAATTCCATCCGGTGACCAAAGAAGGCGTAGGTATAAAAGCGACGGGCACCTGGCAAATTAAAATCTTCTTCAAATTCAACATCATTTGCCTCTAGATGTGCCATCAATTCACCAATATTGTTGACTTCAAAAGCGGGGTGCCCTCTTTTTTCCGCTTGATGGTTTGCATCCAGCCCCACATGTAAAATGGTCGTACCCATTTCAAACCACAGTGAATCAAAATGGCTGAGAGTTGCTGGTTTTTCAATTTCTCGACAACCCAGTAAATCCACAAAAAATGCCCGGACTTCTTTTTCTTTATTTAACGGTGCGGTGATTTGTACATGATCCAATCCTTGAAATGAAAATGACATTTTATCTCTCCTTGTACTCGTTTCTGTTGTTAGTATAAAGGTAAAAGGCGGAGGAGACAAAGGGACTCTTCATTTTCTATTGAAAAGACAGTTATATTGAAAACTTGCGTGCGTGAAAGAATCATTTAGAGCACGTAAGAATAGTTTTGCGTGCGTGAAACTCAGATTTCGTGCACGTAAGAAGTAAAAAGCTCATAAAAAGAGTGCAGCTCGCGCCACACTCTTTTCATTTATTTAGATTCAATTAAACTTTTGGATCTTCTTGTGCTGCTTTTTCTTCACGCACACCGTTCATTGCTTTTGCCCAGTAAGAAAGTTGGTATAACATCGTCTCAACCGCTTCTTTTTGCGCATCGCTTGGATTGAAACCTTCTTCGCCCCAGTCGTAAAATAATGACAGAGCTGGTTGCGTACGAACGTGAGCCACTTGAAATTCAGATAAAATGACACGCAATTGTTCTGCTGAACGTACGCCGCCTGCTGAACCATAACTAATGATTCCAGCTGCTTTATCGTTTAATTCATTGTACACATAGTCAAGAGCATTCTTTAATGCAGATGGCAGACCGTGGTTATATTCAGGAGTGACAAAGATATAGCCATCGAGTTCGGTCATTTTTTCTGCCCAAGGTTTTTGCTGTTCCGCTGCTTTTAAATCTGACGTATAAGCAGGAGATGCCGGTTCGTCAAATAGAGGCAGTGGATAATCTTTTAAATCCACTAATTCAAATTGCGCATTTGACGTGTAGTTTTCAGCAGTTTCTTTTACCCATGCTGCAACATCTTCGTTTGCTCGTCCGTCGCGGATACTTCCCATAATAATTCCAATTTTCATTGATCCATTCCTCCAATATTTTTAT
>JBHWQC010000123.1:0-2904 GCA_043425375.1 Atopostipes sp.
CAGTTCTGTGTCATAGCCTTCAGGCAAGGCTTCGATAAACTTATGGGCATGGGCCGATTTTGCGGCTTCGACTACGGTCTCGCGACTGGCATCTGGAAAGCCGTACGCAATATTGTCATGCACCGTGCCTGATTTCAGCCACACATCCTGCAGCACCATCCCCAGTTGTTCACGCAAAGAAGCGCGAGTATAGTCGGTAATCGGTTCGCCATCTAAAGTGATTTCACCGCGGTCCGTTTCATAAAAACGCATGATTAAATTAATCATCGTTGACTTCCCAGCACCTGTGGGCCCGACAATCGCTACTTTCATTCCCGGTTTGACATCCACATTTAAATCCGTCAGCAACTCGGTATCTTCTACATAAGAAAAATCAACATTGTTAAAAGCTACTTCTCCACGAACGGCATCTGTGTCGTATTCTTTCGTGCCGGTCTCTTCTTCCACAGGACCATCAATGATTTCAAATAACCGATTGGCCGAAGCCAAAGCACTCTGCAGTTCCGCCAGCACATTGGAAATATCGTTAAATGGCTTCGTGTATTCACGGGCGTAATTGAGAAAAACAGTCAAACCACCCACCGTCAACGCATTATTAATGATGAGCACTGCCCCCATAAAGGTCACCCCGGCATAAATCAGCGCATTGATAAAACGCGTAATCGGGTTGACGGTTGACGAAATAAAAGTTGCTCTTTCTGAAAAATGACTATACTGTTCATTGATGTCATCAAACTGTGCTTGCTTGCTTTTATGAATATTGAAGAGGGTAATGATTTCATTTTGCGTGACACTCTCTTCGACAATTTCAGAAAAGTCTCCGCGCAAACGCACACTTCGGGTAAAAGATTCATAACTTTTCTTCGCAATAAACTGAGAAATAAAGAGAGATAAAGGCGTTAAAATCGCGACTACCGCCATCATCACGGGGTTAATGCGAAACATCATCACCAGCGTAAAGAGAATCGTCAGCACCCCGATTAGGAACTGTTGAAACACCAACAGTAAACCGTCATTTAACTGTTCACTGTCCGTTGTCAGCCGGCTCACCAAATCTCCGGTTCCTCTGCTGTCGATATAGCTGATCGGCATGTTATGTATCTTGTCCAAGGCAGATTGCCTTAAATCGCGCGTCAATTCATAAGAGATATTTTGGTAAATCAAAGGTGTTACCCACTGCACCACGGTATTGACGAGGACAACCACCACCATCCGCAGCACAATCGTCCACAGAATATCAAAATTGACTTGTCCTTCCCCAAGAATAACGTCCACCGCTTGTCCGATTAAAATGGGAAAATACACAGTCAAGCTCACTTGAAAGATGGATAAGAGGAAAATGAAAAATAACCGCCATTTATAATCGGTTAGTAAACCGACTAAACGTTTTAATGTCGCTGTTCTTTCTACTTGCATTTACTCCACCTCCATCACTTGTTGCGAATCGTAAATTTCCCGGTACACTTGGTTTGTTTCTAAAAGCTCTTCATGCGTGCCTAAGCCGATTTGATCGCCGGCATCCATCACAAGAATATTATCGGCACTTTCCAGACTGCGGGTTCGCTGAGAAACCATAATCACGGTCCGGTCACTATAGTGTTTTGCTAAGGTATTTAAAAAATTGGCTTCGGTCAAATAATCTAAAGCAGACGTCGCATCATCAAAAATAAGGACTTCACTTGGTTTCAATAAGGCCCGCGCAATAGTCAGCCGCTGCCTTTGCCCGCCGGAGAAATTTCGCCCAAATGCCGACACCGGCGCGTCCAGTCTTTTATCCAAGACACGCACAAAATCTTTAGCCTGGGCGTCTTCCAAAGCCTGCCACATTTCTTTGTCGGTAGCATCGGCTTTAGCGACTTGCAGATTAGAGCGGATCGTTCCTTTAAATAAAGCCACTTTCCCAGAGACGACACTCACCTGGTCACGCAATCTTTTGCGGGATGTGTGGTCAAAAATCTCCGGGTTGTAGAGAATTTCTCCTTCTGTCGGTTCATAAATATTGCCGATTAAATGTAAAATGGTCGATTTCCCTGAACCCGTCCCGCCGATAATGCCAAAGCGCTGCCTTTTAAGAACATCAAAATTTAAGGCATTCAGCACATTTTTCTCAGCGGTCGGATAGCGGAAACTCACATCATCAAAAGCAAAAGCTACGTCTTTTAACTCTCGTTTTGTGCTTTGCGAACGCTCGTCGCTTTCAGAGGCATAATTAATAATTTTGGTCACACGTCTGGCACTGACCCAGCCGCGGTTGAGGCGGATGACTTGCATGACAAGTTTGGTCAGCTCCACCAGTATCGCTAAAAGGTAGTTAACCAAGGCTACAATTTGGCCTTGGGTAAGGGTTCCTTCGAAGACAAAGAAAGCCCCGTTCCAAATTAAAATAATCAAGGTCAGATTGACCGTCACAAAAGTCAAAGGGGTCGTTAAAACAGTGACATACCCTGTCCGTTTTTGCTTATCCGCTAACGTAAAATTTAATTCACTAAATTCATCGCGTTCCCTTTGCTGCTGGTTAAAGGCGCGGATGACTCGAAACCCTTGCATCTGTTCGCGCGTATGGGTCACTAAACGGTCAAATTTGTTTCGAATATCATTTTGAAAAGGGGTCGTCAAAAGAATAATGCCGACAATAATAATCGTCAAAATGGCGATCATAATTAAAAAGAGTCCCGTGGTCCGCAGGTCAATTTGCATTGCCATAAACAAAGAGCCAAACACAATAAAGGGCGACCGCAAAAAAAGCCGGAAAAAGATATTTAGGGCATTTTGAATTTGAAAGGTATCACTGGTCACCCGGGTCACCAGACTGCCCGGGGTAAATTGATCGACCGCGGACTGGCTTAAAGACAGCACTTTTTCATACAAATCGCTCGTTAAATTTTTCGTAAATCCAATGGCCGC
>JBHWQC010000124.1:0-4887 GCA_043425375.1 Atopostipes sp.
TTAACTAAAGTAGGACCACTTATAACTAATGCACCTGAACCCACCATAGCAGGTAACATACTCCATATAGTGTCATGATTTGCTGTAATTGCTTCTGTGAATAAAGCCATTGATATGACTGATACGACGATTGTTACTGCATGACTTAGTAAATCTCTCGCCCAAGTTTCTGTAAAATCAAAACTATCATTCGCTATTGAAATAGCAACCATTGGCGACAACACTTCAAGAATTAAAATATTTGCTTGTGCAATAAACATTTTTATTACAAATAAAGCAACAACTATCAAAACAAAAAGCCATACAAGTAAATTACTCATTAAACCACCAAACGCTTCATTGAAACTATCTGATTCGATTAAGGTATTTATGCTTTCTTTGAGTGAAATGCCAATATCAGAAAAGAAAAACTCACTGAGTGCTTTTACAATATTCATAGTAACTGATATTACAAAAGGCATTAATACAAGCAATAAACCTGCTTTAACAGTATCAAGTATGATATTCCATGCGTTCGCTTCTGTACTTCCTTCAGCTTCACTTAACAACATAGCGATCACTTTTCCTAAGCAAACCACAACTAACAATAAACCACTTAACCATACAAAAAGATTATATGCATCTAAAGCGATACCTGCTAAACCGTCATAATTTAATAAAATGTTTTCTATAAATTGTATGAATATGTCAACACCACTTTCAAGCCATTCAGTAATCATTTCTAATATACTATCGCCGATATTAAAAACATCCATAATCAGACACCCCCTATTTATGTACTTATTTTTATTCAGTAACCATTGATGCTTGTTGTTTCGGTGTAGTTTGTAATTCGCCTATTCGATACTGTCCTTCATCTTCTAATAATTCAAATTCATAGATATTTGTTAAATCAGTACTAGGATTTTCTTCTACTTGAAAACTTGTATTGAGTACTAATATAAAATGATTAGATTGATTGCCAACCCCTTGATATAATTCATAGTTATCACTTGTACTAGTAAATGTTATCTCGGTATCTAAATGTTCTGTACTAGTTAACGTAAGTAAGGTATCGCCAGTAAAATACTCAGTCACTTTTTGAGTCCGTTCATCGTAAGTGGCATTATCATAATCTAACAATGTATGAAATGCTTCATTGATAAATTCTGATTGTTCTTCCTGTTTTAGATTGTGGCTAGGTTCTTCATTTACATTATTATCATTCGTTGACTCTATGATCTCCGTTGTTTCATTTCCTTCATTTGTTTCACTACTGCAAGCTGTTAGAGTAAATATAGATAGAACACTTAACAGAATGGTTATAATCTTTTTCATGTTAATTTCCTTCCTATTACCATGTTAGATAATTACGTGGATTGACAGGGTTTCCTCTTCCTTCATGAATTTCAAAATGTAAATGAACACCTGTTGAAACACCTGTTGTTCCAGTAATCCCTATAATATCTCCTGCTTTAATACTTTGACCTACTTTAACAATAGGCATTTGTGCTAAGTGCATATACCTTGTATATAAGCCATTAGGGTGCTGTATTTCAACCGCTATATTACCGTCCGAATACATTCCTGCAAAGGTAACGACACCGTCGCCTGCAGTTGCTATTGTTATATTTTCTTCGCCATAAGGGGCTAGATCTATACCATTATGTGGTTGTAAAACACCAGTTTTAGGGTTCACTCTAGCAGGACTAAATTCTGATGTTACAACATATTTTCCTTCTTGATGTACATAAGGGTTTTGTAAGCCATGCTCTCCAACATAATTGCCGATATTTCCGATACCTACAGCTTCTCCCATATATCGCTTAACATTCTCTACATAGTTTGGATCTCCATAAACATTCCAACCTAATCGTTCTTTCATCTGATTTGAGAATTGTTGTGCTAACTCCTGTGAATGTCTTCCGCCGTTTTCTGCCACAAAACTAATATAGCCGTTTCCCATATTGTATGCTTGAATTGCTGTATCAATATCTACACCTACATTTTCAGCTTGTGTCATAACCTCATCAAAATAACTCACTCCGACTTTTATACTTGTCATTGGATCTGAAATTGTGTTCGGGGGTAGCCCTAGACTTTCACTCGCCTGCATAATGTCAAGTGAAGCTGTCCCCCCACTCTCTTGTGTTGTAATAGCTAGCAAAACATTGATTTGATCTTCTCTACCATACTTTGCCAGTTCTTTTTTTATCGGTTCTTCATACTGTCTAACAGCAGGGGGAATTTCACCTGAACCGTAACTACCTAAATTTCTTTGTTGTGTAAATAAAGCAAAAACAAGAGTAATTAAGATAATAATAGCGAGGATAACGGTAACAATAACGCCTATTATCTTTTTCCAGTTTTTAGCAGCATAATGAACTTTTGCTAGTGTAGCCACTCTACTAATCCCCCCTTTCTTCTATGAATCTAAATTATCTAAATCAGATTGTAAGTCGTCAATTTGACCCTGTAAGTCATTTTCTTCATCTTCATCATCTGCATTATCAAGCCGTTCGTTTAAATCATCAATTTGATTTTGTAAATTTTCTCTCTGCTCTCGTTGTTTTTCCTTTTCTGCTGTTTCATTGATAGCTTGATTAATAACTTCATTATCGGGATATTTTGCTTGGATCTGTTCTAAACTATCCATATCTACTGCTTCTGCGTATGCCTGTGCTAAACGTTCAGCTGTATTTTCATCATTTAAGAAATTCAACACATTTTGCATAGTATTGTTATCTCTTTCAATGATTGCTTTTTCATTACCTAACTTTGAACTAGCTTGTTCGCTTAAATCATCATCATTCAATTCAAGAATTATTTGTTGGTTTTCATTTTCATATATATGTTGAATAGCCTGTTCTAATGCACTTTCATCTGTATTTATAGCCAACTGATACTGTTCTTCTTCGATTAACTTTGACGCAATTTCCTGTGGATTGATTCCTGCTTCAAGTAAAGTCTGTGTACCTTGCTCATAATCCCCTTGATTTAACGCTTCATTTCCTTCAATTTGCAAGTCTTTATTATTTAATTGTTGTTCATAAGCTTCTGCTTGCTCTATTTGATTCCCGTTTGCATTAAGTTGTACGAACAGAACTCCAACAATTCCTGCGACTGCTAATGCACCTAGCCCTATTTTGTACCATTTTGATTTTTGGTTATAATTTTCTTCGTGTTTTGCAATATAATTGTATGTGATATAATCTTCGCTGGATTGTATCAAACTTAAAAGATCGTTAACTGATTTTTGATTATAAATTTCAGCTACTAATTCATTGGCTTCTTGCTTAACTTCATCGGGCGAATTTAAACATTTTTCATAGGCAATACCACTTAGAATACTAACCACACAAGCTTTATATCGTTCTAAATTTGTATATGTTTCTCGTGGCATAAATTGATTACCAGTATAGGTATATCGAACTGTTTTCATCGGGTAATAATAAATTGTGCTTGGATTGATACTGATATATATATCATCTTGAGCATATTGTCCTAAAATATCTTCTTCTAATATTTTTTCTGCAATGCTAACTTTAATTGGGTATTCTTCTTCTTTAAGTTGGATACCGTTTCTTAACCTATCTGACTTTTGATAAATTAAAGTTACATATTCGTTTCCTTCTCGTATGTTTCTTAGGGGCAATAGACGTTCATCAGGTTTTTCAATATGATATTCTATGTTAGAAACATCAGTATAAGAAAATTGATCATTTTCAATATCTATTCTAATTTCGTTATTTTCCTCTGTAATTGTTCCAAAAGCAAAGGTATAAACATTAAAATTGTCTTTTGACATAATACAATATCCTTTCTATTAATATTGGAACGTTCTAGCTTCTTCTTCTTCAATCGGTGTCATTTTGATTCTAGCTTCATAATCAAGCATTTCTTTATTTCCAAATTTTTCTTCGTATTGCTGTGGGTCAATCAATCGCAATTCTTCATCACTTAATTCAACTTTCATCAAAGCTCGTTCTGAACCATTAATGATTAAAGCTTCTCCTTGAATTCTCTTAGCAATCAATCGTCTTTCTTTTTCTGAAAAGTCCATTCTTAATTTTTCTTCAACATCTTCTAAACCACGATTATCTAAACCAAAGAAAATCTTCGTATAGCTGTTTCCAATGATTGCTTGTCCTACGTTTTTACCATTCTCCATTGTTCCCTCTAACACATCTTGAATTTGCTGTGTTCCTGCAATAGCACCTGCTTTATATTTTCTAAACCGTTTATATGCTTGATAGAAAAATGTAGAAGCGTCTGGGTTTTGTGTTAGAAAGTGAAATTCATCTACAAATAATTTAATGTTTTCAGTTTTATTCTTAGTAATTTCGTCCCAAAGATATGAAAAAGTATTGAGATAAGCAGCACCTTGAATATCTTGTTCGTTTTGTAATGCTTTTAAGTCAAAACTTAATAAATCAGTTTTTACATCAATATTTGTTGTTCCATTGAACAAAGTGTTTGATCCATGAACATAACTATCTATGATAAAATAAAAGTCTTTAATTCTTTCAAAACGCTCTTGATCTGTTTCACTCTCGCTACTTTTTAATTTTTCGATTTGTTGATACACATCAGCAAGTATCGGCCATTGTTCATGAGCAATTTCATCAATGCTGTTATACTTCAAAATACCGCTGTTTCGATATACATCTCTTAAAACACTATCTAGAATAGATTTTTCAACTTGCGATAAATCGGGTTTTATAACTTGGAAAAATCCTTTAACACGTTGTATTTTATCTTTCACTAAAATCTCCATATTTACGGTTTGGTTTTCAGTTGCTTCAATGTTTTCTGAAAATATCTCTAATGGATTAATTTTAGTGCTAGTATTTGAAGATAAATGAACAACTTCTCCTCCAAAACGTTCTACTATATCTGTATATTCAT
>JBHWQC010000125.1:0-3281 GCA_043425375.1 Atopostipes sp.
CCTGTTTAATGTTTGTCTTTACGGTTTTATTATGCTAAAGTACAGACAATTCAAAAACAAAGGGGATTATCTTTTATGGCTGAAGGAACAAAAGCAATTTTAGGTTCGTATTTTCATACACCGACTTACGGAGAGATTACGTATGTAGAAGATGCCTTCATTTTAATGAATCATCAAGGGGTGATTGAAACGATTCTGACCCCAGGGGATAAAGACTATTCATCAAAAGTAGAAGAATATCGTAAGAAGAATCAATTAAAAGAATTGGCTAAGGACCAATACTTATTACCCGGCTTTGTCGATACACATATCCACGCGCCGCAATGGCCCCAAGCAGGTATTGCATTAGATGCCCCTCTCAATGTCTGGCTTGACGAACATACCTTTCCACTTGAAGCAAAATATGCGGATGTCGAATTTGCTCGCGAAGTGTATACCGATCTTGTGCAACAATTACTCGCACGGGGAACAACGACGGCCTTGTATTTTGGAACGATTCATAAAGAGTCCAGTTTTGAATTGGTTAAAATTTCTGCTGAAATGGGGCAGCGCGCATTAGTTGGAAAAGTAGTGATGGACGATAAAGAAGGAAACCCTGATTTTTACCGGGATGAATCCACAGAAATGGCTTTACGTGAAACGGAAGAGTTTATTCAAGAAGTAAGAGAATACGGGAAAGATGTTTTGCAAGGTGTTTATCCAGTTGTTATGCCGCGCTTTGTTCCTAGCTGTACAGATGAAGCGTTAGCTGGTTTAGGGGAATTAGCTAAAAAATATGATACCCATGTCCACACGCATTGTAGTGAAGGTCAGTGGGAACACGATTTTGTAAAAGAGCGATTCGGTAAAACAGATACTGAAACCTTACGCGATTTTGGATTGTTTGGAGAAAAATCGGTCATGGCTCACTCCAATTTTATTAACGATGAAGATGCGGGTATTTATGTAGAAACAGGTACCGCTGTCGCTCATTGCCCCATCTCGAATGTTTATTTTGCGAATAGTGTGATACCAATCAAACATTTGAAAGAACTGAATGTTCAAATTGGATTAGGTACCGATATTTCCGGTGGCTTTTCTCCAAGCCTTTACGACAATATTAAGCAAGCCGTTATGAGCTCTCGTCAATTAGAAGAAGGGGTAGACACAAACTTACCACAGAATAAACGTGGTGTTCCAAATTCTCGTATATCTGTAGCGGAAGCCTTTTATCTAGCAACAATAGGTGGAGGAGAGGCACTTGATCTACCAGTCGGTTTAATTAAACCAGGTTACACAGGTGATTTCCAAATCGTTGATACAGCAGCTGAAGGACATGAACTTCCATCTTTTAATGTTTTTGATGAACCTGACTATATCTTACAAAGAATTTTATATTTATCTACACAGGCGAACATCAAAGAAGTGTATGTCCAAGGCCAACTCGTTCATAAAAGATAAGGGGATAAAATGAGTACAGAAGTAAAAGAATTCTCAAATCAATTTGAAAGACCAACAGAAAAAGAGCTTTCCACCGTTCAGACGGCCTTATTAGGACTGGAACATGTTTTAGTCATGAACGTTTTTGTGATTCCTGTTCTTGTAGCTACGGCAATCTCATTATCGGATGCAGCAGCTACACAACTTATTCAATCCGCATTTTTAGGCGCTGGACTTGCTACTTTAATTCAAGTCTTATTTTTCCACAAATTACCGGTTGTGAATGGGGCTTCATTTGTTCCAATTGGTGCAATTATTGGGATTTATCATGGAACAGGTAGTATGAATGTGGTGATGGGAGCCAGTTTAGTGGGGGCTTTATTTATTTTATTGTTGGGCTTTTCGGGTATTTATAAAACCCTCACGAAAAAATTTATTCCTACCTTAGTAAGTGGAGTAGTCATTATGATTATTGGTTTGTCCCTTTTACCATCCGCTTTCGGAAGCAATATTTATGTGGAAACAGCCACCTTAACGATTCATCAAAATATTTTATTAGCTATCCTTACTGCAGGGATATTAGTATTTACATCTGTTATCGGTAACTATATGAAATCTCTAGGAAATGTCTTTCAATATACTTCCGTTATTCTTGCTTTAGCGTTCGGAACGTTGATCGCTCATTTCATGGGAGGCGTTAATTGGCAAACTGTTACAGATGCCGCATGGATTAGTCTCCCGCGTTTTGCGTTTATTGATTATGGTTTTCGTTTTGATTTTTCGGCAATGCTTACGATGGTGATTATTTATTTAGTCATTCTTACGGAAACCACAAGTACTTGGTATGCGATTCGTTCGGTTTCTGGTGAAGAATTAGACGATGAGCGAATGAATCGCGGGGTGATAGGCGAAGGAATAACCAATTTAATAGGCACTTTCGTTGGGGCAACACCCAACGCAAGTTATTCATCTAGTGCGGGCATCATTTCAATTACAGGTGTGGCTAGTCGTAAAGTGTTTATTGCAGCAGGTATTTGGCTGTTGGTTTTAGCCTTTGCGGGTAAATTATCTGCGCTCATCCATGCGATTCCTACATCGGTTATTGGCGGCGTATTTGCGGTTGTCTGCATTCAAATCTTCTTAGCCGGGTTCAATGTGGTAAAAGAGGAATTAACAACCGATCGGGCTACTTATATTGTCGGGCTTCCATTAATCGTGACCATGGGTTTAATCTTATTACCCGGTGAAGTGGTGGAGTCAGCCCCGCAAATCGTACAGTATTTCTTGAATTCACCGGTAGCCGTCAGTGCGATCGTTGCTATTGTATTAAATAAATTGATTCCAACACCAAAATAAATCAGTTAAAAGACCGTTTATGAAATAAACATTAAAATGGAACAATTTTCTAGTTTAAAAAGAGACAGCCCCTTTCGTAGAAAGAAGGGGTTGTCTTTGTTTTGCTTATTAGTCAGAGAAAATATTTTAACATCTATCCTCTTAATTATTTTTTTGATAAAAATTGTAAAAAGACAGTCTGTTTAACATTAAAAAAGGATCAAACTAAATAGATTGTTAATGTCTATTATAGCAGTATATTGTTGCATAAAACATAGGTGTATACGTGAAAATTTCGTCTAACCCCTACCAAAACCATTACTATTTAGCTTGTAACATTGATGTGGAGGGCTCAGAGGAGCCCCTTTAACTCGATTTATACGTTAAATCCCGTTAAATAACGTTGATAAAACGCTGATTTAACGGGATTTTTTGCATTTAGTCGTATAGCGTCAAATACTTCGAGTGGTCAAATAGTGAGTAATGGTTAGGTGGCCGGTGGTCAAGTGGTCCATTATATATAGAAG
>JBHWQC010000126.1:0-4091 GCA_043425375.1 Atopostipes sp.
GTGTATGCAAATAATCCAGACAGTTTAACTTTTGCATCGCAAGTGGTTGCGATTCATTTTCAGACGGTAGCGGCGGCGAATGACTATTGGAAAAACTAAAGGCTGAATTTTAACTGGCTTCAAAATCTACTTCCCACAAGTTAACCCAGAACCAACAAAAATACGGTAAAGTCAGCCATAAAAAAGCTGTTTTACCGTATTTCTATCTAGTCTTTTAAATAAAGTCCAAAATCGAGCGGTTGTCTTTTAAGAAAAAGCGCTTGGTCTTGCGAATCGACTCAATGCGTTGTTCGGCAAAGCGGTCGGCTGCCACATTCATCGGCAAGTCCTCGGCATCTGCCAACTCAAATACTTTTTCAATCTGCTGATAAATCCCCTCGACTGATTTTCTCGCACGCTCAGGCTGGAAGCCGCCATTCAATTCATCCGCGACATGGATGACCCCGCCTGAATTGATGATATAGTCCGGCACATATAAAATGCCTTCTTCTTTCAAACGCATGCCATGGCGCGATTCGGCCAATTGGTTATTCGCGGCACCCGCTACAATTTGTACGCCGGCTTCTTTCAGTAAATCAATGGTCTCGTCATTAACCGTGCCGCCCAAAGCGCATGGTGTGTAAATATCGGCTTTTTGTTTCAATAATTCATCCGCCTCTACCACCTCGCACCCCATTTCACGAGCTTGGTCTTTGGAGGTTTTTGAAATATCCGTCGCAATGACGCGGGCGCCTTCCGCCAGCGCCTTCTCCGCAACGCCGAGGCCGACTTTGCCGGCACCCTGCAGGAGAATCGTGCGTCCCTTCAAGGAATCGGTGCCAAACACGCGGTTGGCCGCTGCTTTGATGCCGATGTAGATCCCGTGCGCAGTACTTGGTGAGGGATTGCCGGAGGCGCCGGATTTTTGATTGGAGCCGACGACATAATCGGTTTCTTGGAAAATGTAATCCAAATGTTCGGTAGTAGTCCCGACATCGACAGAAGGTATGTAGCGGCCATTCATGCCTTCAACAAAACGGCCAAAGGTGCGAAACATCGCTTCTTCGTCGACTTCGCGGTTCGGATCTTTGATAAAAACCGTTTTTCCTCCACCAAGGGGCATACCGGCCGCTGCATTTTTGTACGTCATCCCCATCGCCAAACGCAACGCATCCCTCAGCGCCTCTTCTTCACTGTCGTAGGCCCAGTAGCGGATGCCGCCTAATGCCGGACCGAGCGACGTGTCGTGAATCGCCGTGATCGCCTTCAGACCTGACGCCTCATCGTAAGAGTAGAGCACTTGTTCGAACCCATCCGCCTGCAATTGATCAAAAATCCCCATCTTTTCTCATCCTTTCAATTTTGTTCTCATGTTCTTATCATAAAGGTTTTTTCCGTACAGTGCCAAAAATTTGAAAGCCCATTTTTGTGAAATGTAAAAGAGGCTTGAATATGCTATACTTATAGGGATAAACACAGAAAAGAGGAAAGATATGGTCACGTTAAATGATATTGCCAAAATGGCCAATGTCTCAAAAAGCACGGTGTCTCGCTATTTAAACCAAGGATCCGTGAGCCAAGAAACGAGAAAAAAACTCGATAAAATCGTAAAAGAAACCGGCTACCAGCCCAATCTATTGGCGCGAAGTCTGAAAGCTACGCGATCGAGTATGGTTGGCGTCATTATTCCTCGCTACGACTCGCCCTCGACCAGTATCGTCATGAAAGGCATCGATTCGGTAGCCTATGCCAAAAACATCCAGCTGATGATTACCAATGCCAATTTGGATGTCGCGCGCACCAAACAGAATCTCACTTTATTGCAGCGTCAGAAAGTCGGTGCGATTATTCTGTTTGCTACAGAAATTGATGCTGAGCTGGTAGAAATGATTCGCACGTCGGCTGTGCCTGTTTTAGTCGTCGGTCAACAACTCACAGGCAATCCCTCTTTTATTTTTGACGATTACGAAGCCGGGCGCATTATCGGCCAGCATGCCATGGACCAAGGGCATCGCGAACTTTTATTCGTCGGTGTCACCGAAACCGATTATGCAGTCGGCGTCCTTCGGAAAATGGGTTTTATGGAGATCGCCAAAGAGGCTGGGGCACAGGTCGACTTTATTGAAACCGACTTTTCACGATCGACAAACTATAAAAAAGCACTTGAGTACTTGCCGAAAACAAAAGCTACCTATATTGCAGCGGCGACCGATCACATGGCGATTGGCATTTCAAACGCCAGTGCCGAATTAAAGATATCAATTCCCGAACAGCTGTCCTTAAGTGGTTTTGGCGGCTATAGTGTCACGCAAAATGTCTTTCCGCACATTACAACAGTGGATTACCCCTTTTATGAAATGGGCGAGACCGTGATGAAACACACTTTACAAGCATTGAATCCAAAAACAGAACCAATCCCAGAGTTGACGGAGCTGCCGGTTACGCTGAGTATTCAAGGGTCGACTAGCAAACGCTCCTAAACCGGTTTTCATACACATGAAATGGTCTGCGCATGTACGAAAAAAATTTATAAGCGGGTTAGAGCATCTATCGCGCCTATAAAAATATTTACAGACGGGTTAGACTCTCTAACGCGTCTATAATTTTAATTATAGCTGCGTTAACCTTTCTATCCCGGCTATAAGCCTCTATAAAGCTGTTAAAGTTGTTAAAGAGGTTGAAATTTGCGGAAGCAAATTTCTTCCCAACAAAAGATCTTTAGTCGCGTAGTGGCTGCAGCTTATATTTTGAATACCGGCCGCTGTTCATCCGATCAAAATACCGATTCAAAAGCCTAGCCAAATAGGACTCAGACACTGTCTCGTCTAAAAAAATCATCAATTCAGCGCGGGACGCATAGCCTTGCTGAAACGTCAGTATTCTAAACTCTTCAATCGTCCGCAAAACCGCCTCGCCTCGCAACTCGACATGCCCCTGCTCACACCCCACAAATTTCCGCGTCAACTCCGTATGGTAGCTCCCACACGTCTGGCAGTAAATCCCCCGCCTGCCCGCAAACACTTCATCCGGTGAGTAAGAGGTAAGCGGCCCGAAAGGATTCAACACCTCTTTTTTTTCAAAATGGGCGAGCGTTTTGTGAGCAGCCGCCGCCGCATACGCATGAAAATCTTCTTCTTCGGCAATCCTTTGAATAAATTGACGGAAGGTAGAGCGCGTGACCACCTCAATTCCGTCCACTTCAGATACGATTTGCACTTCATTATGTTCTCCAACAAAGAGCAGAGCGCCCTTTACCCTAATCGACCGATCGACTTTGCCGCAAATCTCCTGCAAATTCATCAACGCCTTTTCTGCTTGTTGAATACAATTTTCTTTTAATTTTTTCCCATTGATAAAGCAACGCCCCTTTTTATATTCAAAGTGACCCTCATAATTTTTCACTTCGAGCACATAAAACGCACCATTCGTTAACAGCACAATATCATTTTCATAAATTCCGAAATGCTCCAGCCATAGATTACGTACGACGACCCAATGCTTGCGTCCATAGGTTTGCAGCATGCCAAGCGCATATTGCTCTCCTTGGTTTCCCAGCTCTAAATTGCGATATAACCGGATTTCCTTACTCGTTTTTAATAAACCTCTGCGGTATGCCGCTTGTAAAAATTCAAGCGGAGCAGGCACCTGCGAAGTTTTTGTTAAATGTGTCTCGTAAATCTGCATCTTTTATTTTCCTCTCACTATTTTTTCTCCCTATATATATAATTACCCTTTTTTCTCAAATTTCGCGAAATTATTTGTGATTTTACTAAAAAATTCCATTTCATTTATAGATTAGTTAAACGTTCTATCTAATCTATAATTTGTTTACCGCTCGATAAACGGGTTTATTTTCCGGAGGAGGTTTAAAATTTTATTGAAAAGGCTTGCATTTGAACGAAAAATCCTTTAATCTATAAATGAGAAAAGTGGAACCGGTTCCGATAACGAACAAGCGGAGCCAAAAATTCAAAGGAGGATGACCCATGAAGAATGAGAAAACCGTTGAAGAGCTGCTCGAGGTTCTTGGGGGAAAAGATAATATTTCAAACTACGAACATTGTGCGACGCGACTGCGAGTAGTTTTGAAAGATGACAGTGTGGTGGACAAG
>JBHWQC010000127.1:0-3881 GCA_043425375.1 Atopostipes sp.
TTGTAATTAAAGTTTTGGCTTTGTCCATTCTTTCATCGGATTGTTCAATTTTTTCTTCAATCCGCTGACGACGTTCCTGCATGAAGTTTTTAACCGGGTTGTAAAGGAGGTATCCTAAGACAACCGCCAAAATTATACCATTTAGTAATTGCATGGCTATATCTGTAAAAGTTTGAGCGTCTAAGCCAAACACGCGCCCTTCAGGCACTGTTTGCCCTAATAGAACAATAAGATTAAGCATCTAACGACTCCTTTCTTTCTAGTGATTGGGAATCAAAGATTCTCATCTTACATTAAACCGATATACTGGTTAACCAATGGGTTAGCAAACAGCATAATAATTGCGATCAATAAACCGTAAATACCTGATGTCTCAGCTAATGCTAAACCGATAAACATGGTTTGTCGAATGTCATCAGCCGCTTCCGGTTGACGAGCAATTGACTCGATTGCTGTTGAAGCAACCCGTGCCTGCCCAAATGTAGTAAAAGCTCCGTTAAATAATGCGATAGACGCTGCAATATGTACCGCAGCAATAATTGTTGATAATCCGTCCATGATTTTCCTCCATTAAATAATTTTTTTGAAAAAGGTAAGCGTGAAAATTAATCAGCGGCTCCTTTAATATACGAAAAACTCATAATAACAAAAATATATGTCTGCAAAGCTCCAATTACAACATCAAAGAAAGCATGTAAAATAGCTGGAATTCCGATTTGAACCAACCACGGAGTCAATGCATAATAAAGCGTAATAATTATAGTTCCTGATAAAATGTTACCGAATAAACGGAAACTTAAGGAAACTGGTTTGGCTAATTCACCCACAAAGTTAATGGGGAAGAATAAAATATGTGGTTCCGTTAAAGATTTGAAATAGCCTGTTCCCTTGTGTCTTATTCCCATTCCTACCATTAAGAGGAAAGTAGCCAGGGCTAAAGCAAATGTTGTCGAAAAGTCGGCCGTAGGTGCTCTTAAACCAACCACCGAAAAGAAGTTTGAAAATAAAACGAAGACGAATACCATAAAAAACCAGGGTGCAATATAGGACAACTTAGACCCTAAGGTCTCAACGGCAAAATTATCGAACATTTCAACTGCTGCTTCAATCACGTTTTGAAAACCAAAAGGAATCTCTTTAAATTTTGTTAACCTTATACGAACAAAAATCGCTAATAGGGTCAGCAAAGCCATTAAGATCCAAGTGTTGACAATCGTTTCTGAAATTATTACTTCATAACCCGCTATCTCAAAAATTGTTATATTTTGGATATCTAGCATTTATCTATCACCACCTTGCCTTTAAAGTTAGATTGCCTGATCGGTCTTTAACCGGGGAAACAATTGATTATATTATGGATTGCCCATAACACCGCGGGCACTATAGGCTGCTGGCTGGTAAGCTATGATACCTAAAGCAACCCCCCATAAACTGATTCCTGGGATTAAGGCTCCGGCTAAAAGTGCAACTCCGCTTAGAGCTAAACGTATGATATTTTGCAACACAGCATAATTACGAGCTTTAGGGCCTTCCATTTGGATTAACTTATCGACAGCCTTGTCTAAAAGAATTACTTTAACAAGTGAAGTTAAAGCTCCTAAAAGACCGCCATATAAGAAAGGTAGAAAATCCCATGAGCGGTAATAGACCGCTGAGATCGCAATCCCAATTAAAGTGATGATTATAATTGACGTCATCATTCGTTTGGCTAATTTTGACAAGTTCACAAACATCCCTCTTTACTTTTAAGTTGATAAATCAAATAAGATCTTTAAAGCCGCAAGGAGTCCTAAAAAAGAAAAAATTAAAACAAACCAGGGACTTGTATTCAATAAAGAATCTAAAAATCGTCCAACAAACACTCCGATAATAATAGAGGCTGCCAAAGTGAATCCCAGTTGCGAAACTTTTGCTAAAGCTTCTAAAGCTTTATTGAGGTTTGTTTTTTTGGGTTCTTTAGGTTTTTGAGGTCTATAAGGTAATCGTGACACAACTTTTCTCATCTCCAAAAAAAATTTCTTTGTTTGTAAATTTCTACTCGTTTTCTATTTAAAAGGAGTAAAAAAGGAAAAAATATTTAATTTAAACTTTCGGAAAGGATATGGGTATGTTCGTAACCCGTTTCCAAAGCCAAAATAATCATTTTCTGACCCTCAATTTTACTCATAATCCGGTAATGTCCGACACGGTAACGCCAGATTCCAGGTAAAGCAGAGTTTAAAGCTCTACCCGCTCTTACGGGATAACTGGAGCGATTGATATGTTTGTCCATCCAGAGCAAAATCAGCAGGGCTTCGTGGCGTTCGAGTTCACTTAACTGCCGGCAGAAACTTTTTGATAAAAAGATATTAAATGTTGTCATTTTTTATCTTATATTCCTCCAAGACCGTCTGTATAGGTTGGGATTCTTGTGTTTGTAAATATTCTTCATAGGCTGCTTTAGCAATCGATGCATCATACTTATCTTCTAAAATTTCAATCGTACTTGACTTTAATAATTCAGAAAGACTTTTATTTTCAAATTTTGCCATTCGGTCAAAAAATTCTTTTTCTTCTTTTGAAACTCTGACAGTTATGGTAGACATATAAAACCTCCTCACCTTTCTATTCTAACGTTGAACACATTTGTGTGTCAACCGTTTGTTTTAAATATTTAAATTAAATTATTATGATTACATGGTGATAAAAAATGATGTTACCAACTATTCCAACTCCAGATGAATTATTAGATAAAGGTTTCAGAAGAGGTAAGAAGGCAGCTGATTTAAGAAGAGGAGAAAAGATGCCTAAACACTTGAAGGGCAAACGTATTGAAGAGACAAGAGTGATCACTGCTTGCCAAGTCATTAAGGACAGACTCAAAATGATCTTGGACCGTACCCCTGAAATCGAAGAGTTACCTGAATTTTATCAAGATTATATAGACATCACTGTAGGTGTAGATGATTTCAAGCAAGCATTAGGTGCACTTAATTGGGCTTATGGTATCATTACACAGCTCGAAAAGGAATATGGTGCTAAAATAAGAAAATCATCTTCTGAAAGGGCGACTGGCCTTAGGAAACAGGCTTATGGAAGAATCTCTTCAGTTGTGCATAAGATTGAAAAGGATCTTGATTTCCTTGACTTTGCAAAACAATCCTTAAGAAACATGCCTACTATTGACTTTGATGCAATAAGCATAGTAATTGCAGGTTTTCCAAATGTAGGTAAATCAACATTGCTTACCCATATAACAGATGCGGAACCTCAAGTGGCTAACTATCCATTTACAACAAAAGGTATTCAAATCGGACACTTTGAGAAAAAATGGCAGCATTACCAAATCATTGACACTCCAGGTTTATTGGATAGGCCTATTGGAGACATGAATGATATTGAATTGAATGCTATGGTAGCTCTTGAACACTTGGCAGATGCAATATTGTTTATTTTTGATGGATCTGAAACCTGCGGATACCTTCTTGAAAACCAATACAATTTATTAGAAGAGATTCAAAATGTATTTGATGCTCCTATCATCTACTTATTCAATAAGATGGATATTGCTGAGTATGATGGAATAAGACACAATTATGTACAACAGTACATTGACAAATGTGAAGACCCATTGCTCATTTCAGCTGCAGAAGGAGAAGGTATTGACGAGATTATCGACTTAATTATGAAAGTTGAAAAAAGAGAAAGAATTGAAGAAGAAGATGAATTTGAAGATGATGAGAATTACTTTGATTTGACTTAAGTAATTTTTCATATTTCTATTTTAATTTTTTATTCTACTTCCTATTTTTATTAATTTTTTATTTCTAACTAATTTTTTATCAATGAATTATTTTCTGATTTTCATAACAACTATCTTTATCAAAACTTTTAGTAAGATC
>JBHWQC010000128.1:0-7719 GCA_043425375.1 Atopostipes sp.
AATTGTTGCATAGCTCGCAGCATATCTTATTGCCTGAAACTCAAAAGCTTCTCTGCGATGCTCAATATCCTTGCGATCTCTCTTAATTTCAATAAGCACAATATTTCCGCTGTTATCTACCGCAGTCAAATCACTTCTTCCGTTCTTTTCATTTCTAACTTGCCTGCCAACAATAAGCATAGATTCCTCTTCATCACAGATCATATCAATGCTGTTTCTTAAAATTTCTTCTATGTCATTTTCTGTCATATTTAGTTCTGAAAAAGTTATTGGTTCAATCCTTGCAGCTTGTTTTCCTTTAACACTGTACACGATTTCCACTCCTATCATTTCCTAATCTATCACTTTCACTTTGTTCTCAATAAAGTTAATTTCATTTTGGTCCAGACCATATTTTTGGTATAGCTGTTGGTCGATTTCTGGAATTGATTTTTTCCAGTTGATATCAGAAGATAATGTGAAATCTAACAATGGAATTACAAAGCCAAAAGAGAAGCTACGGTTAGGTTCATTTAATGCAGCGTAGGCAAAAAACCTAGTCTGAGTGTATTTCATAAAGTTTTCAGCCTCTATTCTATTTGGGGAGCTAAAAATTAGCATTTTACTTCTACCGAATGCCGTTTTAGGCGGATAAAGCTCAATAAGCTCTCCGATTCTTTTATGCACATTATCAATAGTAGGTTGACCTGAAACTAAGCTTTTCTTAGGATAAGCAGAAGTCATTCCAATCTTATATTGATCAATCAGCTCTATATTTTTCTTAATTGTATCCCTTTCAACGTAAAACCATTTCGCACGACCTGCTGACCCCGACATATGATTTGTCAAAAGCTTTATTGGGTTTTTTAACCCCTCTGGTGTTTCGGAAACTAATGTTGGATTCTTTTCAACAAAGTTACTCTCAATTCCAAAAGTCTTGTTTGAAACAGTTTTCTCAAGACGATCTCCAAATAATTTTCTTCCAACTGTGAAACTAGGGTCTGGTGACAAATTCATCCATTCATCAATGCTTACAGTTGCTACTACATCTGAATAAATTCTATTCGAGTATTGATACGTTTCGTGTCTTTGTGTTAAATCTCTGTTTACGATGGAGACACCTGCAGATAAATTCGCATTAGCATCAAAAATCGGTTCTGGTTCTTTATCTGTCCTATACCATGCCCGCTTATCACCTGTACCTTCAAAAGCTCTGATGGAAACAGTATGCCCATCACTAAGAATCTTTTTCCCAAACCCTTGGAAGTTACCAGTACTATCAAACCATCCACCAAATGGATAAATCAGTGAAGTCCTACCACCTATTTTATCAGCTAAATTCTGAAATAGATAATAGACCCATTTTGAGTTTGCTTGAGATTGAGTTTCTGTTTTTTCTACCGATTCTTGGTAGGGTGGGTTACCTACAACATAGTCAAATTTCATGAGTTACTACCTCCAAACAATTCATCACATTTAATTTCAAAATTACCTTCGCCACGAGCAAAAGGTATTGTATCTAGATATACGACGTGCGAATCATCGATATTCTTGGCATTTTCATCGAATCCAAAGATAAAATTCCTTGCTATTTTATAGATGATTTCACTTGGCGCAAAGCCATAGATTTGGTTTTCGAGAATGTGCTTCAAACGAGCATCTTTATCAGGAATTTGATCTTCTAATCCTACATACAAACGCTTCACGATTTCTGTTAAATATAAACCTGATTTGATGTATAAATCAACAAATGTCTTATCTGGGTTCCTGAAATCTTCTGGACTTTCTTCCTGCAACTTATCCACCATCATCTTTACTACTCTTTTTGGTGTAAAGATTTGGTTGGTTTGTTGCGGTGGAATGTAGTCGAAAATGTCCTCTTCTTGACTTTCATCAAAGTAGTTAGCCAACTCTTGACGTTTACGCAAAAACTCCTGACATGATTCATCAAATACGATTGGATCAAAGAAATTATACGTATCACGCAAAGTACGGAATTGATCTAAGGTGATGCCGGTCACTTCTTTGAAAACTGAATCCGTGATGGTCATGTCAAAGTTAGCAAGCGTTGTTGTAGGCTCACCATAAGCCATCAAGAATGATGGGATTGTACGAGAAAAACCACGCAAGCGAGCACGGACATCATCTTCAACTGTATTTTTCTTCTTCTCTTCCGCTTTTTGAAGCACTGTTTCAGTTGCTTTTTGCGACAATTCCTTAGTCTTAGTTTCAACAGTCGCAAAAACTTCTTTCTTGAAATTTTCTTCGATTTCTTGTTTCTTAGCTTCGTAAGTTGCTTTTGCTTCTGCTACCTTGATTGGGTCATTATGCGATTCAGCAACCATTGACTTGTATTCCACTTCAGCTTCATTATGTTTGATTTCAGCTTGCCTTTGAACAGTTTCAACCTCACGTGCGATGACATTAGCACTTTGTTGCACAACTTGTTCTGCTACTTTAGCCGTTAAACCGTTTTCTTTTGCTAGTTCTTTCACAGCATCTTGTGTGCTTTGTTTGAAGCTAGTTGCAACCACATTTGATAAGTTGTTAGCCGCGTCATCTGCTGCTTTTTCAACTGTCGCTTCTATATCTGCATAGACTTTTTCGCCAAAATGAGCTTCTGTTGTCGCTACTACAATATCTTGTTCAACAGTTACTTCACCATTGTCATCAACTTTTACATCCTTAGTATCAATCGGATCGTCCGTCTTACGTGGCACAGTTTTCCCTTTATCAACAGGATTTAATTGCTCAAGGATTTCACGCGCCCCAGCTGAAGCGAATATTCCTGAAATATTTTGGAATAGCAAGTTAGACATGAATCCACGACGAACAACCTCTTGTGCCTTAATTACTTTTGGAATAGTTAAAACTTGATTCACATCAAGCTCGACCATTTTTCCTTCATTATCTTCTGCAATGACCGGGAAAAAATTTAACAAGGTTCTAATGTTGTCTTTACGGTCTTCGGTTGTCCCACCACCATTTGACGTCTTACGCGATAGGTTATTTGCAAATTCATCATAAATAGTAAGTGTACGTTCAGGTGCAAAGTCGAAAACATAAGCATTTTCTTTTTGATGCATTTCACCATTCACTTCATACTCCCATGGATTTTGAGCACGAAATGCCGCTTGCATATACTGGCTTGGTGATTTCATATTTGATAGCATGAGTACTGCTGTCCACTCAGACACCGTCACACCAGTCGTTAATTGTCCAACTGATAATGTTATAGTTCTATCATTTTCTGCAATTGCATCTCTAACACGATCTAGTGACTTTTGATTGATGATTTGGTCATCAGTTGTTCTACCATCACCTGCAGCAAGAATGATTTCGTAGCTATCAAAAACGGGATGATTCTTAAGTAATTTCTCAAGAGCCTTCGCGCTAGCTACGCGATTTAGTAACCAAAATGTGTGTTTTAATTCAGCGCGTAGTTCTTTTGTAGAAAACGGGTACTTCTCATTATGAGACAGAGAATCCAACCATTTCTTTATATCTGCTTCGTGGATAAACTTCCCTGCATCATTGGTTTCAAAAAATTCATTTAGATCAAAGGCATAATCAATGTTCTCGCCGTCAATTTTTGCACCTTTATTTACTTCATCAGTGATCATTTGACTCATCTGATAAGAAAATAAGCTTAAACGAGGCATTTTGTCGTAGGGATTATTTTCTTCAGACTCTATGGGCCAATCGGCTTTTGCCTCTTGTTCATCAGCATATGTCCAGTTATAAATTTGATCATCTGAAAACTTACCTGATGCAACTGCTTTAAATGGCGTCCCCGATAAATGTAGTGTGAAATTACGATTGATATTTTCAAACGCGATATCAGTTTTAAAAGTGTCAACCCCTTCATGAGATTCATCAATAACAAGCAAATCCCATTCTAAGTCTTTCACCCATTTCAGTTTGTCGTGGTTTCCACCAAATGAAATCGCTCCCTTTAAATCTTGAAGTGAAATAAAGGCCAGCATTTTATTCTTGCCATCCATCATCTGTCCTATAAATTCATCTCGATCCATTACTGGACGATCTTTCAAGGAATCACTAGTAGAAACAAATGCATAGTCCGTTTGCCATGCAATGAATTTTTCAAAATCATCAAACCAAGAATTTACAATAGCCGGTCGATTGGTTACGATTAAAACTTTAGACGCATCAAGTTTTCTTATGAAATCATACGTTGTGAGTGTTTTACCAAATCTTGGTTTAGCATTCCACAAGAATTCGCCGCCTTTATATTTTTTTGCATAATCAAGCGTCATATTAACAGCATTTTCTTGCTCATTTCGCAAGGTATACTGCAATTTTTCCTTTACCTGACTTCTCTCATTATTACGAAAATCATTAAAATCAGCATGGGATTTTTCTGGTGTCCCATTATAGAAAAACCACTCAGTATTAGTGCGCTGTTCAATATTTTTGTACCTACGCAAATAAGTATGCAGTTGTTTGTCCTTAAACCAATCATCAGAAGTATTGAACTTTGCTGGTTCAGACCACAATTTGTCATAAGCTAAGTTAATAGCCGCCGTTTTTGTTTGCTCCTTAATGCGTTCATCAACATTTTTACGTTCAGTATACCCGATTTTTACCCACCCATTATAGTCTTGGATAGTTGGCAACGTATAAGCGTAAATTTGCGGATAAATGATTTTAGTCGTTTTGATAACCGTATTATCACTCATATCTACCTAACTCCTTTATCAAAGAATTCCATTTTATTCGTTTCCCAGTTCATGATTTTTACGCGTTTTCCTGGCTTTATCCTCCATTGTTCCTCTGGCTCTTCATAATCAAAAAGCGACATTTGTACTTCAAGAATCTTTTCGCGTTTTTCCGTTAATGGGATGATATACTTCAAACCATCCATCTGAAAAAGATTGTAACTGATAATTTCCGCTATATTTGCAAACAAGCCATAAGTTGGTTCTTCGAGCCATTTTTGAAAATAATAATCTCTGTATGTGTAAAGAAGATTTTCCCTAGCAAGTAAAAGTGAGTCACCACTCCACTCAAAACCATAGCTTGATTTATACGCTTCAACCACTAAACGTTGCCATTCTGCTTTATCGTCAACTTCTGCATTGATACGTTTAAGTTTCCTATCGACAAAGCCAACCCGTTTAGTAAGTGGCACAATTTCACCGGTTTCCATATTATAACGAGTCGCCATATAGGGCGCTTCACCAGCTGTAATCTCTAACCAAGTCCGCTTCACATACGTTTCCAATTCATCGTTTATATAATCTTTTTCAATCTCATCATTTTGCTTCTTCACAATCCAGATAGGTGTGAACACTTCTGCTTTTGATTTAGTTCGTTCTTTTTGCATCTCTTTAGATTTGAGAGCACGCGGTTTAATGATATTTCCCATTCGCCCTGTAACTAATTCAGGTAACATCTGAGCAGTTGCCGCATAAGCTTTTGAACCGAACTTCACATAATTTTCGTTTGCCCATATAATATTTTTTTTCTTCTTCGAAGTTGATGTCGTTCGATCAATTAACAAAATATCCAATATACCAGGCATTTGTTCACGTATTGTATTTTCAAGAATATCAGTCGAGCTAATCGAATCGATATTTCTATCTTTATTTTCTTCAATTGAATTAATCATAGTATCTCCTACAAACAAATAGCCGCCTCCTCTCGCCATCGTTTAAACATCTTAACTACAGTCTTAATTATGCTAGTAGATGTCCAAAGTTCTCCACCAGCTTTTCCTTCAACGCTGGCAAACTATTCGCTTCTTTTGGAACCCAGAAGATGTTCTCTGCTTCGTATTCATCTCGGTCTTCTTCAAATCCAATATTTCCTGTTTTCTCAGTCATCTTTTTCCTCCAAATGTTTAATAGTTATGATTATCAAAGACTTCGAATATTTCACCTTCAAAGACTTCTTGTTCTGGTTTGCTGTTTACCCAATCGGGTAATACTTCATAATAATGAGCCAGCGCTTCAATCGTTTTGTGTAAAACGGATTCATGCTGTACTTTTTCAAGCAGCTCTACGATGAGCTTGTAGGTCTGTAAATATGGATTATTATCTACTAAATCCATTGCATCCTTAAATCTTGATATGAGTTTTGCTTTTTCAATATCTCGTTCGATGGCATGCATTTCTTCTTTATCGTAAATAGGAACTTCAACGAGATCATTCATCTCACCCAAAGAAAACTGTTGCTCATGCTTCTTGACTACAGGCTTGAGTTCTTTTTTCAGCTTTTCCTTCTGGATCTCCAACTGATCAATTTCTGTAAGCTCACGTCCAAAGTAAGACGCATTAATTCCAAAAAGTTCTTCTAAAACGGGTAGATATTTCTTTGGAATGTTCTGTCGCCCTTTTACCCACATGTTTATATTTTGTTTTTTAATACCAAGTTTTTCTGCAAGTTCTATATGTTGGAGATTATAGAGGTTTAAAATATATTCTAATCCTATCACGTTCTCACCTCCTGGCTCAGGGCAATGTTCCAATATAATATTTATTATAATTCGTTTTATTGACTGGGTCAATTTTTAATGTAATTGTTTTCTAATTTTTCGACAATTATTCTATCTACTCACAACGATATTGACAGTATTCTTATCAACTCATTGCATCAATATCCTGATTCTCTGTTCAACCATGTAACCTACCTATCTTGGATAAGTACCCACATAATAAAAAACCGTGATTATCCTCCTAGAATACAACCAGATTTCAAATCACGGAAAGTGCTTATTTAAACATGTTTCTATACTCTTACTAATCAATCCTTGACATCAATACTACCGTCTCAACGTGCACCGTATGTGGGAATAGGGCTACAATTTATACGATTTTTAGTTCATCGCCAAAGTCTTTGAGCCGTGTTATATCTTTTGCGAGGAAGTAAGTATTTGTAACTTCGTTATCTTTAGCATTTTGTTTTGCTGATTCTATTGTAGTCTCGACAATTTCTTTACCAGCAAGAAGTTTCACGCGTGTTGCAAATGGTAATGAGGACATCCCTACTCCGCAGAATAAGTCAATCATCGACTTCAATCGAGTTATTTTTAATTAATAAAGTTTCAATAAATTCGATTTTATCTTTCGGGGATACAATTACGGTATCATAAGTTTTATACTGAATTTCTATTCTATCTAAAGATAGCGCTGGTCCTGCTAATAGTGTTTTTGTAGCTTTTAATTTTTTTATAGTTTTAATATCTATTGTACTTTTAAAAGGCCCTGATCTGACTATAAGCGCTTCATCGTCAATTCTATAACTAGTCCCAAACCATATCCATAATAGCAGTGCATTGTTTAATATTCCGACAATATACACCACTATATTTTGTTCAGTTATCATTATAAAAAACATTAAAATGATTACTCCCCAAATAAGTACAGAAAGCCAAACATCTTTTTTAGATTTAAAATTCAACACTTCACCTCCAATATAATGAATGAAAGACGATATAATATTAATAGTTTACCACTTGTAATTATAATGATACCGCTATTTATATAAAATTTACGGACAAAAAAGCCCCGATTATTATCTGGGTTTAAGACATCTACTTAAATGTTTCTAAATCATTTTATTCTTTTCCACATTCATAACAGCGTTTATCTTTATCATTATCTCCATACATACGTAACTCTTTCTCTACTCCACAGCTGTTACAAATATCAAAGTATATTTGAGGAAGTATACCCTCTTCAGCTAATGGAACCCACATCGTTTCATACAAAGACTTTG
>JBHWQC010000129.1:0-7823 GCA_043425375.1 Atopostipes sp.
GGCTTTGTGTTGACGATCCTTGGTTTAGCCGGTGTTTTCGTCTACTCTTGGAAATACTCGTCAAAATAGGCAAGTAGTGACCAGTAAATTCCCCTTTACTGGTCATTTTTTTGATTTTTGATGAGTAACAAAATTTTACTCGTCACAATAAGCTTTCATTGACCAGTAAACAGAACTTTACTCGTCATAACTAGACGATAATGACCAGTAACCGCCCATTTCACAAAAAACATTAAAGTTTTTTCGCGGAAATTCAAAAAAATTGCAAATATATATAATAGAGGTGATTTTTTGAAAATACGACAAACGGAAAAACAAAAGTTGTGTGGAGTAAAGCCGACAAAATTGGAAATGTTAAGAGAAATCGATAAGCGCGGGGGACTCGAGCACCACAAAAAATACAAAGACCAGTTGTACCGGCTGGAAAAGGGGCAAGAGGGCGAGGAGCGCCTAATTGAGTACTTAGAAAAATTCGGTGCTCCTCATTGGACGGTGCTTCGTAACATTTGGCTGGAGCACTACGGGGAATTTGAATGTGATCTTCTGCTCCTTACAAACACCGGCCCAATTGCCTTTGAAATCAAAAACTATTCCGGCAAGCTGGAGCTTCAAAATAACCAGTGCCTGCTGAATGGGAAAATCATCGGCCACAATCCTTTCAGTCAGGCGCAAAAAGTAATGGCCAATCTGAGCGAGATTTTGCAGACGCCGACGCTTCAAGGAGTCCTCGCTTTCGCCGGGGAGCACAACTCAATTCAGATACACAATCCGGTCTCGGGAATCGAGGTACGGATGCTGAATGAGTTGCAGCAGTACATCTGGCAAATCGCGCAGCAAGAAAGAAATACGCGCAAGCAGCCGATCAACACTGAAGCCCTGCTAAAAACACTCGACCAATTTGAAATCGGCAAACCCACCAAAGAAAAAGGCCTTCCAGGTGAAATGAAAACCGGTATGAGAAGGGGCATCCATTGCTGCCACTGCAGCCGTTTCAACTTGGAGACGAATAAAGCCTATCTTATTTGTCCGTGTGGAATGCATGAGCCGCGTGAAGAAGCCATCGTGCGAACGATATGTGAATATGGCGTAATATACCCAGAGAGGGATTTGGCTACCCAAGCACTGACAGATTTTTTTGCTGGAGAGATCTCCAAGAGCACCGTGTTTCGTCACCTGACGAAACACTTCAGACAACACGGGACTTATAGAAGCGCGAAATTTATAAATCCTAAGAGGGTATTCGAACAAGTGAAGCCAGATTTCCACTTAGAACAACCAAAATACATGCGAATCAATTAATTGTTGTCGTTTACTGGTCAAAATGGTCGAGTAGTGACGAGTAAATAGAGATTTACTCGTCAAAGTTAGAGAGTTTTGACAAATAAATAAATTTTACTGGTCAAAGTTAACGAATTTTGACGAATAAAGTAGCATTTACTGGTCAAAATAAGCAGATAGTGACGAGTAAAATTGTAAAAGGGAGTCTAGCCAGCAGCTAGCACTCCCTTTTTCATATTCTTAAACCAATCCCTGCACCATCATCGCATCCGCCACTCGCGCAAAGCCGGCGATATTGGCGCCGGCTTGTAAATTGTGCCGATCGCCGATATATTTCTCAGCCGTCTCACTGCACAACTGATAAATATCGGCCATAATTTCACGCAATCGCTCATCGACTTCTTCAAAGGTCCATTGTTCACGCTGCGAGTTTTGCGCCATTTCTAAAGCCGAGACCGCGACTCCGCCGGCATTGGCCGCTTTACCCAAGCCGTACAACACATCATTTTCTTTAAACATCTTCACTGCGGCATCGGTACTCGGCATATTGGCGCCTTCAAAAATCGCCTGCACACCGCATCGCTCCACCATATTTAACGCCATCTCTTCGTCGATTTCATTTTGCGTGGCGCACGGGAAGGCCATTTCATAAGCCAAATCCGCCAACCAGACCGATTCACCCGAAAAGTACTCGTCCTCTGGTTTGAACTCGGTATAATATTTCAAAGCTCCGCTGCCTCGCGAATGCAAATCTTTTAGAGTGGAGGCCTTGACGCCATCTTTATCTACCACATAGCCTTGGCTATCGGAGACCGCAATCACTTTCGCCCCCAATTGAGTCGCTTTCTCTACGGTATAAGTGCTGACGTTCCCCGTCCCAGAGACTACAACATTTTTGCCACGCAACCGCTCATCCAAATCCCACAGCGCCTGCTCGGCAAAATAGACCACGCCATAACCCGTCGCTTCCGTGCGGCCAAAACTGCCCCATTGACCGGTCGGCTTGCCGGTTAAGACACCCGGTTCCGCTTGCCGCAGCCGCTTATACTGGCCATACATGTAGCCAATCTCCCGGTGGCCGACCCCCATATCCCCAGCCGGCACATCCAAATCAGGGCCGATATATTTAGAGAGCTCCGTCATAAAACTCTGCACAAACCGTAAAATCTCTCGGTCCGAGCGGCCACGCGGATCAAAATCACTGCCCCCTTTGCCGCCCCCCAGCGGCTGATTGGTCAAGGAGTTTTTAAAGGTTTGTTCAAAGCCTAAAAAACGCAGAATGCTTTCGTTTACCGTCGAGTTAAAGCGAATCCCGCCTTTATAAGGCCCCAAAGCCGAATTGTATTGCACCCGCCAGGCTAAATTGACATGAAATTTCCCGTCGTCATCCTCCCATGGCACACGAAATTGAATTACTCGCTCCGGCTCCAATATAATTTCAAGCAAGCTATGATCTTCAATTTCGGGATGCTCGTCTAAATACGGCTCCAATGTCGGCAGCAACTCACCGACGGCTTGGATAAATTCGGGTTTGTCCGCATGTTTTTCGCGGACGGTTTTTAAGACGCGTTCGATATATTCTTTTCCTGACATTTTAATCGTCCTCTCATAAACTAGATTAAACCAATTTTAGCATAGAAATGAAAAATCGCATCCAAAAAAGCACTAGCGTGTGTTACAATTTGTACTTAGAGAAGAAAAATAATAAAAAGTCAAAGGAAACGATTATGTCAAAAGAATTAGAAGTATTTAAAAAACATTTCACGGATAAAGATATCCGTCTGGTGCGATCCCCCTTAAGAATCTGTCCGCTGGGCGCCCATTCGGACCATCAAAATGGCCGCGTGACGGGCATGGCGCTCGACAGCAATATCGATTTTGTCTATGCACCGAATCACGGCGGCGTGGTCAATGTGTTCAGCCTGAATTTTAAAGGCGAGGAAAATTTCCGCTTAGCGGATGAAGAACTCGACTTCCTCCCAGGTTTCTGGGGGAATTATTTGCGTGGGGCGGTCACGGCGCTGCGGGAAGATTATGAATTAACCGTCGGCATCAACGGCGTGTTGGGCGGTGACTTGCCGATTGGCGGGCTCAGCTCTTCGGCGGCGGTGTTGACGGCTTATTTGATGGCGCTGTGTGATGTCAACAATATTGAGCTGTCGAAACTGCAACTCATCGACTACAATTCGTCGGCCGAGCGCAATTTCATGGGCTTGAAAAACGGGATTCTCGACCAATCCGCTAACATTTTGAGCCAGGACGACCATTTGATGGTGATGGATTGCGAAACCAACGAATACGAGCTGGTGCCAAAGGGCGAGGACTTCCCGGATTTTGAAGTTGTTATCGTCTATTCCGGCGTCACCCAGCAGCTGACCGACTCTGGTTTCAACAACCGTACCGATGAGTGTCGCGTGGCCGGTTGGTTGATGCAGGAGTGGGAGAATATTTACAACGGCTCGGAAGTCACGCCGCTTGACGACGTGCGTTTGCGCCACATTTCACCAGAAATCTACGAACAGTATAAAAACGACTTGCCGGGTCGCTTCGGCCGCCGCGCTAAACATTTTTACACCGAACAAGCGCGCGTATTGAAAGGCAAGGAAGCCTGGGCCCAGGGCGATATCGCCACATTCGGCGAGCTGATGTTTGAGTCCAGCGACAGCACCTTCAACAACTACGAAACAGGCATCCCAGAAATGGCTACGATTATTGATGTGCTTCGCGAATCAGACGGGGTTTATGGAGCCCGTCCGAGTGGTGCCGGCTTCCGAGGATCCGTGATTGGACTGGTTGACCCTGCTTATAAAGAAGAGATTAAAGCCGCGATTGATGCGGTGTTTCCCAAAGCGCACCCCGAATACGCCGACCGCTATGAAGTGAATTTTGCAGAAACCGCGGATGGCGCACGCTACGTCAAAGATGGGGAGGCACTGGTATAAAATGAAAGGTTTAGTATTAGCCGCGGGTTATGCCACGCGTTTGTATCCATTAACTAAAAATCAACCCAAGCCATTACTGGAAGTGGCTGGGGAAACGATTCTGGATTATATTGTAGAGAAAATGGACCGCGTGGACGCAATTGACGAGATTATTATTGTCACCAACGATAAATTTGCTGGCCACTTTGAACAGTGGGCAAAAGAGGCAGAATATTCCAAAGAATTTACCGTAGTCAATGATGGCACGACTACAAACGAAAACCGCTTAGGCGCAATTGGCGATATTCAATTTGTGATTGACGAGTTAGATTTAGACGACGATTTAATGGTCGTTGCTGGCGATAATCTCTTTGATTTTGAACTCACAGATTTTGCGACTTATTTTGAAAGAGTAGGGACTGATATTATCACCGCTTACCCAGAGGAAGACGAGGCGCAAAGAAAGCGCGCCGGTATTGTAGAGTTAGATGAAGAATCCCGTGTGCTTTCTTTTGAAGAAAAGCCAAAACAGCCGAAGTCTTTATTTGCGGTACCCGCTTTTTATTTATATCAAAAAGAAACCTTAGAAGAGTTCCAAAAGTATTTAGACGCCGGCTATAATGCGGATGCACCCGGCCATTTTATCCCGTACTTACTGGAGAAGAAACCAGTCTATGCCTTTCAATTTCAGGGACAGCGCTATGATATCGGCACACTCGAAAGTTACGAGCGCGTCCAAACTATTTTCGAAGAAAAATAAGCCCATATTCGTCAAAATCTTGGAATTTGACGATTAAAAGCCGTTTATTCGTCAAAAAACAAGAAATTGACGGTCAAAATAGATATATCCGTCAAAATCTGAAAAAATGACGAATAAGTTCGTAGATATTCGTCAAAATCATAGAATTTGACGGATAAGACTCCTTTTCACTAAAAACAATAAAGTTTATTAACGGAAATTCAAAAAAATTGCAAATATATATAATAGAGGTGATTTTTTTGAAAATACTAAAAACAGAGAAACAACAAGTATTGGGAATGAAGCCGACGAAGTTGGAAATGCTTCAAGAAATCGATAAGCGTGGAGGACTGAAGCACCACAAGAAATTTAAAGATGAGCTGTATCGGTTAGAAAAGGGACTCGAGGGCGAGGAGCGCCTGATCGACTATCTCAAAACTTTCGGATTGCCAAATTGGGTAGGTATCCGCAATCTGTGGCTGGAGCACTTTGGTGAATTTGAGTGCGATTTGTTGCTGCTTACGCAAGCGGGACCGGTGGCTTTTGAAGTGAAGAATTATTTAGGCGCATTGGAACTCCAAAACAATCAATGTTTTATCAACGGCAAGATTATCGGCCACAACCCCTTTAGTCAGGCGCAAAAGGTTGTGGCGAATGTGCAGGAAATCCTGCAAACGCCGACTGTACAAGGGGTGCTTGCCTTTACCGGCGAACACAATTCGGTCCAGCTGCACGACCCGATCGCGGGGCTCAACGTTTTGATGCTTAATCAGCTGCAGCACTTTATCCGTCAGTTGGCGGCTTTTGACCGAACCCCGCAAAATCGGCCCATCCCCACCGCGACTTATCTACAAACACTCGACCATTTTGAAATTGGCAAGCCCTCCAAAGAACAAGACCTCCCAGGTGAAATGAAAACCGGGGTGAGAGGGGGGATTCATTGTTGCCACTGCAATCATTTTAACTTGAAGCGGGATAAAAACTATCTTATTTGCCGATGTGGCATGTATGAGCCGTATGAAGAAGCGATTGTGCGCACGATCTGTGAATATGGTGTGATCTACCCAGAGAGGGAGCTGACCACAAAAGCGCTGACTGACTTTTTTGGCGGTGAAGTCTCTGAGAGCACCGTGTTTCGTCACCTGACGAAACACTTCAAGCGAGTGGGTAAACGAAAAAGCGCACATTATATCAATACGAAGATCGTGCTTGATAAAAATAGAGCGGCTTTTGATTTGTCGCAGCCCAAATATATGCGCATTTCATAAAAAACGTACTTTATCCGTCAAATACTCCAAATTTGACGAATAAACCGCGGGATATTCGTCAAAAAATAAAAATTTGACGGTTAAAAGTATTATATTCGTCAAAAACTAAGATTTTGACGAATAAGTGTGAATATATCCGTCAAAATCAGAAATTTTGACGGATAATTTAAAAACTACAAAGAGATAGGTGGAAAATATGTCAAAAACAGTATTGGTTACAGGGGCAGCCGGTTTTATCGGTGCTTTTTTAAGCAAAGCACTCTTAAACGAAGGCCACACGGTCATTGGAATCGACAATTTGAATGATTACTACGATGTCAATCTAAAACACGAGCGTCTCAAAACCCTTAAAAACAAAGAAAACTTTACTTTTCTAACACTCGACATTTCCGACAAGGAAAAAGTCGCTGCATTATTTGAAGAAAGTCGTCCAAATATAGTCATCAACCTCGCGGCGCAGGCAGGCGTAAGATACTCAATCGAAAACCCAGACGTCTATATTCAAAGCAACATCGTGGGTTTCCACAATATCCTCGAAGCCTGCCGCGCCTACCCAGTCGACCACCTTATCTACGCCTCCTCGAGTTCTGTCTACGGCGCCAATAAAAAAGTGCCCTTCGAGGAATCCGACCGCGTCGACAACCCGGTTTCCCTCTACGCGGCTACAAAAAAATCCAATGAGCTGATGGCCCATACTTATAGCCACCTCTACGGCATTCCCGCATCCGGCCTGCGCTTTTTCACGGTGTACGGCCCGATGGGGAGACCCGACATGGCTTATTTCAAGTTTGCGAACATGTTCTTCGACAACGAACCCATCCGCATCTACAACGACGGCAACTTCGAAAACGATCTGTACCGCGATTTCACCTATGTGGATGACATCGTCGAAGGCATCATCGGCCTCCTGGAAACCCCCCCTTCGGAAAATGGGGAAGAGGCGCCGCATACGGTGTATAACATTGGCAACAACACGCCGGTGAGACTGATGGATTTTATCCTGACGTTGGAAAAAGCCCTCGGAAAGGCACTCGGCCGTGAAATCGAATTTGAAAAAATCTACGAGCCGATCAAACCCGGCGACGTGCCGGCTACTTACGCCAGCACCGACAAACTCGAAGAGGCGATCGGCTATAAACCAAGCACCACCATCGCAGAAGGCCTCCAGCGCTTCGCGAATTGGTATGTGGAATATCATAATGTGAAATAAAAAACAAGGGCCCTTATCCCTTAGTGGTAAGGGTTCTTCGCATTTTATATGAACAATTTTGTCTAAAAAGTCATAATTGTTTTGATAGCCCTTTCCTTTTTTAACTAGTTGTTGTATACTGGATGCAAGATTTAGAAAATACAGCAATAATTTTTTTGTCTTGAAGAAGAAGGAGGCACTCTATCGCTTGTGTGGGAAGGGATGGCACTCAATTTTTGTCGAGTCAAAAACAAATTATATTAAAGGAGAGAGACAATGGTTGGAAGAAACAATGACGAAATGAAACGTCAAAAAAGTACTGAAAAAGTACATAAATATTCAATCCGTAAATTCAAAAACGGAATCGCTTCAGCAGCAATTGGTACTTTATTACTAGGAGCAGCTGCAAACGTAGATGCGGTAAGTGC